>CAJCIO010000065.1 GCA_903970465.1 Gammaproteobacteria bacterium
CAAGGCGCCTTGTTATCGAAGCGCCAACCCGGAATCAGGAACTGCATGGCCACGCTGTCATCCCGCGCGCCCAGGCCCATGCCCTTGTACAACTCGTGAGCCTTGGCCACGGCATCCATGTCGATGTCCACGCCCAGGCCCGGCTTGGCCGGCACCTTGACCAGGCCGTCGACGATCTGCAGCGGCGCCTTGGTCAGGCGCTGGCCGTCCTGCCAGATCCAGTGGGTGTCGATCGCGGTGATCTCGCCCGGCGCGGCGGCGGCCACCTGGGTGAACATCGCCAGTGAAATATCGAAGTGGTTGTTGGAGTGCGAGCCCCAGGTCAGGCCCCATTCGTGGCACATCTGCGCGACCCGCACCGAGCCCTGCATGGTCCAGAAATGCGGGTCGGCGAGGGGGATGTCCACCGATTGCAGTTGGATCGCATGGCCCATTTCGCGCCAGTCGGTGGCGATCATGTTGGTGGCGGTCGGCAGGCCGGTGGCGCGGCGGAATTCGGCCATGACTTCACGGCCCGAGTAGCCGTTTTCAGCGCCGCACGGGTCTTCTGCGTAGGCGAGCACGTGATGCTGGTCGCGGCACAGGCCGATGGCCTCCTTCAGGGACCAGGCGCCGTTGGGGTCCAGGGTGATGCGCGCATCCGGGAAGCGTTCGGCCAGGGCGGTGACCGCTTCGATTTCCTCGGCGCCGCGCAGCACGCCGCCTTTGAGTTTGAAGTCGTTGAAACCGTATTTAGCTTTGGCGGCCTCGGCCAGACGCACCACGGCTTCGGGCGTCATGGCTTTTTCGTGACGCAGGCGGAACCAGTCGTCGCTGGCGTCGGCTTCGTTGCGGTAGGCCAGGTCGGTGGCGTTGCGGTCGCCGACGTAGAACAGATAGCCAAGCATCTTCACCGCATCGCGCTGCTGGCCTTCGCCGAGCAGCGCGGCAACCGGTACTTCGAGGAACTGGCCGAGCAGGTCGAGCAGGGCGGCTTCCATCGCAGTGACGGCGTGAATGGTGATGCGCAGGTCGAAGGTCTGCAGACCGCGGCCGGCCGAATCGCGGGCGGCGAAGGTGCTGCGCATCTGGTTGAGGATGCGTTGGTACTGGCCGATGGGCTGGCCGACCACCAGGCTGCGCGCGTCTTCGAGGGTCTCGCGGATGCGCTCGCCGCCGGGCACTTCGCCGACGCCGGTGTGACCGGCGCTGTCCTTGAGGATCACGATGTTACGGGTGAAGAACGGCCCGTGGGCGCCGCTGAGGTTCATCAACATGCTGTCGTGGCCGGCTACCGGGATGACTTCCAGGCTGGTGATGACAGGTGCTTTGCTGGCGTGGTGTTTGAGTTCCGAATTCATTATTTCGATTCCTCTCGCAGGGGGTCAGTGCGACTTGCCCAGCGCCGAAGCGGCGGGGGTCGGTGTGGTAGGGGAGATGGCCGCGCCCGGCTTGGGCAGCGTGCGGGCGAAGAACACAAGGATCGCAGCGATCACCGACGTCCCGGCCAGGCCATACAGGCCGCCTTGAATCGAGCCAGTGGACTGCTCGAGGAAGCCAAAGGTGGCCGGCGCCACGAAGCCGCCGAGGTTGCCAATCGAGTTGATCAGGGCGATGACTGCGGCGGCGATACGCGCATCCAGATAACCCTGCGGGATCGGCCAGAACAGCGACGAGGCTGACTTGAAACCGATGGCGGCGAAGCAGATGGCGATAAAGGCGAAGATCGGCCCGCCAGTGGTCGACAGGAACATGCCCAGCGCCGCGATCAGCAGGGCCGAGGCGACCCAGGCCTGCTGGAACTTGAACTTGCCCGACAGCGAAGCGAAGGCGTACATCGCCACGATCGAGATCAGCCAAGGGATGGAGTTGTAGAAGCCCACTTGAATGTCGCTGAGGTCGCCCATCTTCTTGATGATGCTCGGCAGCCAGAAAGTGGCGGCGTAGATGGTCAGCTGAATGCAGAAGTACAGCGCGCAGAACAGCATGATCTGGCGGTCCTTGAGCAGCATGCCGAGCGTGGGTTTGACCGTGGTGGCCGCGTCGCGCTCGCGTTGTTCGCGGTCGATTTCGCCCACCAGCGCGTCCTTTTCTTCGATGCTCAGCCACTTCGCGTCATGGGGTTTGGAGTCGAGCCAGAACCACACGAACACGCAGAGCGCCACCGAGGCCAGGCCTTCGATGATGTACATCCACTGCCAGCCGTGCAGGCCCAGCCCGGTAATTTGCAACAGCACACCGGACAGCGGGCCGGAGATCAGCGAAGCCAGTGCCGAACCGCTGAGGAAGATGGCAATCGCCTTGCCGCGCTCGGCACCTGGCAGCCAGCGAGTGAAGTAGTAGATCACCCCTGGAAAGAACCCGGCCTCGGCCACGCCCAGCAGAAAGCGCAGGATGTAGAAGTGGGTTTCGTTCTGGATGAAGGCCATCAGCGTCGCGGTGATGCCCCAGGTGCCGACCTTTTGCAGGAGCATGTTGGACGGCACTTCGAACAGTGCATAGCCGATGAAGAACAGCCCGGCGCCAAAGCCGTACGCCGCCGCGCCGATACCCAGGTCGTGCTCCATGTGCGTGCGCACGAAGCCGATATTGACTCGGTCGAGGTAATTGACGATGAACATGATGACGAACAGCGGAAGGACGTGACGCTTGACCTTCGAGATGGCCCGCGCCAGCACGGGGTTGCCCGCAGACGCAGTGGGGGCGTTGGTTGAATCGTGCACAGTCGGAACTCCCGCTGATTGTTTTTATAGGGACTGCAGGCGCCTGCGGCTCAAGCCACAGGCTACCCCGGTCGTCATGGCCAGCCATTGGCGTCCGGATGACGGACATCATACGAGTTGATTTTGTTGTTGTGCAATAACCATTGGGCTTTATTTGTTTTATTCTTTGGTTGTCTGACGAGCTGAGCGATATCTTTACAGCCCCCTTCACTGCCGGATCCGTCCACCCTGCAGGAGCAAAGCTCGCTCGCGAAGAGGCCCGCCGCAGCGCCGCTCAACCGCCATGCCACAGATGCTAATATCTGCCCACCGAAGAAGACGGACCCCGCCATGCAAGACGAACCCCAATCCCCCGATCGCAAGCGCTCCCCCGGCCTGGCCCACGAAATCGTGGCCGGCCTGGTCCAGCGCATCCGCCTCGGCCAGATCGCGCCCGGCGAAAAAATGCCCTCGGAATCGACGCTGGTGCGTGAGCATGGCGTGAGCCGGACCGTGGTGCGCGAGGCGATTTCCCAGTTGCAAGCATCAGGACTGGTGGAAACCCGACACGGTATCGGCACCTTCGTGCTGGCTCGCGACGAGCGCCAGGGCTTGCACCTGACCCGCGATACCGAGCTCAGCGTGCGCGGCATCCTCGAACTGCGCCTGGGCCTGGAGACTCAAGCCGCAGCACTGGCGGCCGTTCGCCGCAGCGAAGCGCAATTGGTGCAGATGCGCCAGGCACTGGACGATTATCAGAACTCGTTGGCCAACAACGACAGCAGCGTCGAGGCCGATGTGCGTTTCCATCGACTGATCGCCGAGGCGACCGGCAACGTGTATTTCACCGACATCATCCATCACCTCGGCAGCTCGGTGATCCCGCGCACCCGGATCAATGCGCAGGAGCGGGGCGCCACCGACCTGACCCCGTTCGGGCGCCAGGCCAATCAAGAGCACGAGGCCATTCTCAGGGCCATTCGCCGCCAGGACCCGGACGCGGCACGTGCGGCGATGTGGCTGCATTTGAGTAATAGTCTGGAGCGGATGACGGCATCTTGACCGGCTCAGGGCTGCCGCACCGACTCAACCCAGCAGCGGCAACGTCACGATAAACTTGCTGCCCTGGTTCGGCCCATCGCTGAGCGCGACCACCGCGCCGCCGTGGGCCTCTACCAGTTCACGCACCACCGTCAGCCCTATCCCCAGGCCCGCGCCATTGAACCCCACCGCCTGGGTGTCCTGGACAAAGGGCTCGAATATCTCCGAGAGCGCCTCGGGGGAGATGCCAATGCCGTTGTCGGCGATGCTCAGCATCACCACACCGTCTTCAGCGCGCATCGACAGCTGTACCGCGCCACCGCGGGGGGTGTATTTGGCCGCGTTGGTGATGATGTTGGCGACGACTTGAGTCAGCCGTACCGTATCGCCGTTGATTCGCAAGGGGTGGTCGGGCAAGTCGCTGGAGAATGCCAACTGCCGCTGCTCGATCACTGGCAGGCAGCTGTCGATCACCGTCCGCACCAAAGGCACGATATCCAGGGGCTGCAGTCGCAGGCGCAGCTTGCCGGTGGTGGCCCGCGATACGTCCAGCAGGTCGTCTACCAGGCGGGCCATGTAGCTCACCTGACCTTCCAGCAACGCCTGCAAGCGGGGCAGTTCGGTGCTCGACACCTTGGCGATGCGCCCGGCGATCAGGCTGATCGGGGTCAGCGGGTTGCGCAGCTCGTGGGCAACGATGGCGAGGATCTTGCGCTCCTGGGCCAGGGCGCGTTCGGCCAGCCCTTGAAGGTTCTGCGCGCTGAGTGCCGCGATGGTCAGCTGTTCATTGGCTTCGCGCAGCTGCGGCGCCTGTGCCGGGCCGGGGATGACGGGGGCGTCGGCCACCTCGGACTGTGCCGAGAGAATGGCGATGACCAGTTGCTCGTTGGCTTCGAGCAACTGCGCGATGTTCTGTCGGTCGGCGATGCGGTCCTGGGTCTCGACCAAAGTCCGTTGCAGTGCCGCCAGCACCGTGCGGGCTTCGAGTGTCTTCTCCCCGAGCACCTGCAGCTCGCTGGTGGCGCTGGCCATCTGCAGTTCCAGCTCTTTCATGGCAGATCACACATTGTCCTCTCCCGCTGGCGCCACACTGACGTGTTGCCGGGTAGGGCTGCCGCCCAGCAGCCCTTCGCGATCCGCAAGTCTGTCGCCGATCTGCAAGCCCTGGTCATCGATCCGGTATTGGCGCAACTCATCGCTGTGGGCGCTGGCGCGCAACTTCACCACGGCCATGATGCGCAACAGCCGGCTCTGCACCTCGATGTAGCGCTGCACGATGATCGCATCGGTGAGGAACGCGGTGCCGTAGGGGCTGAAGCGCAGATCGGTGTAGCGATCTTCCAGCTCGGAGGTCATCAGCACACTGACGCCAGCCCCGGTCAGGGCATTGACCATCCGCGACAGCGACTCGCGAAAGTCGGCGCGGAAGGTCGGGGCCAGCGCCAGCTCGAATCCGGACAGCGAGTCGATCACCACGCGCGTGGCCTTGAGGCGGCGGATTTCAGCCAGCAGCAGGTGCACGATCTCGTCTATCGACAGGTCCGGTGCACGGCTGTCCACCAGGCCGACCTTGCCTTCCTCGACCAGGCGCGCCAAGGTCGGATTCTGCGAGCGATCGGGGCGCTGCTCGAACACCGCGATCACGCCCGTCTCGCCCTCGCTGGCGCCTTGGGCCAGAAAGCTGGCGGCGAGAATACTCTTGCCTGACCCGGACGGCCCAGCCACCAGCAGCGAATAGCCCTGGGGCAGGCCGCCGCCGAGCATTTCGTCAAGGCGCGTGGAGCCCATGCGCAGGCGCGGGGGCGGAGTACCCTGCGGTCGCTTGGCCGCAGGCTGGCTGCCAACGCCCGCCGGGGCGAACACGCTGATGCCGCTGCCGTCGATGCGAAAGGTGTGCAACCCCGGCAGCGTCGGTTGGCCACGCATCTTCATGATTTCCATCTTGCGCACCATGGAGTTGCGCTGGACGCTCTGGCGCAGCCAGATCAAGCCGTCCGCCACGGTAAAGATCGGGTTGGTATCGAGTTCGGTGAAGTACTCGCCGATCAGGAAGGTGGTGGCCTGCCAGGTGGTCATCAACATGCCCAATTGCTGCACGAATTGCGGCAGGTTGTTGTTGGGGTTGTCGGCGGTCTGGCTGGCGAGTACCACCGAACGGAACGAGTCGACGAATACCAGTGCCGGGCCATGGGCTTCGACTTCGGCGACGATCCGGCGCAGCACCTCGTCGAGATTGCCGGCCTGGGTTTCGTCCGCCAGGTTGATGTAGCGCACCGAATGATTGATGGCGTCGCTGTCGAAAAAGTCGAACTGCTGCTGGTAACGCAACATCTTCAGGGGCGGCTCCCCGAGCACGGTGAAGAACAGCGCCGGGCGTTCGGGCGTCGCCAGGGCGAACATGATCTGGTGCGCCAGGGTGGTCTTGCCGCAGCCGGGCGGGCCTGCGATCAGATTGAAGGAAAACTCCGGAAGACCGCCACCCAGGACTTCATCCAGGCCAGGTACACCCGTGGCCAGACGGTTGATTGTCACTTTGCTGTTCATGGCGAACTATCCTGCGCCGGGGGCGCGCTGAGCGGAGCTGCGAATACGGCATCAAGAAGGCGCGCGGTGAGGGATGGCCCGATCAACGTGCCGAGCAGTCGATAGAGCGTCTGCAGTAACTGTTCGCCCAGCCCTAGCACCTCCTGGGGGGGCGCTGGCCTAGAAAGGTCAACAGGCATGTGTGATCCAGTGGTTCCAGCGCGCATTCAGCCAGACCGTCCGGGTCCGGCAGGGGCGCGCCAGTCAATTGCAGGCTGCGGCGCAACAACGCCGCGACGCCCTTGCTGCCGATGACGGGCGAGAGCACGGTGTCGAGGTCTTGCAGGGTGGCACTGAGCGCCGCGGCAATCAGCGCACTGTCCGCGCCATCACCTGCTCGGCACGCCAGGAACAGCTGGAAGTCCAGGCTTGCGTCGCTATCCGTTGACATCGTGATCGGGTTCCTGAGGGCAGACCTGATGGTACGCCCTATTCAACAACCGCGAAGGATTGATTGAGCCATTTGGGTTTTTAACTGTCAGCGCTCGCCAGGCGTCATCTGTCCTGTCGCCGCGTGTAATGCAACAACCGATCAGTCTCGGTCTTCACCACCGAATAACACTCGCAACTCAACCGTTCGAGCTGTGGGCGATCCAGCACCTTGATGTGCCCGCGGCTGTATTCGATCACGCTCTGGCGCTGCAGCTTGCCCGCCGCTTCGGTGACGCCTTCGCGGCGCACGCCAAGCATGTTGGCGATCAGCTCCTGGGTCATGGTCAGTTGATTGCCAGGCAGCCGGTCCAGCGACAGCAGCAGCCAGCGGCACAGTTGCTGGTCGATGGAGTGGTGGCGATTGCACAGGGCGGTCTGCGACATCTGGGTGATCAGCGCCTGGGTGTAGCGCAGCATCAGCAACAGCAGATCGCCGTGGCGATTGAATTCGTCCTTGAGCTTCTGCCCCGGCAGGCGCAAGGCGCTGCCGGCGCTCTGCACCACGGCGCGGCTGGAGGTGCTCTCGCCGCCCATGAACAGGGCGATGCCGATCAGCCCTTCGTTGCCGACCACGGCGATTTCCGCCGACGCGCCGCTTTCGGTGACGTGCAGCAAGGACACGATAGAGTCGGTAGGGAAGTACACGTGGCGCAGGGTGTCGCCGGGCTCGTACAACACCTCGCCCAGCGTCAGGGGGACCACCTCCAGGTGTGGGGTCAGACGCGCCAGCTCTTCATGGGCGAGGGCGGCCAGCAAGTGATTGCGGGTCGGTAGCGGTGGATCGGACATGATCGAGCCCCAAAGTAGAAAACTGCCGGATGCGTCCAGAGTACGCCTGTATTTCTCGGTGCAGGGGATTAACCGCTAGTCGTCCACCCCCTGGGCCATGTCACGGGCCTGCACCGCGGGCGCAGGGCACTCCACCCGCACCCGGCGCTCGACGCCATCGTCGATCATACGCAACGTACCGCCCTCGATGATCTGGCCATCGACGCTCATCGAGCTGACATTCGCATCGCTGCGGCGTACATCGAAGTGATACTGGGTCGCGCCGAATCGATAACTCAGGGAAAAGCCCGGCCAATGGGCGGGGAGCAATGGCTCGATGCGCAGCGTATCGCCTACCCGCTGCACACCCAGCAGTGACTCGGTCGCCAAGCGATACATCCAGCCGGCGGAACCGGTGTACCAGGTCCAGCCGCCGCGCCCGGCATGGGGTACGGCGCCATAGACATCGGCGGCCATCACATAAGGCTCGACCTTGTAGGTTTCGATGGCCGCGTTGTTGGCCGGGTCGGCGGGATTGATCAGGTGCAGCAGCTCCCAGGCCTTGGCGCTGTCGCCCAATTGCGCGAAGGCCATGGCCGCCCACACGGCGGCGTGGGTGTATTGCCCGCCGTTCTCGCGCACGCCGGGCACGTAGCCCTTGATATAGCCCGGGTCTTCGGCGCCTTTATCAAAAGGCGGGTCGAGCAGCAGCACTGCGCGGATATCGGGCTTGACCAGGTAGCGGTCCAGCGCCTGCATGGCCTGGCGCTGACGGGGCGCGGAGCCAGCGTCGGAGAGCACCGACCAGCTCTGGGCGATGGAGTCGATACGGCACTCGGTGTTGATCGACGAGCCCAGCGGCTGACCGTCATCGAACCAGGCGCGGCGGTACCAGGCGCCATCCCAGGCGGTCTTCTCCAGCCGCTCGTTGAGCAGCACGGCGTTTTCGTTGCAGCGCAGGGCGAACTCCGCGTCGCCCTGCTGCCCGGCCACCAGGGCGAAACGCTTGAGCACTTGGTTGGCGAAAAAGCCCAGCCACACGCTTTCGCCGCGGCCCTGATAGCCGACGCGGTTCATGCCGTCGTTCCAGTCGCCACCGCCCATCAGCGGCAAGCCGTGTTCGCCCCGGCGCAGGCTGTGTTCGATGGCGCGCACGCAGTGGCGGTACAGCGATTCGCGCAGCGGCGACACCCCCGGCAGATCGTAGTAGGACTCCTCCTGCGGGTTCAGGGTGCGGCCTTGCAGGTAACCGGCGGGCTCTTCCAGCACCGCCACATCCCCAGTGATTTCCACGTAGCGGCTGGTCGCCGCCACCAGCCACAGAAAGTCGTCGGAGCAATCGGTGCGCACCCCGCGATCGAGCGGCGGATGCCACCAGTGCTGCACGTCGCCTTCCGGATACTGATGGCCGGCGCACAGCAGCAAATGCTTGCGCACCAGCGCGGGGCTGGCATGGATCATCGCCATGCTGTCCTGCAACTGATCGCGAAAACCGATGGCGCCCCCCGACTGGTAAAACCCGCTGCGGGCCAGGAACCGGCAGGCGATGACCTGATACATCAGCCAGCCGTTGACCATCACGTCGACCTCTGCGGCCGGGGTCTGCACCTGGATCACCGACAACAGCGAGCGCCAGTGCTCGCGGACCTTTTGCAATTGCTCGGCGGCCACTTGCGTGCCGCGGTAGCGTTGCACCTGCCCGGTGGCGGCCTCGGCGTTCTGCTCGGCGCCCAGGCGTAGGATCACTTCGCGGCTTTGCCCAGCGTTCAGCTCCAGGGTGACCTGAATCGCCGCACAGGGGTCCAGGCCACCGCCGATGCGCCCGGACAGCCCGGCATGCTGCATCGCCGCCGGTGCTTGCAGGCTGCCCCCGCGGCCGATGAATTCGGTTCTATCGCCGGTGACGCGATGGTCGATGCCATCGGTGTCGAAGAACGCCACGCGGTCGCTGAACTCCACCGAAAAAGCGTTGCGGGCGAACAGTGCGCCACTGACCGGGTCCGCCTGCGTCACCACATGCATGGCCGATTTGCTGCGCAGGTCACCCAGCACCCACTCCACGTAACCGGTGACGCTCAGGATGCGACTGCGATCCGTCAGATTGCGTACGATCAGCCGCGAAAACTTGATGGGCGCGTCCAGCGCCACGTACACCCACAACTCGGTGTGCAGGCCATCGCCCTCGCGCTCGAATACGCTGTAGCCGAAGCCGTGGCGGGTCAGGTAGCGACCATTGCCGGGGCAGGGCTGTGGGGTGGCGGACCAGAAGTGCCCGGTTTCTTCATCGCGCAGGTAGATCACCTCGCCACTGAGGTCAGTCACCGGGTCGTTGTGCCACGGCGTCAGGCGAAACTCGTGGGCGTTTTCGGTCCAGCTGTAGGCGCTACCGGTCTCGGACAACACCGTGCCCACCTGCGCATTGGCGATGACATTGACCCAGGGCGCAGGCGTTGGCCGGGCCGCCGTGGCGTCGATCACGTACTCGCTGCCATCGGCACTGAAGCCGCCGTAGGCGTTGCCCAACAGCCGCGGTAGTTGCGCCGATTTGGCCGGCATCGGCGTCGGGCGATATTTTTGCGTCGCCACAAACGGCGCGTACACGGGGGCGACGCGGCGGCGGTGGACTTGCTCGGCGAGCGAGCCCGCGCCTTCGCTGAACACCAATCGGGCTACCGACAGAATCAGGGTGCGATCCTCGCTCGACAGCTGTTGTGCCGTACGCACGAAAATCCCCCCGGAGCGATCTACCAGCGCCGCCTCACTGCCGGAGGTCACCAGACCCATGATTGCGTCCTGCAACTGCTGGCGATAGCCGACCTTGTCTTCGTTCCAGATCAGCAGGTCGACCACCAGGCCCTTCTGGCGCCAATAGGCGTGGGCCTGAATCATGGTCTGGACCAGTTCGATATTGTCCAGGCTGTGGATCTGCAACAGCACGATTGGCAGGTCGCCGGAAATCGACTGCCCCCACAGGCCCTGCTGGTTGCGTCGATTGCTGATCAGCACGGCGCTGTCGGCGCGCAAGGCCGGGTTGGCGTACACCAGGGACGAGGCCATCTGCTCGAACAGGCGCGCGTCGGCCATGGACACATTGAGCTGGCGCAGCAATACCTGGCCGTGGGTCCAGGACAAATCGAAGACCCGATCGGCCAGGTGCCGGTCGCGGTATTTGTTGATCAGCGCCAGGCACTCGTCACGGTTGTCCGCCACCCCGGTGACCAGGTCGATGGTGGCTTGCTGACCGGGTTGCAGGGTGATGCGACAGCGGATCGCGACGATCGGGTCGAGCACCGGCCCGGCGCTGCCTGACAGTTGCTCGCAGTCGGCATCCAGGGCGGCGGGCGAGGCCAGATTGCGGGTGCGGCCGATAAACCGGGCGCGGTCGGTTTCGTAGGAAATGGCCTGGATATCGACGCCATGGGCAGCGAGCAGATGGCACATCCACGGCGGGTGCTCGTCACTGGCGCGGGGGCGACGGCTGCAGATGATCGCCTGCAGGGCTGGGAGCAATTCGGTCTGCACGAACAGTTTGCTGAACGCCGGATGCATGGCATCGGCCATCGCCGGGGCCAGCACCACTTCGGCATAGGTGGTGATCTCAAGGGTCTTGGCCGCCGCTGCGCGGTTGGTGACGTGCAGTCGGCGTAGTTCGATGTTGTCCTCGGGCGATACGACGATTTCCATGTGCGAGTCGAAATCCAGCTCGCGTGCGCGAAATTCCGCGCGGGCGTTGCTGAAGATGGCCTCGTGGCTTTCAGTCTTGCGCCGCGTGGGCTGGAATGCCGCCGACCAGAAGGTGCCGGTGGCGACGTCGCGCAAGTAACAGAACGTGCCCCAGTTGTCCTGGGTGATGTCCTCGTGCCAACGGCTGATGGCGGTCTCGTCGCGGCGGCTGTAGCCCCCACCGGCACTGCTGAGTAGCACGTGGTAGTGGCCGTTGGAAAGCAGTTGCACGGCTGGGCGCTTATGCCCGGGGTGGCTGAAGATCCGCAGTTGGGTGTCCTGGCCCTCGGCGTCGCTCAGGGGCGGCGACTGCGCGGTTTGCAGATAGGGCGCAGAGGCTTTGGGTACGCGTTCTTGCAGCAGGAGCAGGGCGGACTGCAAAGCCGGATCGGATTCGAAACGCCGCTGCATGGGTTGATCGAGCAGTACGCTGGTCAGGGCCAGCAGGCTCATGCCCTGATGGTGCGCCATGAACGACTGCACCAAGGCAAAGGGCTGACCGGGCGGCAGGCGTGCCTCGGTGTAATCGACCGCCTCGTACAGCCCGTAACGGCCCATCGCGCCTTGGCGAGCCAGGCGTTGCAGATTGCTGCTGGCCGCCGCGCTATCGACCATCAAGGCCAGCGCACTGGCGTAGGGCGCGACGACGATGTCATCGCCCAGTCCGCGCTTGAGTCCCAGACCTTGTACGCCAAATGCCCGGTACTGGTAATTGAACTGGGCGTCGAGGGTGTAGTAACCGGACTCCGACACGCCCCAGGGGATGCCCAGGCGGTGGCCTTGTTCGATCTGCACGGTCACGGCGGCGCGGCAGGTCTGGTCGAGCAGGCTGCCATCATAGTTGGGCATTACCAGAATCGGCATCAGGTATTCGAACATCGAGCCGGACCACGACATCAGTGTCGCCACACCGCCGCAGTCGCCGGCCAGACGGCCGAGGGTGAACCACGCGCGTTGGGGGATCTGGCCCTGGGCGATGACCACGAAATTGGTCAGGCGCACCTCCGAGGCCAGCAGGTCGTAGTAGCCGGTGTCCAGGCGTCGTTCTTCGGTGGTGTAACCGATGGAAAACAAGTCGCGCTTGCGGTCGTAGAGCAGCCCGAAGTCCATCTGCGCCAAGGTACCGGCCAGGCCACTGAGTGTGTCGAGGTGCTCGATGGCGTTCAGTGCGCTGCTGCGTACGCTGGCCACGCGGCTGTGGTGCTCGCGGGGCCAGTCGTCCTGGAGCAATTGGGACAGGGCGCGCAGGGAGTGTTGTGGGGGGGTGCGGCCGTTGAGGCAGGGGGGCAGGCGGTAGCGTTGCAGTTCTTCGATCCAGTCGCTGCATTGAGCGGTGAATGCCTGCTGCCAGTAAGCGGTGTCTGCACCGGCCTCTTTGCCGCTGAACGCTCCGGCCGCTGCTGCATTGTCACCGCTAGCCTTGCGGGAACCTGCTGTGCCCGCGAAGGTTTTGAAGGCTGACACTTCAGCTTGGGCGGTGCTTAGCAGATCCAGGAGGGCATCGGTGTCGAGCGGCGCGTGGGTGTCATCCAGTCGTTGGCGCAATGACGTGAACGCGCTGCTTGCCTGGCTCTCTATCAGCGCGTCCAGGGTATCGCGCAAGCCACTGCGGATAGCCGGGCCGAACAGTCTCGCGTCCGGCATCTGCAGCAGGCCCGCGCGCAGGGTCAGCAGCAGCCCGGCGAGGTTGCCGCTGTCGACGGTGGAGATGTAATGCGGGCGCAGCGGTTGCAATGTTTGGGTGTCGTACCAGTTGTAGAAATGCTGCTGGTAGCGCTCCAGCGCATTCATGCTGTCCAGGGATGCCGACAGCCGGCTCGCCAGCCGCTGCGTGCTCAGGTAGCCGAAGTCGTGGGCCGCTAGGTGCGCGACCAGCGCCATGCCCATGTTGGTGGGGGAGGTGCGGTGGGCGACGCTGGCCTTGGGTTCTTCCTGGATGTTGTCCGGCGGCAACCAGTTGTCCTGCGGGCCGACGAATTCATCGAAAAACGCCCAGGTGCGCCGACTCAGCACGCGCAAGAAGCGCAGCACCTCGACCGAGGGTTCGAAACGCCGGTGCTGCGGCGCCGAGCTGAGCCGCCACGCCACCCAGGGCCCGGCCGCCCAGCACAGCAGCAAGGGCAGGGCGATGGCCAGCCTCAGCGGCTCATGCAGCAGCGCGACCAACCCCGCCACTGCGAACACCGGCCCGATCCACATCTCGTGGTAACGCCTGGCCAGGCGGTTTTCCGAGTGCCGCTCGACCTCGCGCGACGGCTGCCATTGCAGCATCAGGCGCTGGCTGAAGGTGATGCGCCACAGCGAGCGGGCGATGGCATCGGCGCTGTAGTACATCTCGAAGGGCAACCAGGCAAGGGTCGCGGCGACGCGCGCCAGATCTTGCAGCAGGCTGTCGCCAATGTCGCGCAAGTACTGCCAGTAAGGCACCTTGACCGGCGGGTGCAGGGCATCGGTGAGGGTCTTGAGCAGCGGTTGCGCAACCAGCAGGCCGAGCACCGTCAGCGTCCAGGCCAGCGGCTCGCTGCTGGCGAACCAGCCCCAGGCCAGAATCAGCAGCGATGCCAGCGGCTCCAGGCTGCGGCGCAAATTGTCGAAGAGTTTCCAGTGGGCCATGATCCCCAGGCGGTTTTGCGTCCAGTCGCCCTTGAGGTTGCGGGTCCAGGGCACGGTCCAGGGCAGCAGTTGCCAGTCGCCGCGAATCCAGCGATGGCGGCGTTTGACGTCGGCGCTGTAATGCGAGGGGTATTGTTCGTACAGCTCGACATCGCTGAGCAGGCCCGAGCGGGCGTAGCTGCCTTCGATCAGGTCGTGGCTGAGAATGCGGTTGTCGGGCAGGCGGCCCTCCAGCGCCTGGGTAAAGGCATCGACGTCATAGATGCCCTTGCCAATGAACGAGCCTTGCTGGAACAGGTCCTGGTAGATGTCCGAGACCGCTCGGGTGTAAGGATCCACACCGCCGCCATTGCCGAACAGGCGCGAATAGAGCGAGCGCGGGGTGCTGGTCAGGCTGATGCCGACCCGCGGTTGCAGCAGGGCGTAGCCGGCGATGATGGTGGCCTGGCTGGCATCGAAGATCGGCCGGTTCAATGGATGCATCATGGCGCCGGTGCACTGGCGTGCGACGTCTCGGGGCAGTTGCGTGTCGGTGTCGAGGGTGATCACGTAGCGCACCGATTGCAGCGCTCGCACGTCGCCGACGAGGGTACTGAAATGCTCGGTGCCCCGGCCGCGGAGCAACGCGTTGAGGTCGTTCAACTTGCCGCGTTTGCGCTCGTGGCCCATCCACGCGTTTTCGCTGGGGTTCCAGCGGCGCGGGCGATGCAGCAGGAAGAATCGATCAGTCGAGCCATCGGCGTATTGGCGATTGAGCAGGTTGATGGCGTGCGCGGCCTGTTCGAGCAACTCGGCGTCCTGCGGCTGTGTCTGCTCGGGGGCGTCAAGAAAATCAGTGAGCAGGGCGAAGAACAGATTGTCGTCGCGGTTGGCCAGAAACCGCACTTCCAACCCCTCGGCCAGCTCTTCTATATCGTTACGCGAAGCGATCAGGGTCGGGATCACCACCAGGGTGCGGGCAGGGTCGGGGATGCCGTCGCTGTAGTCCATTTTCGGCAGCATTGCCGGCGCCAGACTGAAGGTCGCCCACCAGTTGACCAGGCTGAAACCCAACCGGCTGGTCATCACCAGGCAGGGTACCGCCAAGCCCAGCAGCGCCAGCCAGGACAGCCCGTCGCGCCCTGCGGAGGCGAGCAGTGGCAAGGCCAGAATCACCGTCAGCAATGATGCCGGCGCCAGGTAGAACGTCAGCGGCGAACGTTGCAGCAGGCGCTTCCAGCGTTCATGGAAGGGCACCCGCGCCGTGAGCCTGTGCTCGAGCTCGGCGATGCCTGCGCCCATCAAGAAGTAGCCGATGTGCTGGGTGGGCGTCCCGATGGGCACCTGGGGGTGCTGTTCGGCGGACAGCGCGACGGCCAGTTGCGCCACTTGGATTTCCGAGTGCCGACTGCGGCGGGCGAGGCGCTCGATCATGTGCCGATAGTTGTCGCGGGTGGCGAAGTCCATCGCCGGGTAGATCGCTGCGGGGTCGTCGTTCAGGGTTTGCTCGACATGGCTGACGGCTTCGACGAAGTCGCGCCAGTTGGTCGCCGACAACAGCCTGAGGCTGCCGATGCTGTTGCCGATGGATACCTGGTCGGCGGACTGTTGCTGCGCGTCAAGCTGTACCTGGCGCTCGATGCTCGAGCCGCTTTCGCCGAGCATCTGCTCGATCCAGTTGAGTGCCAGCGCCAATGCCGCGCTTTGGCCTTGCAGGCGGCGGGCGACTTCGGCGACGAAGGCGGCGGTCAGTGGCGGTGCCGAGCGGGCCATGTCGGCTACGGTGAGCACCACGCTTTTGACGTCGCGCTCGGAGACCTCGATCAGGCGCTCGGCCCAGTCATCGGCCAGGTTGCGATCGTCCCAGTTGGCCATGACCCGCGATGCTACGCGGCGCAGGTTTTCGATCAGGGCCAGGCGCAACATGATGGGAATCGCCCAGAGTTCGCCGAGGGCCAGCGGCATGACGGTTTGATAGGCGACGATAAAGCGCTGCAGGCTTTGCTCGTCGAAGCGGCCGTCGCCGTGGGAGATGGTCTCCAGAGCAATGTCGTAGACTCGCGGCAGGCCGTTGATGAGGCGCGGCAGCTCGCGGCTGTAGCCTTTGGGCAGGTGCGTCCTGGCGGTGCGGATGTTTTCTTCCACCAGAAAGTAGTTGTCCAGCAGCCACTCGGCGGCGGGGGTGACGCGGCGGCTACTGCGATGGGCCAGGGTCAGCGCACTGCAACTGCGGTTGAGCAGCCGTTCGTTGTCGTCCAGTCGGCCCAGCAGCGAGTCTTGCGCCGACAGTGCGCTGAGCTGATGCTGCCCGGCCAGGGCGATACCGTGATCGGCCATTTGCTCGGCATTGAACAGCTCGGCGCGCAGGATCTGCTCGTAGGCGAATTTGACCGGGGGGTAGTTGCCGGTTCGGTACAACACCGTCAGCCGGGACAGCAGCAACCGGACGGGCGCCCATATGCTAGTCATAAAATCCTAGGTCTGACACTCGCGCCAGCAGTCCCGTCAGCGCTGGCGCGATGCACAGCCCGGCGGGATGCGCAGCGGGGATGCCGGCACCGGTACGTGCCTGGGTGAGCGGAGCTTCGCCCCCTGAGTGTGAATACCGGCGGCGATGGCTGTCTGTTCGGTGGCGCACATAGTGGTTCTATCGCTGGCTGGGTTTCAGGGGGCTTCTGGATCGGTGTGTGGTCCTTTGCTGCGGACCTGTGCGGCTCGCCCTGCCCATTGGCCCTTCGCCTAGGCTCAGGGTACCCGCGTTCCGGCACCTGAAGAGAGGGCACGGCGCAATAGGCCATCCATGGCCTAACGCGCCTGACCCGGCATCCTGCCGGGATCGCCCTC
>CAJCIO010000066.1 GCA_903970465.1 Gammaproteobacteria bacterium
TCCGCAGACTCCTTCATCACATCACCCAACTGCCCGGTCAGCTTGAAGCCGCGGTTGAGGGTATGAATACGGGTCGCTTCGATCGGCAGGGTGGCGCCGCCCATGCTGGTCCAGGCCAGCCCGGTGATCACGCCCTTGCCGGACAACACCTGCTCGCTGCGGAACACCGGGGTGCCCAGCGAGGCTTCGAGGTCCTTGGGCCCGATCTTGATGGACGACTGCGGCGCGTCGAGCAACTTGACCACGGCCTTGCGCACCAGTTTGCCGAGTTGCTTCTCCAGTTGGCGCACCCCAGCTTCCCGCGCGTAGCCCTCGATCACCGCGCGCAGAGCCGTGTCGCTGATGCTGAGCTTGGCCTTGTCGACGCCGGCCTTTTCCAGCTGCTTGGGCCACAGGTGGCGCTTGGCGATGGCGATTTTTTCTTCTGTGATATAGCCCGACAGGCGAATCACTTCCATCCGGTCGAGCAGCGGGCCGGGGATCGAGTCCAAGGTGTTGGCGGTGCAGATGAACAGCACCTTGGACAGGTCCAGGCGCAGGTCGAGGTAATGATCGAGGAAATCGACGTTCTGTTCCGGATCGAGGGTTTCGAGCAGCGCCGAGGCCGGGTCGCCCTGGTAGCTCTGGCCCATCTTGTCGATCTCGTCGAGCATGATCACCGGGTTCATCACCTCGACATCCTTGAGCGCCTGCACCAGCTTGCCCGGTTGGGCGCCGATGTAGGTGCGCCGATGGCCCTTGATCTCGGCCTCGTCGCGCATGCCGCCGACGCTGAAGCGATAGAACGGCCGCCCTAGCGATTCGGCGATGGACTTGCCGACGCTGGTCTTGCCCACGCCGGGCGGCCCGACCAGCAACACGATCGAGCCGCTGATCTCACCTTTGTAGGCGCCGACGGCGAGGAATTCGAGGATGCGAGATTTGATGTCATCGAGCCCGGCGTGGTGCTGGTCGAGCACCTTGCGCGCGTGCTTGAGGTCGAGCTTGTCCTTGCCGTAAACGCCCCAGGGCAGGGCGGTGGCCCAGTCCAGATAGTTGCGCGTGACGGCGTACTCAGGTGAGCCGGTTTCGAGGATTCCCAGCTTGCCGATTTCTTCATCCACGCGTTTTTGCGCCTGGGCCGGCAGCGTCTTGCCTTCCAGGCGTGCCTGGAACTGCTCGACATCGGCGCTGCGGTCGTCCTTGGTCAGCCCCAGTTCTTGCTGGATGACCTTCAATTGCTCCTTGAGGAAGAATTCGCGCTGGTGCTCGCCGATCTGGCGATTGACCTCGGCGGAAATCTCCTTTTGCAGCCGCGCGACTTCGACTTCCTTGCGCAGCATCGGCAAGACTTTTTCCATGCGCTTGAGCATGGGCACGCAGTCGAGCACCTGTTGCAGCTCGGCACCGGTGGCGGAGGTCAGCGCAGCGGCGAAGTCGGTCAGGGGCGAAGGATCGTTGGGGCTGAAGCGGTTGAGGTAGTTTTTCAGCTCTTCGCTGTACAGCGGGTTGAGCGGCAGCAGCTCCTTGATCGCATTGATCAGCGCCATGCCGTAGGCCTTGACCTCGTCGGTGGGCTCGATGGGCTGCTGCGGGTATTCGACCTCCACCAGATAGGGCGGGCGATGGTGCTTGAGCCACGTGCGAATACGCACCCGAGACAGGCCCTGGGCGACGAACTGTAACTTGCCGTCTTCGCGGCTGGCGTGGTGGATTTTCACCAGAGTGCCATACAGCGGCAGCGCCGACGTATCGAAATGCCGAGGATCTTCAGGTGGCGTTTCCATGAAGAACAACGCCAGCGAGTGATGTGGCGTCTTGGCCACCAGATCGAGGGTTTCGGCCCAAGGCTCTTCGTTGACGATGACCGGCAACACTTGCGCCGGGAAGAACGGCCGGTTGTGGATCGGGATGACGTACACCTTGTCCGGCAGGTTCTGGCCGGGCAGGGTCAATTCGGTGCTGGACGTGGTGGAGTGTTCGATGTGTTCCGATTCCAGATGGTCGTCTGGGGATTCCGCGTAATCCTGCTGGTCGCTCATGGGGCACCTGCGCAATGGTCTATGCAGGTTAGATGGGGTACCCGACGACTCGTTTCAATCCCGACCCTCCAGCTTTACCCGAAGTTGACGATAACCTGAGCAGAAGCCACTACGCTGTATTCATGCGAACCACAGATGGGGGCGGGTTCGGGGCCCCGCCACGGCGGTCTGAAGCCCGGCCGCTCATCGTTGGTCTGCAGAGTGGCAATACGCCTAGTTGTTGATGTGAATGATTCGTTACTGATCGTTTCTCCGGTTTGGCCACTGTAAAGGTCAGCCCGTGCGGTCCTTCACTGGTTGTCAGGTGCCTTGCAATGCCTAAAATATTCTTCGGCGCGCCCATCATCATGGGCGCAATGCTCTACACCGCGCTGGCCAACGCCGCGCCTTTCGTCGCGCAAGTGGTCGATCAGCGAGGCCAGCCCGTGGCGGATGCCGTGCTGACCCTGCAGGGCCCACCCGGCAAGAGCCCGATCAGCGCCAAAGCGGACATGGACCAGCGCAACAAGGAGTTCGTGCCCCACGTGCTGGCGGTACACAGCAACACCAACGTGACCTTCCCCAACAGCGACAACATTCGGCATCAGGTCTATTCGTTTTCGCCCACCAAACGCTTCGAGCTCAAGCTGTACGAAGGCATCCCTGCCGCGCTGGTCTTCGACAAGCCTGGCCTAGTGGTGCTGGGCTGCAATATCCATGACTGGATGCTTGGCTACATTTATGTCACCGACGACCCTTGGTTCGCCGTCAGCGATGCCAAGGGCCAGATCAGCTTCGACCTGCCCGCCGGCCACTATAACGTCACCCTCTGGCACCCTCAGAACGCCGACATGGCGACGCAGAGCGGTGGCGAGTTGGTGGTCGCCGACAGGGCCGTGCAAAAGAGCTACAGCATGACCCTCGAACCCCTGTCCACCGATGCCCCGAGCGCCCCTGCGCCGAGCGCTTTCGGCGACGCCTTCGGCAAGGCTGTGCGTGAAACTGAGAAGTAGTTTTCAGGCGCGTATCGCCTGCGTCCTTATTCTCCTGCTACTGGTCGTGGTCGCAGCGCTGACGCTCGCCGTCAAAGTGGCCACCAATGAGGCCGTGCGCGGCCAGGCGGCGGAGCAGCTGGAGGTCGGTACGCGGGTGTTCGAGCGCCTGCTGGACGTGCGCGGGCGGCGCTTGCGCGACGGCTTGCAGATACTGTCTTCGGACTTCGGTTTTCGCGATGCGATCGCCAGTGGCGATTCGGCGACCATTCGTTCGGCGTTGCTCAACCATGGCGCGCGGATCGGTGCCAGTGACATGTTCGTGCTGAGCATGGACGGCAAGGTCATCTCGAGCACCGCTGGCGATGTCGCCGACGGCTCGCCGTTCGCCTACGACCAGGCGCTGCGTGACGCCCGGCGCAGCAAGCAGACCATGCTTATCGTGCCGCTCAACGGCCAACCGCACCTGCTGGTCGAGGCCCAGGTGCTGGCGCCATTGCCCATCGCCCGCGTGGTGATGGGCTTCACCATGGATGCGGCCTTCGCCCAGGAGCTGCATTCGTTGAGCAATTTGCAGGTGTCATTCCTGACACTGACCCGCGACAGCGTTGGCCAGTTGGTCAGCACCCAGGCACCCGAGCTGCATGCCAGCATCAGCGATTGGATGCAGCACAACAGGGATGGCCGGCGGGTGACGCTGACCGTCCATGAGCAACAGAGCTTCCTCAACGAGCCGTTGATGCTGGCCAATGACAGCGACGGTGGTGGCAAAGTCATCGCCCTGCTGCAAAGCCCCCTCGACGACGCCATGAAGGCTTTCGCGCCGCTGGACCACAACATCATCTATATCGCCATGGCTTCCTTGCTGGCCTCGCTGGTCGGCGCGCTGTTGCTGGCCCGCAGCGTATCGCAGCCCGTGCAGGCCCTGGCCGAAGCGGCCGATCGCATCGGCCAGGGTGACTATCAGACGCCGGTGTTGCTCAAACGCAGCGACGAGCTGGGCGCTTTGGCCGGGGCGATCAACCTGATGCAGTCCGGCATCGCCGAGCGCGAACTGCAGCTGGCCCACAATGCCTTGCACGACAGCCTCACCGGCCTGCCCAACCGCGCCCTGGCCACCGAGCGTCTGGGCAGTGCGATTGCCGCCGAGCGACCGGTGGCGGTGCTGTACCTGAACATCGACAACCTGCGCGAGCTGGGGGAGAACGGTGGCCCGGTGCTGGTCGACGGCATTCTCCAGCGCGCCGGGGAGCTGCTGCAGGAGGTGTTGCGCCCTGGCGATACGCTGGCCCATCTGATCGCCGGTGAATTCCTCCTGCTGCTGGAAAACTTCAACAGCGACAGCGCCGTGGCCACCGCCGACCGTGTTCAGCAGTTCATGGGGATGCAGCAGCATATCGGCAACCATGATGTGGTCATGGAATGCCTGATCGGCATCGCCGCCTACCCCACGGATGGCCAGAACGCCGAAGAACTGCTGTCCCGCGCCTCCATTGCCATGAGCGATGCCAAGACTCTGCCTGGGCGCCTGCAGGTTTACCAACAGGGGCGCGACCTGGCCCACCAGCGCCAGATCAGCCTGATCCGCGACTTGCGCCATGCCGCAGCCAACAACGAGCTGATCCTCAACTATCAGCCCAAGCTCGACATCCGCAACGGTCAGGTGCGCCAGGCCGAGGCCTTGCTGCGTTGGCATCACCCGCAATTCGGCATGGTCTCGCCCGCGGAATTCATCGTGCTGGCCGAACGCACCGGCAGCATCCAGACCTTGACCCGCTGGGTGATCGAGGAAGGCATTCGCCAGCTCAGCGAGTGGAATCAGCGAGGGCTGCGCGTGCAGCTGTCGTTGAATATTTCTGCCGACGACCTGCACGGTCAGGACCTGCCCGAGAAGACCTCGCGGCTGCTGCAGCAGTACCGCGTGCCCGCTGAGCAGATCATCTTCGAGATCACCGAAAGCGCAGTGATGCGCGAGCCGGAAGCCGCCCTCAAGGTGCTGCATCGCCTGCGTGAATGCGGCATCAGCCTGTCGGTGGACGATTTCGGCACGGGTTATTCATCGCTGGCGCACCTCAAGCGCATGCCGGTGCAGGAACTCAAGATCGACCAGTCCTTTGTGCGCAATCTGGACGAAACCAGCGAAGACGCGGTGATCGTCCGCTCGACCATCGAGATGAGCCACAACCTGGGGCTCAAGGTGGTCGCTGAAGGCGTCGAATACGAACACAGCCTGCGCTTGCTCGAGCGCTGGCATTGCGACACGGCCCAGGGCTATCTGATCAGCCGACCGCTCACGGCAGCGGCGTTTGAAGTCTGGGTCAAACAACCTCTGCCAATGCCGTCCTTGATGGCCCACTGATATGAAACATCGGATTCCCTTGCTGTTGAGTTCGTTGGCGCTGCTGTGTGCCGACCCAGTGCTGGCTGGCGACGGTCGGTTGATCGCGACCGGTGGGGCCACCAGTGTCGAAGGTGCTGCGGGCGGCGGCTTGATCCCGTGGGCGGTGATCTCCGGCTACAGCGAGCAGGGGCAGTGGAGTAGCACGGTGTTCGGCACCCATGTGGACTTGCCGGACTACAACCTCGATGTGACCGGGATGTCGGCGTCCTACGGCAACCGGGTCGAATTTTCCTACGCTCGGCAGCGCTTTGACCTAGGCACTTTGGCGAAGAAGCTGAGCCTGCCAGAGAACAGCCTGAGCCAGGACATCTTTGGCGTGAAGGTGCGGCTGTTCGGTGACTTGATCTATGACCAGCTGCCGCAAGTCTCGGCCGGGCTGGAGTACAAGCATCAGCGCGACTTCTTGATCCCCAGCCTGGTGGGCGCCAAGCGCGATCACGATGTGGAAGGTTATATCACCGCCAGCCGCCTGTTCATGGGCGCGGCGTTCGGCTACAACCTGGTGGTCAACGGCGGGGTGCGCTACAGCCGCGCCAACGAGATGGGCGTACTCGGTTTTGGCGGTGATCGCCGTGATACCCGCAGCGTGTTGAAGGAAGGCTCGGTGGCCGTGCTCTTCAATCCGCGCTGGGCGCTGGGCGTGGAGTACCGAGAGAAGCCGGACAACTTGTCGTTCGCGGGGGAGAGTGATTGGGCGGACATGTTTTTGGGGTACTTCCCCAACAAGCATGTGGCTTTTGTGCTGGCCTATGCTCGGTTAGGGGAGATCGCCACGCTGGATAATCAGAACGGCACGTATCTGTCTGTGCAGGGGAGTTTCTGATGAAGCGCCTGTTCGTTGCGATTGCCGTTTTTGCCTTGTTGGCGGCCTGTGCCAGCAAGACCTTGCCACCTGCTGCCGATGACAGCCTGTATCACGCGCTCGGCCAGAAGCCCGGCATCAACCGGATCGTCGAGGGCATGTTGCTGATGGTCGTCAAGGACCCGCGCATCGGCGCGCACTTCCGTAATGTCGATCCAGTGATGCTGCGTGACAAGTTGGTGGAGAAGTTCTGCGTCGAGGCGGGCGGGCCGTGCAAGTACACTGGGGTGGATATGGCGGAAGCGCATAAAGGCCAGCACATTGACCCGAGTGAGTTCAATGCGCTGGTGGAAGATCTGATCAAGTCCATGGACAGTCAGAAGGTACCCGTGCCGGTGCAGAACCGGTTGCTGGCCAGGCTGGCGGCGCAGCGGGGGGAGGTGATGGGGAAATGAGCGTCAGACGTTCTGGTTATTCCGTCTGGCAGCCCTTTCTCTTATAGCCTTGTTGAAACGCTGGTACGTGGTTAGGCCGGTCGGGTCTGGGATAGTAGCGCCGAGATTGGCCGTAAAGCCACGCGGCCGTATCTTGACGTTCGTGATCTCTGGAAGGGTGGGTGCGCTCTGCATTGGGACAGGCAATGGAGCGATCGGCGGTGCAACTTGCGTCGGGGGGGTAAATCCAGACTTGCCAGGAATATTCGTATTAAACATCTCGGATCGCATGGCGGCTAAATCCAAGCTCGATGATTCTCGCCTCGAGAGGCCTGCTGCACTGCCGGAGCTACTTAGACCAACTTTATGACCCAAGCCCAATGAGCTAACACTGGGAGACCGGGAGGTAGGGCTTATACCCGCTGCAGAAGCTACAGATAATCTAGGCTTGCTGCGGCCACCTCTCATGAACATCGTGCCCCCACCCACCATTGCACCGCCCAGCAGTAATAAAATCGCCGCAATATTCAATCTATCCTTAAACCCTGCGTCGACCGATCCCAACCCCATTGTCGCGATACCCGCTGCAAGAATGCCGCCTGCCGCAGTCCCTATACCCGGCCCTGCGAACCTGGGTTTGAAGGCAGTAACGCCAAGCCCACTGACACCCGCGAATATCCCGAGCCCTATGAGTACGTAATTGAATGTATTGTCGTCCGCATGCCCACTCGGATCCTGTCGATTCACCGGCTCTGCGCGGCAATACGTATAACAATTCAGCCCACCACCCCAAAATGGGCTGTAACTGTCCGGCGCAGTGAAGCGCCCCAAGGCGGGCCGGTACGCTCGGTAGCCGTGACCGAGCAGATAAGCGCCATCGCGCTCCTGGTGTTGGCCGTTGAAGCCCGCCCCATTGTCTTCACCCGTGTCGGGAGAGCGGTGGCCAAAGGGGGTATGGGCGAACGCGGTGGAGCCTTCAGCCGTGATGCGCGTGGTCACGGTATTGGCCCGGTCACAGGCGAACAGATTGACGAGTGGAACGGGAGTGATACTGGCCATCGGGTAGGTCCTTTCAGGTAAATGTGAAAGGTTGATCAGACGACGTTCCGGGCAACTCCACAACTCACAGATCTGATAGGTAGGGGCTAATCCATGGGTGCTTGATATCCACAGCGCACTGGCTCGGCTGAGTTCAATGCGCTGGTGTAAGATCTGATCAAGTCCATGGAACAGTCAGAAGGTGCCCGTGCCTGTGCAGAACCGGTCGCTGGCCAGCTTGGCGGCGCAGCCAGGGGGTGATGAGAAAGAGAGATGAGTGTCTCTTCTGAATAACCGCGAAGCTGGAAGCCTCCATCTTCGGGGGTGGTTGTTTTATACCCATACACTGTTGCGTGTGTGAGACGTTTGGTTTGTTCGCAGATTCCAAACTTCCGCTCCTAAATCATTATTAGGAGCGAGGGTTTTGTTAATGGGTGGCGCAACGGACGTTCTGCTCACCTGCCAATTTACAGCCGAATGAACGGGCATGTTATCTGTGGGAAGTGGGGGGGAAAAACTGGGCGTCGGGATAATACGCGAGCGAACGATGACGTTAGTCGACGTTTTGTCCACCTTAAATGTGAAACGCGGGATAAAGAAGCGGTCACCTGGCGCAGTGATGGGGCTGCCGCCAGGGCTGCTAACAGATGCTATTAGGCTGCCGTTAATTCGCTGCGAGCTAGCCGGACTATTACTAGCGGAAGGCAATTGGTTCGCCATCGGATTCCGCCAAAGCTGGCGCGATTGCTTAGTAGACCTGGACATCATGCGGCCTATTCCAAATCCGCCCAACAGCCCTCCGAGCCCAAGCAGCGCTGCACCGATATTCATCGCGTCTTTCGTACCTCGATCGTCTGGGGCCAGCGCAGCAGTTCCCAGACCCGCTTGGAGCCCCCCTCCTACGGCCAGCCCCACACCGAGATTTTTGGCTATACCTTTAGCCAACAGTCCCACCCCTGCGGATGCCATCAGTACTCCGACACCTATGTTAAGCCAAGAAAACAAATCCCCGTCCTTGGTGCCGTGCTCCCTGTGCCCACTCGGGTCACTGCGATTCACCGGCTCCCCACGGCAATAGGCATAGCAGTTCAGCCCCCCGCTGCCAAACGGGCTGTAGCTGTCCGGTGCATTGAAGCGCCCTAGCGTGGGCCGATACGCTCGGTAGCCATGACCGAGCAGATACCCCCCATGGCGCTCCTGGTGCTGCCCGTTAAAGCCCGTCCCGTCGTCTTCATCCGTCTCAGGCGAGCGATGGCCAAAGGGTGTATGGGCGAACGTCGTGGTGCCTTCAGCGGTGGTGCGCCCGGTCACGGTATTGGCCCAGTCACAGGCGAGCAGTCTGACATGTGGAACTGGCGTGAT
>CAJCIO010000067.1 GCA_903970465.1 Gammaproteobacteria bacterium
CGCGGTCGTTTTTGCGCTCACCCTCTTTCGGCTCCTTGATCCGATACCAGGCCACATACAGCGCCGGCAGGAACAGCAAGGTCAGCAGCGTGGCGATGATGATGCCGCCGATCATCGCGTAGGCCATCGGCCCCCAGAACACTTCACGAGCGATGGGGATCATGCCCAGGCTGGCCGCTGCGGCCGTCAACAGGATTGGCCGGCGTCGGTGCTGGGTCGCCTCGACCACCGCGTCCCAAGGCGCATAACCATCACGTTCGTACTCGTCGATCTGGGTCACCAGAATGACCGAGTTGCGGATGATGATGCCGATCAGTGCCAGAATCCCCAGAATCGCCACGAAGCCCATGGGCGTGCCGGTCGGCACCAGTGCGAGCACCACACCGATCAGTCCCAGCGGCGCCACACTGGCCACCAGGAACATCTTCTGCACGCTGTGCAGCTGGATCATCAGGAAGGTCGCCATCAAAAACAGCATCAACGGCACCACGCTGGCGATCGGCCCCTGCGCCTTGCCGCTCTCCTCCACCGTACCGCCCGTGGCCACTTTGTAGCCCGGCGGCAGGCCGGCGGCGAACTTGTCGATCTGCGGCTTGAGCTGGTTCACCAGGTCGGTCGGCTGGATCTGATCGCGCACGGCCGCCTTGAGGGTGATGGTCGGGTGCCGATCGCGGCGCCACACCAGCGGCTGCTCCAGCTCGTAGCGTACGGTAGCGAACGCCAGCAGCGGGATCGACACGCCACGCGGGGTAACGATCTGCAGGTTCTGCAGGGTTTCAGGCGAGTTGCGCTCGGCATCCTCGGCGCGGCCGACCACGTTGACCAGGTAGATATCGTCGTTGACCTGAGTGACTGCCGCACCGCTGACGATGCTGTTCATCAGCTTGGCCACATCCTCGGACGACAGGCCCAGTTGCCGAGCCTTGTCCTGAGCGATATCAATGCGCAGCACCTTGCCGGGCTCGTTCCAGTCGTAAATGGTGTCCGCGACATGCGGATTGGTGTCCAGCAGGGCCCCCAACTCAATAGCATGCTTGCGCACCTGATCGAGGTCCTTGCCGCTGACCCGGTACTGGATCGGCCGGCCAACCGGCGGACCCATCTCCAGCGTTTGCACATAGCTGCCGATGCCGACGAAATCCTTGCGCAGGCGCTCGCGCAACCGGGTCATCAACGCGCCGCGCTCCTCCAGGCCCTTGCTGACGATGATCAGCTGTGCGTAATAGGGGTTCTCAAGCTGCTGGTCGAGCGGCAGATAGAACCGAATCGCGCCCTGGCCGATGTAGGTGCTCCAGCGGGCGATGTCCGGGTCGTCCTTGAGCGTCGCTTCGAGCCGGTCTACCGTGCGCCGTGTCTCGTTGATCGAGGCGTTCTGCGGCAAGTTGAGGTCGACCAGCACCTCTGGACGGTCCGACGACGGGAAGAACTGGTTCTGCACAAAGCGCATGCAGAACAGCGCCACGGCAAACAACAGGATGGTGAAGCCGATGGTCAGCCAGCGATGCCGCATGGCGAACAGCAAGCCGTGATTCAAACCGCGCCCGATACGCCCAGGTTCATCGCTGTGGGGCTTGATGTTCTTGCTGCTGAGAATGTGCACGCCGATCACCGGCGCGAAGACCACGGCCACCACCCACGACACCAGCATCGCGACGGCAATCACCGCGAACAGCGTGAAGGTGTATTCACCGGCCGAACTGTTGTTGAGGCCGATAGGCACGAAGCCCGCCACCGTCACCAAGGTGCCGGTGAGCATCGGGAAGGCGGTCGAGTGATAGGCGTAGGTCGCCGCCTGCTCACGGGTGTCGCCCTTCTCCAGGCGAGTGACCATCATCTCCACGGTGATCATGGCGTCGTCCACCAGCAGACCGAGGGCGATGATCAGCGCACCGAGGGAAATCCGCTGCATGGTGATGCCGCTGTACTCCATGAACACGAACACCATGGCCAGCACCAGCGGGATCGAGCAGGCCACCACCAACCCGGCGCGCATGCCCAGACTGATGAAACTCACGATCAGCACGATGACCACCGCCTCGAACAGCGCACTGGTGAAGCCGCCGACGGCTTTCTCGACCACCTCGGCCTGATCGGACACCACATGCACGCCCACGCCCACAGGCAGCTCGGCGGTAGACTCGGTCATGCGCTCGTGCAGGGCCTTGCCGAACGATTGGATGTTGCCACCTTTGAGCATGGCGATAGCCAGGCCGATCGCCGGCTGGCCGTTGTAGCGGAACAGCGGCTTGGGCGGATCGGTGTAGCCACGCACAATCTCCGCCACATCGGCGAGGCGATAGAAGCGATCATTGACCCGCAGGTTGACGTTCTCCAGGTCCTTTTCAGATTTGAACTGCCCTGAAGTACGCACGCTGATGCGCTCCGGGCCGGCCTCGATCACCCCTGCCGGGGTCACCGCATTCTGTGCCTGCAGGGCCTGCACGACCTGGTTCTGATCCAGGCCCAGCGCGGCCAGCTTGCGGGTCGAGAAGTTGAGGTAGATCACCTCGTCCTGGGCGCCGATCATCTGCACCTTGCCCAGGTTGGGCACCGAGCGGATGTCGCTGCGCACTTGCTCCACGTAATCGCGTAGCTGACGCATGCTCATGCCGTCAGCGGTGAAGGCGTAGATGGAGCCGAACACATCACCGAATTCGTCGTTGAAGGCCGGCCCTTGCAGGCCCTGGGGGAAGTCGCCGCGGATATCGTCGATCTTCTTGCGCACTTCGTACCAGATCTGCGGAATCGCCTTGGCGCTGGTGGTGTCGCGCAGATACACGAACACCGTTGATTCACCCGGGCGGGTATAGCTTTTGGTGTAGTCGAGGGAGTCCAGCTCTTCGAGCTTCTTCTCGATGCGGTCGGTGACCTGCTTGAGGGTTTCGTCCTGGGTCGCACCGGGCCAGCGGGTCTGGATGACCATGGTCTTGATGGTGAAGGAAGGGTCTTCCTCGCGGCCCAGATTGAGGTACGAAAACACCCCCATCAGCAGACCGACGAACATCAGATACCACACGAACGACTGGTGTTTGATGGCCCAGTCGGACAGGTTGAAGCTCCCTTTCATTGCGGGCCTTCCTCATCTATTTTTATTTTCTGGCCCGGTTTGAGGCTGTGTACGCCAGCGGTCACCACGCGCTCGCCAGGCTTCACGCCCGTGCCGATCAGCGCCAGGCTGGCAGTGCGCGAGAGCACTTGAACGTCACGCAACGACACGGTACTGGCCTGGGGGTCGATCAGCCACACCTGGGTCTTGTTGTCGGTTTCGAGCAGGGTGCTGAGCGGCAGTTCGATCTGCGGCGCGATGGCCGAGCTGAGCGTCACGCTAATGGCCGTGCCCAGGCGAAAGCCTGCGGGCGTGTCGGCCAGCGTCAGGCGCGCGCGGCGGGTGCGGGTGCTGCTGTCGGCCTGGGGTTCGATTTCTCGCACCACGCCGGTGGTCTGTTGGCTAGGATCGAGTTGGGCCGAGACCTGCATCTGTACGCCGAGCGGCAAGCGCGAAGCCAGCTCGGAGGGCAGGTCGATGACCGCTTCCTTGATGTCTGGCCGCGCCAAGGTGACGATCTGCTGGCCCGCAGCGACGGTCTGCCCGGCCTCGGCCTGCCATTGGGTGACGATGGCCGCATGATCGGCGCGCAGTTCGCTGTAGTTGAGCTGATCGCGGCCCTGGCTGACGGCAGCCTGGGCTTGATCGCGAGAGGCCTTGGCGGTTTTCAGGTCGGTCAGGGCGATGTCCAGCCCGGCCTGGGCGCCGACGCCACGGTCGAACAGCTCTTGCTGGCGACGGGCATTGGCCTGGGCATTGATGTACTGAGCCTCGACCCGGGCCAGGTCGCCTTGGTTGGAACGCAGGCGATTCTGTTGATCGGTGGGATCGAGTACGGCCAGCAGTTGATCGGCCTGCACCTGAGCGCCGACATCGACTTCACGGCGGGCAATGCGACCGGCCACGCGAAAACCCAGGGTACTTTGATAGCGCGCCTCGATGGTGCCGGCAAAACGCCCCAGTTGCGCCTGGTCCTGCGCGCTGACCCGCATCGAGAGCACCGGCCGGACGGGTTCGGGTGGCGGTTGTTCTTTGGAGCAGGCGCACAGCAACAGACATCCGGTCAGTAGAGCCCGCTTCATTGCTTGACCTCATCAGCCACTTCAACCTGCATGCCGGGGTGAAGCAACTGGCCGCCTGCGACCACCACTCGCTGGCCTTGATCCAGGCCGTCGCTGATGATCACCTGGCCGGTGAGGTAACGGCCCACCGTGACCCGCTGCAAGGCGACCTTGCTGTCGTTGTCGACCAGCCACACGGCAGGGTCCTTGGCGTCCTTGGTCAACGCCGCCCACGGCAGCGAGACGCTGGATTTGCCCTGGCCGACCAGCGCGCCGCTGACCACCGCGCCCAACGGCATTTGTGCGGGGATCTGCGACAGCGCCACCTTGACCTGCAGCGTACCCGTGTCGGCCGATACCGCCGGGGTGATCTCACGAATGCGGCCAGTGGCCTTGATCGCCGGATTGTCGAGCAGGCTCACCGTGACGGGCTGGTCGGTCGGCGGCTGCACGAACAGCGACTCGTAAACGTTGAAGACCGCATCGCGTTCGCCATCGCGGGCCAGGCTGAAAATCGGCGCGGTGGCCTGCACCACCTGCCCGACCTCGGCCTTGCGCGCCGTGATGACGCCCGGCGCATCGGCCACCAGCGCCGTATAACCCAGCTGCTCGCGGGCGTTGGCCAGCTGTGCGTTGGCGGCGGCCAAGGCGCTCTGGCTGCTGCGCAACGACGCCTGGGCGGAATCGTATTCACTGCGGCTGGTATAGCCCTTGGGCAGCAACTTGGCCTGACGTTCGAAGGCGGCCTGGGCCTGCACGACCCGCGCTTGCTCGGCGCCGACTTCGGCCTTGGCGGAGTCGACATTGACCTGCAGGTCTTTGGGGTCGAGTTGCGCCAGCACTTGCCTGGCGGTGACCCGATCGCCGACATCGACCTTGCGCTGGACGATCTTGCCGCCCACGCGGAACGACAGCTCGGTCTGCACGCGGGCCTGGATATCGCCGGTCATGTTGGCGGTGCTGGCAAAATCGGCGGGCTGCACCGGCTGTACCCGCACGCGCACCAACTCGGGCGCCGCTGGCGGGGCATCGTCGCAAGCAGAAAGGGCCAGGAAGCTAACCAGGCACAGGCCGAGCCACAACCGTGAGAACGAGACAGCCATGCAGGCTCCTTTGCGTGCGCTGAGATGATCGGTGAGGGGGGCGCGCAGTGACTATGCGACTGCGTGTTAGATGAAAGGTTTCCTTATAGCATTTGCTACGCAGCCAGGGCACGCATGAACCCAATTTTGGCGGATACGCCATACCCGGATGCAGCGAGGGGGCTTGCTCCCGAAAAATCTCGCCGCCCCGCAAAACAGGGGGAAAACGAAAGTCTTTCGGGAGCAAGCCCCCTCGCTACATGGGTTCAGGCGAAAGGCTTAGAACGCAGGCAGTACCGCGCCGTTGTATTTTTTCGCGATGAAGGCTTTGACCTCAGGGCTGGTCAGCGCCTTGGCCAGCTTCTGGATGGCGTCGCTGTTCTGGTTGTCAGGACGTGCCACCAGGAAATTCACGTATGGCGAATCGGCGCCTTCGATCACCAGCGCATCCTTGGCCGGGTTCAGACCCGCTTCCAGTGCGTAGTTGGTGTTGATCATGTCCAGATCGACCTGGTCCAGCACGCGCGGGAGCATGGCCGACTCAAGCTCCTTGAACTTCAGGTGCTTGTCGTTCTTGACGATGTCTTTCGGCGTGGCCAGGGCATTGGTGGGATCCTTCAGGGTGATCAAGCCGGCCTTTTGCAGCAGCAGCAAGGCGCGGCCGCTGTTGCTGCCCTCGTTAGGAATGGCCACGGTGGCGCCGTCTTTCAGATCAGCCAGTTTGGTGACCTTCTTCGAGTAACCACCGAAGGGTTCGACGTGCACGCCGACAACGGTCACCAGGTTGGTGCCTTTGCCTTTGTTGAAGTTGTCCAGGTACGGTTTGGTCTGGAAGTAGTTGGCGTCCAGATGCTTCTCGGCGACCTGCACGTTAGGCTGCACGTAGTCGGTGAAGACTTTGATTTCCAGGTCGACGCCTTCTTTGGCCAGGGTCGGTTTGATCAGCTCGAGGATCTCGGCGTGGGGAATCGGCGTGGCCGCGACCACCAGTTTTTCGCCGGCATGGGCAAGGCCCGCCAAGGACAGGGCGGCAGCGAAAGCGGTCAGCAATAAAGTCTTTTTCATGGGTGATCTCGATTTTATGAGGATGCCAGCGAGCTGACTTGCGCGCGACGATACCGATTCCGGTAGCGATGCAGAAATATCGTTTAATCAGGTACTTATAACTATTTTGCAGCAAGCCCGACCGGCAGGTTGAGGTGCTCGGGCAGAATCACATCTGTACTGCAGACCAGCAGGGCAAAATGTATGACGTTCTCCAGCTCCCGCGTGTTCCCCGGCCATGGATGCCGATCGAGCAACTGCTGCGCCGCATCGCTGATCAATGGCACCGCCAGGCCCAGGCGCTGGCTGTAGATACCAAGGAAATATTCGGCCAGCGAGGGGATGTCGCCCGGGCGATCGCGCAAGGGGGGTAACTCCAGCACACCTTCGTGCAGATAACGAAGCAGGCGCTCGTGGAATTTACCTGCGGCCACGGCCTTGGACAGGTCGATGCTGGTGGCGGCCACCAGGCGCACGTCCACCGGGCTGGGCTGATGGGCACCGACCCGCGTCACTTCGTGGTTTTCCAGCGCGGCCAGCAGTTTGGTCTGGATCGCCAGCGGCAGATCGCCGATCTCGTCCAGGTACAAGGTGCCCCCGTTGGCCGAACCGAACCAGCCCGCGCGACTGCTGACCGAGCCGCTGTGGGCACCGGCGGCGTAGCCGAACAATTCGGCATCGGCATAGGTCGGGCTGATCGCCCCGCAATTGACCGATACGAACAAACCGGCGCGGTCGCTGCCGCGGTGAATGTGCCGGGCCAGCAGCTCCTTGCCTGTGCCGGTTTCGCCGCGGATCAGCACCGGCACCGACTTCGGCGCCAGGGTCTCGAGTTGCTCGCGCAATTGCCGCGAACGTGGATCGACAAACACCAGGGCCTTGGCACGAATGCTCAACGGGCTTTTGTCGGCGTCGGGGAAGGTCAGCAGTGGCTGGGCGAAAGGGTCTTGCACACTCATGGAAAACTCCCGCCGTCACCCAGTCGGGTGGCGGCGTTATCAAAGCGGTTTCAAGATGCCTGGCGATATCAGGCGCGGCGCAGCGAGCCCTGCTCCAGACGGCTTTGCAGGCGATACAGGTAGGCGAACCCCTGCTCCCAGCGCTGATGTCCAGACTTGACGTTGATATGGCCGGCGCCGGTGAGGATGCCGATTTCGGCGCCCCAGTCACGGGCCAGTTCCATCGCCCGCGGGGCGCTGATGGCCGCATCGTTGTCGGAGCTCACTACCTGGCTCGGGAACGGCAGCAAGTGCCGCGGGATCGGTGCGAAATTTTGCAGCGCGGGCGGGCAGTTGGGACGTTCGACATCGGCTGGCGCCACCAGCAGCACGCCCTGCACCTGTTGCAACAGCGCGCGAGGCGCCTGCGCGGCCCAGTGCACCACGGCCATGCAGCCCAGGCTATGCGCGATGAGGATGACCGGGCCGGCGGCGGCAATGATCGACTGCTCGAGCGCCGCCACCCAGTCCGCGCACGACGGCGTCATCCAGTCGGCCTGCTCGACCCGGCTGCTGTTCGGCAGGCTGCGCTGCCAGTGGCTCTGCCAGTGGTCATCGGCGGAGCCTTGCCAGCCCGGCACGATCAGGTAGCGGATAGAGTCGTTGCGCATGAGAGAGCCTCCTGCCAAAAAAATACGTTGTCAGGGGGTCAGTATAGGGGGGAGTTTTATATTCGCTAAGGAATAAGAAGCTATTTGGTAATAACCAAATTTTCAACTATAGCGAGGTGGGCAAGCCCCCTCGCTACATGGACGCCGTTAAACGTTGGCGACTTTCTGCCACACCTTCGGCTTGAAGAACAACGTCTCGCCGCGCGCCAGGCCTACCAGGCTGTCGTGATCCTTGACTACCTCAGCCTCGATCAAGTCTGACTGGCCTTGCACTTTCAACGTCACCCGCGTGGTTGCACCCAGCGGCCGAATGTCCCGTACTTCAGCCGCGTGGTGGTCTTCCAGCTCGCTACGCGATAGTGACACCTCGTGGGGGCGGAACAGCACGTGCTCTTCACCGCCCAGATGCAGACGGTTGGAGTCGCCGAGGAAGTGATAGACGAAATCGCTGGCCGGGTTCTCGTAGACCTCCCCTGGCGAGCCGATCTGCTCGATCTTGCCCTTGTTCATCACCACGATGCGGTCCGCCACTTCCATGGCTTCTTCCTGGTCGTGGGTCACGAACACCGAAGTCAGGTTGATATCCTCGTGCAGGCGCGCCAGCCAGCGGCGCAGTTCCTTGCGCACCTTGGCATCGAGGGCGCCGAAGGGCTCGTCGAGCAGCAGCACCTTGGGCTCCACCGCCAGCGCCCGAGCCAGGGCGATACGCTGACGCTGACCACCGGACAGCTGCTCGGGATAACGGTCCGCCAGCCAGTCGAGCTGCACCATGTTCAGCAGTTCGTGGACCTTTTCGGCGATGCGGGTTTCGTTCGGGCGTTCGGCCTTGGGCTTCATGCGCAGGCCGAAAGCAACGTTGTCGAACACCGTCATGTGGCGAAACAACGCGTAGTGCTGGAACACGAAGCCGACGTTGCGATCGCGCACGTCATGGCCCGAAACGTCTTCGCCATGAAAGACGATATTGCCCTGATCCGGCGTCTCCAGCCCGGCGATGATACGCAGCAGGGTGGTCTTGCCACAGCCTGACGGGCCCAGCAGCGCCACCAACTCGCCGCTCTGGATGTCCAGATCGATGCGATCGAGGGCCTGGAAGGCATTGAATCGTTTGCTGACGTTACGCACTTCGATCGACATGAATTATTCCTCCGCGGCGCTGTTGCGCAGGCGGTTAATACGGGACTCGCTCCACTGCTTGAGCAGCAGGATGAAGAGCGCCAGGATCAGCAGCAGGCTGGCCACTGCAAATGCAGCCACGTGGTTGTACTCGTTGTAGAGGATCTCGACGTGCAGCGGCAAGGTGTTGGTCACCCCGCGGATGTGCCCCGACACCACCGACACAGCGCCGAACTCGCCCATCGCCCGCGCGGTGCAGAGCACCACGCCGTAGATCAGGCCCCACTTGATATTGGGCACCGTCACGTACCAGAACATCTGCAGGCCGTTGGCGCCGAGCAGACGCGCGGCCTCTTCTTCTTGAGTGCCCTGCTCCTGCATCAGCGGGATCAATTCGCGGGCGACGAAGGGCACGGTGACGAAGATGGTCGCCAGCACGATCCCCGGCAAGGCGAAGACGATCTGGATGTCGTGATCCTGCAGCCAAGGGCCAAGTAGCCCCTGGGCGCCGAACATCAGCACGTAGACCAGGCCGGCGATCACCGGCGAGACCGAGAACGGCAGGTCGATCAAGGTGACCAGAATCGACTTGCCGCGAAAATCGTACTTGCTCACGCACCAGGCCGCGCATACGCCGAACAGCAGGTTGAGGGGCACCGAAATGACCACTGCCAGCACGGTCAGCTTCAGCGCCGACAGCGCATCCGGCTCGAAGATGGCGGTAAAAAAAGCACCCAGGCCGGAACTCAGCCCCTGGGACACCACGATAAACAGTGGCAGCAACAGGAACAGCGCGAACACCAGCCAACCCAGAGAGATCAGGATGCGCCGCGACAGTGCGCTGCCACGCCGCGCGGCATTGGCCGCCGAAGTAGTGGATGAAGACATGTTCAGCGCTCCTTCAAGGGGTTTCGATACGCCGCTGCAGCAAGTTGATCAGCAGCAACATGATGAAGGAAACCACCAGCATCATCACGCCGATGGCGGTGGCGCCGGTGTAGTCGTATTGATCGAGCTTGACCATGATCAACAGCGGCAGGATCTCGGTCTTCATCGGCATGTTGCCGGCGATGAAAATCACCGATCCGTATTCGCCCACGCCCCGGGCCAACGCCAGCGCGAAGCCGGTCAACCAGGCGGGCAGCAAGGCCGGCACGAGGATGTGGCGAAACACCTGCAGCGGCTTGGCGCCCAGGCAGGCGGCGGCTTCTTCGACTTCACGGGGGATGTCGGCGAGCACGGGTTGCACCGTGCGAACCACGAACGGCAGGGTCACGAAGGTCAGTGCCAAGGTGATCCCAAGCGGCGAGTAGGCGATCTTGAAACCCAGGTCGGTGGCGAACTGGCCGACCAGGCCGTTAGGCGAGTACAGCGCCGTCAGAGCGATGCCCGCTACAGCAGTGGGCAGGGCGAACGGCAGGTCGATCATGGCGTCGATGATCTTGCGACCGGGGAAGGTGTAACGCACCAGCACCCAGGCCAGCAAGGTGCCGATGATGCCGTTGATAATGGCGGCGGCCAGCGCGGTACCGAAGCTCAACTTGAGCGCCGCCAGCACACGTGGCGCAGTGACGATGGTCCAGAACTGCTCCCAGGTCAGCTGGGCGGCGTGGATGAACATCGCCGCCAGGGGAATCAACACAATCAGACTGAGGTACACGATGGTGTAGCCCAGCGTCAGCCCGAAGCCGGGTATGACGGGGGAGATACGACGCGACATAGTGGTCCTTGGTTGAGCGATACGACAAACGTCGTGCAGCGAGGGGGCGTGCCCCCGAAAGATCTGTGGATCACCTTGCAACATCTGGGTGACCAAGATTTTCGGGAGCAAGCCCCCTCGCTACAGGTGTCAGTTACTGCGCCTGATAGATCTGGTCGAAAATCCCGCCATCGTTGAAGAATTTCGGCTGTGCAGTTTTCCAGCCGCCGAAGTCCTTGTCGATAGTCACCAGGTTGAGTTTCGGGAATTGCGCAGCGTATTTGGCCGCGACCTTCTCGTCACGCGGACGGTAGAAGTTCTTCGCCGCGATCTCCTGGCCGGCCGGGCTGTACAGGTGCTCGAGGTACGCCTTGGCAATCTCGGCGTTGCCCTTTTTCTCGGCGTTCTTGTCGACCACGGCGACCGGTGGTTCGGCCAGGATCGACAACGACGGCGTGACGATGTCGAACTTGGCGTCGCCGCCGTCTTCTTTCAACGCCAGGTGCGCTTCGTTTTCCCAGGCCAGCAGGACGTCGCCCTGACCGTTGTTGACGAAGGTGATGGTCGAACCGCGCGCGCCGGTGTCCAGCACGGGGACGTGCTTGAACAGGGTCTGGAGGTATTCTTTGGCCTTGGTTTCGTCACCGCCGTTGGCTTTCAGGCCATAAGCATAGGCGGCCAGGAAGTTCCAGCGGGCGCCACCAGAGGTTTTCGGGTTAGGCGTGATGACCGAGACGCCGTCCTTAGTCAGGTCGCCCCAGTCCTTGATGTTTTTCGGATTGCCCTTGCGCACCAGGAACACGATGGTCGAGGTGTACGGGGTGCTGGCATCCGGCAGGCGGGTCTGCCAGTTTTCGGGCAGGGTCTTGCCGAGCTTGGCGATTTCATCGATGTCGCCGGCCAGGGCCAGGGTCACGACGTCGGCGCGCAAACCGTCGATCACAGAACGCGCCTGCTTGCCCGAACCACCGTGGGATTGCTGGATTTTGACAGTGTCGCCAGGGTGGTCTTTGGTCCAGAAGCTGGTGAATTCGGCGTTGTAATCCTGATACAGCTCGCGAGTCGGGTCGTAGGACACGTTCAGCAGTTCGTAATCTTTGGCGACGGCGGAACCGGCAAATACCGCGCTGGCGATGGCGGCCAACGCATAACGGCGGATCGACATGAATGATGCTCCTGGAGTGTTGGGTCGCGCTTCTGATGGGCGCTTTAGGCAAAATGCTGGTCGATCGACTCAGCTGGGCTTGTTGCCCTGGTGCTGGAGACGGAATTTTTCCTTGCGCTCGATCTGCACGACCTGAGCGTTGTGCACGGTGATCTCCACAGCACCGAAGCGCAGATCGCGCAATGCGCTTTGAATTTCACGCAGGATGGTGGCTTCGTCCTGTCCGTCGACACTACGCAGAGGTGCGCTCATGATCATGCTCCTATGGCAAGGGGGCGCCCTGCTGGGGCAGGACTTGAGCGAACTATAAAAGAGGCGAGATATTCTTAAAAAGACTATTTAAGAATGCTTATATAACCAAAAGAACGGGGCTAGATCGGTCACTGGCTCCAGCACAGCTGATCGGCAGGCACGGGGCGACCGAAGCCATAGCCTTGGCCAAGTTCGCAGCCATGGCGGCGCAGAAAATCGCCCTGTTCGGGCTGCTCGATACCTTCGGCATGCACCTGCAGGCCCATGCTGTGGGCCAGGGCGATGATCGCGCGGACGATAGCAATGTCGTCTTCATCGTCGGGCAGGCCGGCGACGAAGCCCTGGTCGATCTTGAGCTTGTGCACGGGCAAGCGCTTGAGGCGCAGCAACGACGAATAACCGGTGCCGAAATCATCGATCGCCAGGCGCAGGCCCAAGGCGCGAAGGCCGTGCAATTGCTCCAGTGCACGGTCCGGATCGTCCATCACCGCGCTTTCGGTCACTTCCACTTCCAGCAAAGCCGGGTCGAGGCCGGTGCTGTCGAGGACCTGGGCAAATCCGGTATTCAGATCGGCGTGCCCGAACAGCCGGCTCGACAGGTTGACGGCCACGAATTCCAGCGCCCGGCCCTGGGCCTGCCAGGCGACCATCTGCTCGCAGGCTTGACGCGTCACCCAACGATCGATATCGACGATCAAGCCACTGTCCTCGGCCACTGGAATGAACTCGATCGGCGGCACCAGACCACGCAGCGGATGCATCCAACGCACCAGCGCCTCGACCCCGACCATGTGCCCGCTGCAAAGATCATGTACGGGCTGGTAATAGACGCGCAATTCTTGCTGCTGCAAGGCACGGCGCAATTCGGCACCCACCTCAAGACGCTGACGGGCGTGGGCCGTGAGCGCCTCGGTGTACAAGGCGTAGCCGCCACGGCCGCTGTTCTTGGCCTTGAACAGCGCCGAATCGGCGTTGCGCAGCAGCTGCTCGGCGCTGCTGGCATCGTTGGGGAACAGGCTGATGCCGACGCTGGCGCCCATGAACAGCGCTTGCTGATCAAGGGTGAACGGCTCCTTGATCGCCTTCATCAAGCTCTGCGCCAGCTCGGCGGCCTGGGCGACCTGCAGGCAATTTTCGATCAGTACCGCAAACTCGTCACCGCCCAGCCGCGCCAGGGTCATGCTCTCACCCATGACTGCCTGCAGGCGCTGAGCGATGGCCTTGAGCAGGCGATCACCCGCTGCATGACCGAGGCCATCGTTGACGCTCTGGAAATGATCGAGATCGATAAACAGCAGCGCACAACTGCGTTTCTGCACCCGCGCCGCGCTCAACGATTGCTCGACGCGGTCGCTGAACAGCAGGCGATTGGGCAGCTCGGTGAGGGGATCGTGATGGGCCAGGCGTGTCAGCTCTTGCGCCGAACGCTTGCTGGCGCTGACATCGGAAAACACCGCAACATAATGGGTAATAGCGCCGCGCGGAGTGCGGATGACACGGATGGTCTGCCATTGCGGGTACACTTCGCCGCTTTTGCGCCGATTCCAGATTTCGCCATGCCATTCGCCCTTGGCATCGAGATCGGCGAAGAGCTGATGGTAGAAGGCAGGATCATGACGACCGGACTTGAACTTGCTCGGATTGCAGCCGATAACCTCTTCAGTGCAGTAACCGGTGATGTCCATGAAGGCGCGATTGACATGCACGATCAGCCCTTGAGCATTGGTCACCAGCACGCCTTCAAGGGTGCTGTCGAACACGGCTGCGGCCATGCGCAAACGGTCTTGCTCGGCGCGGCGCTGGACGCCTTCGGTGGCAACGTCACGCAGCAGCCTGGAACGCGCAAACAGCAATGCCAGCGTGCTGAGGACGATCCAGAAATATCCGCTAATCATTTTCCAATGAGCAATTCGGACTGAATCATCGAAAAATCTGCTCAATATTTGATCAGTAAGCACATACCACAGCACCGACAGTGCCAGGTACGACAGCGCTACACGCAGCGCATTTCGGGAGGGTACGTCCATTGTGCTGCAAAACCCTTACACTGAAACGTCGATTACAAGCAGGTACATTCTGCCATCATTGTTTAAAATCGCGACTGGTTTTATCCCGGCGCATGTTGATAATGCCGGTCACGGTTTCATTTTCTACCGAGGGCTTTCTTGCCTATGTGGTACAACGGTTTTCTCGATTTATCGGCCTGGCAACTGGTGGCAATCACCCTGTTGCTGACCCACGTGACAATCATCAGCGTCACGATCTACCTGCATCGCTATTCGGCGCACCGCTCGCTCGAGCTCAATGCCGGGCTCAAGCATTTCTTTCGTTTCTGGCTGTGGCTGACCACGGGCCAGAATACCCGCGAGTGGACCGCCATCCACCGCAAGCACCACGCCAAGTGCGAGACCGTCGATGACCCGCACAGCCCCGTCATCAAGGGCCTGGGTACGGTGCTGCGCACCGGTGCCGAGCTGTATCGCGCCGAGGCGCAGAATCCGGAAACATTGCGTATCTACGGCAAGAACTGCCCCGAAGACTGGATCGAGCGCAACCTGTACAGCCGCTACAAGCTGGGCGGTATCGCCATCATGGCGGTCATCGACATTGCCTTGTTCGGCGTGCTCGGCCTGACCGTCTGGGCCATACAGATGATGTGGATCCCCTTCTGGGCCGCCGGCGTGATCAACGGCCTGGGCCACGCGCTGGGCTATCGCAACTTCGAGTGCCGCGATGCCGCCACCAATCTGGTGCCCTGGGGCATCATCGTGGGCGGCGAGGAGCTGCACAACAACCACCACACCTACCCCAATTCGGCCAAGCTGTCGGTACGCAAGTGGGAATTCGACATGGGCTGGATGTGGATCCGCATCTTCAGCGCCCTGCACCTGGCCAAGGTGCAACGCGTGGCACCTATCGCTCATCGTGTCGAAGGCAAAGGCCACCTGGACATGGACACCGCCATGGCGATCCTCAACAACCGTTTCCAGATCATGGCGCAGTACCGCAAGCTGGTCATCGCGCCGCTGGTGCAGCAGGAACTCGATCGCGTCGACCAGTCGGTGCGTCACCAATTTCGCCGCGCCAAACGGTTGCTGTCACGGGAAACCAGCCTGCTCGATGATCGGCACCAGCAGCGTATTCAAGGCATGCTGGAGCACAGCCACGCGCTGAAGGTGATCTATGAGAAACGCCTGGCGCTGCAACTGATCTGGGCGCGAACCAGCGCTAATGGCCATGACATGCTTGCCGCCATCAAAGAGTGGGTACACGACGCTGAAACCAGCGGTATCCAATCGCTTCACGAGTTCGCCGCACAGCTCAAAACCTACTCGCTGCGCCCCGCCCTGGCGTGAGCCGTCCATCGGTACGCCCCCGTAAATAGGGGGCGCCTGTCGGAACTTTGAAACAATTTTTTACTCTCAGGACATACTCGCCGTGTCAGCGGGCAGTGCCGTGGCTGCCTATCGCTTGCGCATTTCGCCATAGGCCCCACGCCTTTTGAGATGTACCCATGATGGGCATAAAAAAACCGCCTTCGATTCCGTTCAAGCAAATGCCCGAAGCCGCCGAAACCTTGATGGCGTTGATGCATGCGCAGGGGGAAGTCGCACGCCTGAGCGAGCGCGAGCAGTTGTTCAGCTCGCTGTTGGTCAGCGTGAATGCGGTGCTCTGGGCATTCGATTGGGAAACCCAGCAGATGATCTACGTCAGCCCGGCCTACGAGCGCATTTTCGGGCGCTCGGCCGGGTTGTTGCTGGCGGATTACAACGAGTGGCGTGACAGCATTTACCCCGACGACCTCGATTACGCCGAGCGCACCCTTGCCGAGGTGCTGGAGAAAGGCTCGATCGTCGACCGCGAATACCGGATCATCCGCGCCGACGGGCAAGTGCGCTGGATCAGCGACAAGTGCTTCGTCAATCAGCAAGTGGACGCAAGCAAGGTGATCGTGGTCGGCATCGCCGAAGACATCACCGACAAGAAGCACCTCGAAGGTGAGCTGCAACGCCTGGCTACCACCGACGTGCTGACTCAGAGCAGCAACCGTCGGCACTTCTTCGAATGTGCCCACCGCGAGTTCGAACAGGCCCGGCTGGATGGCACGCCCATGGGTTTCCTGCTCCTGGATATCGACGATTTCAAGATCATCAACGACTCCTACGGCCATCCTGCGGGCGATCAGGTGCTGCAGCGTATCGCTGAAAGCGGCAAGGGCGCATTACGCCGTGGCGATTTGTTCGGGCGTATCGGTGGGGAAGAATTCGCGGCGGTGTTCCCGGGCTGTGCGCCGGAGATGGCCAAGCAGATTGCCGAACGCCTGCAGCGTGAAATTCAGCGTCTGAGCTTCAACCACAACGGCAAGCAATACGGCGTGACGGTCAGTCAGGGGCTGACCAACCTGAGCCCCGAAGACGAGATGCTCGACGCGTTGTTTTCCCGCGCTGACACGGCGATGTACCAGGCCAAGCGTCAGGGCAAGAATCAGATCGTGCTGGCGTAGTCTCTATCGAGACGGGCTGGCAGTGCCGGCCTCTTCGCGGGCAAGCCTTGCTCCCACAGTCGTGCACCTGTGCAAGCAGAGCTTCGTACAACCCATCAGGCCACGACTCACTTAGCTACGTCGCATCCGCTGCAACTCCACCGGGCTGATCTTCAGTAACCGCGCGGTCTTGCCTTTAGTCACCGCGTCCAGATCCTCGCCCGGCTTGAGCCGAGCCATCTGCGCCGCCAGGTTCATTGCCAAGGCGTCGCGCGAGTACACTCCGCCACCCAACTGATAGATCGCCGCGATCAATTCACGCAACTCCAGCGGCAGCCGCCAACGTGCCCGCAACGCCGAGCCAAAACCTGCACCGTATTGCTTCAGGGAGTTGGGAATATCGTCCCCCGAGAGGCTACCACCCGCCAGGGTCCATTCCTGCAAGCAGCGCAGCAATGCCAGGTCGCCAAGGCAGTGCAGCAGACCGGCGCAGTAACAGCGTTCCTGGTCGAGGCTCATCAAACGCGCCAACGTGCGGCCGTATTCAGCCGTGTGCAACGACAAGTTCCAATAGCCCTCGGCAAGCTCGGCCAAGCGCGGATCGGTGAGCCGCGCGGCGCGCTTGAGCGTCAGGCCAAGAATAAGATTCATGCTCTGGGTCGCGCCCAGCCGCCCCATCGCCTGCAGCAGGGTTTGCGCCGGGCCTTCGCGGTGCTGCGCCGCACTGTTGGCGGCAGCAATAAGCACGGCAGTGATCTGCGGATCGGCACGCACCTCTTCCTCGAGCAACTTGAGGTTCAGACCATCGGCCTGCAAGCTGCGTTTGACCGCCACCTGCACGTCCGCCAGCAGCGGCGCACCGTCGGACTGCTCGCGACGGCTGTCCAGAAAACGATTGAGGACCATCCCCGGCATGATCGCCGGCACTTCGCAAAATACCGGGGCGCCGCCGCTGAGCAGCAAGGTTTCAAGGCGATGGCGCAACGACTCGACATTAAGGGGTTTGGTCAGATACGCCGTAGGCGCCAGCGGCAAGGCCTCACGCACACTGGCGGTGTCGCTACGGTTGCTGATCAGGATGAATGGCAGGATGCGATCCGACCGGGCCCGCCGCGCATGGCGCAACAGGTCGAGCCCATCGACACCTGACAGCTCGCGAGACGCCAGTACCAGATCGGGATGCTGCGCCAACCTGGCCACGGCCTGCAGACCGTTTTCGCAGATATCCACCACGGCGTCGCAGCGCACCGTCAAGATGATCTGAGTCAGAAGGTCACGGGTCCAAGGGTCGGTCTCCGCAATCAATATTCGCGGCGCCGTCGCCGACTCTTCGCTCATCTTCGCTCGCTCCCTGCAATCAAAAGGCAATTCATCTACTTATTAACGGCTGTTATTGCCGTTTGTGCAAAAAAAAACCCGCCGAAGCAGGTTTTTTTTCATTCAACGATGAAGACTTACGCCAGTTCGGCGAAGCACTCTTCGATGATGGCCAGACCTCGTTTCAACTGCTCGTCCGGTGCGGTCAGCGGCACCAGGATGCGCAAGACATTGCCGTAGGTGCCGCAGGACAGCAGGATCAAGCCCTTGTCGCGCGCCTTGGCGACCACCTGAGCCACCGCCGCCGCGTTCGGCTTGTGGCTGTCGCCGCCCTCGAACAGCTCGATGGCGATCATCGCACCCAGGGCGCGAACATCACCAATGACCGGATACTTGGCCTGAATCGCCTTGAGCTCGGTGACGATCAGCTCGCCCACCGACTTGCTGCGATCCAGCAGGTGTTCTTCTTCGAACACGTCCATCACCGCCAACGCCGCCGCACAGGCGATCGGGCTACCGGCGTAGGTGCCGCCCAAGCCACCTGGGGCGATGGCATCCATGTACTCGGCCTTGCCGCACACGCCGGCCAGCGGGAAGCCACCCGCGATCGACTTGGCGAAGGTGGTCAGGTCAGCGACCACGCCCATCTGCTCCATGGCGAAGAAGGTGCCGGTACGGCCAGCGCCGGTCTGTACTTCGTCAGCAATCAGCAGAATGCCGTGCTGGTCGCACAGCGCGCGCAGGCGGGTCATGAAAGCCTTGGGCGCCACGTAAAAACCACCCTCGCCCTGAACCGGCTCGATGATGATCGCGGCGATGTCTTTAGGCTCGGCATCGTTCTTGAAGATGCGCTCGATGCTGGCAATGGAGTCATCGACGCTGACGCCATGCAGCTCGCACGGGTACAGGGCGCGGAACACACCGCCGGGCATCAGGCCCATGCCGGCCGAGTACGGCACGACTTTACCGGTCAGGCCCAAGGTCATCATGGTGCGGCCGTGGTAAGCGCCGGTGAAGGCGATCACACCAGCACGGCCGGTAGCGGCACGGGCGATCTTGACGGCGTTTTCGACCGCTTCCGAACCCGTGGTCACCAGCAGGGTCTTCTTGGCGAAGTCGCCCGGCACCTTGGCGTTGATTTTTTCGCACACTTCAACGTAAGGCTCGTACGCCAGCACCTGGAAACAGGTGTGGGTCAGCTTGTGCAGTTGCGCTTCAACGGCGGCGATCACTTTTGGATGCACGTGGCCAGTGTTAAGCACCGCGATACCACCGGCGAAGTCGATGAACTCGCGGCCTTCGACGTCAGTCACGGTAGCGTTCTGCGCCGACTCGGCGAAGATCGGGTGGATCTGGCCCACGCCGCGGGGTACGGCAGCGACGCGGCGCTGCATCAGGGATTCGTTGGTCTTGCTCATGATGTCCTCATTCGCCGCTCATCGGTCGGCGTGGTTCAAGGAGAAAACAGCCAGGGTCAACAGTGGCAGCATACGATGATCGACTGCCACGGCCTCCCGACTGGAAAATGATGGTGCGGGCCAAACGCCCGTGGAACGTCGCTCTCGCGCCCCACGGGTGGGTACTACCGCTGCCGGTCAGACCGAAATGCAGAGGTATTTGATTTCCAGATAGTCCTCGATGCCGTACTTGGAGCCTTCCCGGCCCAGGCCCGACGCCTTGATCCCACCGAACGGCGCGACCTCGTTGGAGATCAAGCCGGTATTGATGCCGACCATGCCGTATTCCAGCGCTTCAGCCACGCGAAACACGCGACTCAGGTCGCGGGCATAAAAGTACGAAGCCAGGCCGAACTCGGTGTCGTTGGCCATGGCAATGACTTCGGCTTCATCGGTAAAGCGGAACAGCGGCGCCAGTGGGCCGAAGGTTTCTTCCTTGGCCACGGCGGCGTCCTTGGAGACGTTGACCAGCACGGTCGGCTCGAAGAAGCTGCCTTCCAGCGCGTTGCCACCGGTCAGTACTTTCGCGCCTTTGCTCAAGGCATCGGCGATGTGTTCCTTGACCTTGGCGACGGCTTTGTCATCGATCAGCGGGCCGGTGGTGATGCCGTCTTCCAGGCCGTTACCGATCTTGAGCTTGGACACCGCGACCTTGAGCTTCTCGGCGAACGCGTCGTAAACGCCGTCCTGCACGTACAGGCGGTTGGCGCACACGCAGGTCTGGCCGTTGTTGCGGTACTTGGAGATGATCGCGCCTTCGACGGCCTTGTCCAGGTCCGCGTCGTCGAACACGATGAAGGGCGCGTTGCCACCCAGCTCCAGCGAGACTTTCTTGATGTCCTTGGCGCACTCGGCCATCAACTGGCGACCGATTTCGGTCGAGCCGGTGAAGCTCAGTTTGCGCACGATCGGGTTGCTGGTCAGCTCGCTGCCGATGTCGCCGGCGCTGCCGGTGACCACGCTGAACACACCTTTAGGGATGCCGGCACGCTCAGCCAGCTCAGCCAGCGCCAACGCCGAGAACGGCGTTTGCGACGCGGGCTTGAGCACCATGGTGCAACCGGCGGCCAGCGCCGGGCCGGCTTTACGGGTGATCATCGCCGCCGGGAAGTTCCACGGGGTGATGGCGGCGGTCACGCCAATCGGCTGCTTGATGACGATCAGGCGCTTGTCCGGCTGGTGGCCCGGAATGGTGTCGCCATAGACGCGCTTGGCTTCTTCAGCGAACCACTCGATAAAGGAAGCGGCATAGGCGATCTCGCCCTTGGCCTCGGCCAGCGGCTTGCCCTGCTCCAGTGTCATCAGGCGGCCAAGGTCGTCCTGGTTCTCGAGCATCAGTTCGTACCAGCGACGCAGCTTGCCCGAGCGCTCTTTGGCGGTCAGGGCACGCCAGGCCGGCAGCGCCTTGTCGGCGGCCTCGATGGCACGACGCGTCTCGGCCGCGCCCATTTTCGGCACGGTGCCGAGGATTTCATTGGTGGCCGGGTTGTTGACCTTGATGGTCTGACCGCTGTCCGCATCGAGCCAGGCACCATCGACATAGGCTTGCTGGCGGAACAAGGACGAATCTTTGAGCTGCATGTCGGCTTCCTTAACGGCACCCGTTGACGGGCGCGAGGATGAAAATGAAAAGGCGCCCAGGCTGAAGCGACGGTTTGCACAGGTGGGTGCAGGGCATCAGGACCAGACAATAGCGTTTGAAATCTCAAACGAATCCTAGGATCTATGGGGCCAAAGGACAATAGGCCGTTCGAAAAAAAGAACAATTGTAGCGGCAGGTGTGGGTTTTTCCACTCACTGTGTGGGGTTTGACCACATACATCCTGAAATGATGTGCAGTTCGTCGCCATGGACGAGGCACCTGGAGATGGGTATGATGGCGCCCGCGCTGCACCAGTAGCTCAGCTGGATAGAGTACTGCCCTCCGAAGGCAGGGGTCGTGGGTTCGAATCCCGCCTGGTGCACCATCTTCTATCCCTTGTATTACAAGGGGTTAGCTCCACTGCCAGAAACCTGTCCTAGTCCTGAAAGTCGTTTTTGCCACAAATTTGCCACACTCAAGTGTGGCGGGAATGGTCGAAATGACATCAATCAGGAATCGCGGCCCAGCCGTTAGTAAGGGACAGTGGGAAGCTCAAATTCGCCGTAAGGGCTATCCAGCCCAGCGAAAAACCTTCGAAACCAAATCCGATGCCCAAGCCTGGGCACGCATGATCGAAAGCGAAATCGACCGGGGCATCTTTGTCTCTTGGGTCGAGGCTGAACGCACCGCCTTTCATCAACTCATCGATCGCTACATCTCCGAGATCGCCCCGAAGCATAAAGGCGCGTATTCGGAAATCAAACGCCTGGAAGCGCTCAAACGTCATCCGCTTGCGACTCGTATCGTTGCTACCCTCACCTCTTCAGATTTCGCCCGCTATCGTGACGAGCGCCTGAAGATCCGTAAGGGCAACACGGTCAAGCGTAAGCGTCCAGCCCAGCCACCTATGATTCCCCTCCGCCTCTCGCCACGCTGTGCCCTTCCACGAAGGAGCACACATGAAACCACCCGCCGGACTCACCGCACGGCGCGCATTCTGGGCCGAACATGTCCAGGCATGGCGCAACAGCGGCATGACCCAAGTCGCCTACTGCGAGCAGCACAAGATCAATACCAAATCATTTGGCTATTGGTTTCGAAGTCGCGAGTTGGAAAGCGAAACCTTGACGATACTGCCCATCGCCGTACGTGAAGTTGCCACGGCAAGCGAGCTGAAGTTAAGACATCCAAGCGGCTGGGAGCTGATATTGCCGTGCACGATAGATCCGGCGTGGCTGGCCCATCTGCTCCAGGAGATGCGCTGATGCTATTGCCTGCACAGGTCTGGCTGATTCTTGAACCGATGGACATGCGCCTTGGCATTGATGGTCTT
>CAJCIO010000068.1 GCA_903970465.1 Gammaproteobacteria bacterium
TGAACGTTCAGCGTGATCCACGCCGCCACGTAATCGAATGCCAGCCCAGCCTGTTGCGCCGCCCCGCGTTCGACGATGACCGTCAGCCCCTCGGCTTCGCGGAAACTGCCCAGGACTTCGATGCCTCGCGCTGCATCAGGATGGTCCAGTGTGCAGAACACGTAGTCGCCCTCGTTGAGGTGCGGGCGCATGCTGCTGATCAAGAGTGCTAATGAAGTTTCCCCGGCCATGGCCTGCGTTCCTGTGTGAATGAAGGGGCCGACGATGCAGCATCGAGGCGCCGCAGGGAAACCCATTGTGTTAATGGGGCATCAGGCCGATCAATACGCCTTGACCTGGCCCGCCCAGATGACCGCCTGGGCAACGATCACTTGTTGCCCATTGAAGGTCAGTGCCGGCGAACCATGCAGTGCGTAGCCCAGGTTCAGGGCCGCACTGACACGAAGGCAAAAGGCGGCATCGTCGGGGCCGGTCAGTACTCGGTAGATGGGCAAATTGTCGGGGGGCTGGCTCATGACAGGGTTCCTTCAGAGGCTATTGTTGGGGGGTGGCGTGCACTGACTCTGATGCGTGGGCCGCGATCCTGGCAAGGTAGGTGTCAATGATCCGCTGGACAGTACCGTCGCTGCGCAGCGTTTGGATGGCCTTTCTGAAGTCATCGACCATTCTCGGGTCGCAGATTTTCGAACAGGCCAGATACAGGTCCGATTTCATCAGCGCGGGGCTCGTCAGCAACGGGCGATCAGAGACTTGTGGCCAGAAATAGCGGGTTTCCGGAACGCCGTTGAACCACGCGTCGACGCGGCCCAGGAGCAACATCTGGGCCGGGTTTTCACCGATTTTCAGCGAGTAGATCTGCTCGGCGCTGAACCCTTGATCGCGCAGCATCTGCTCTTGGGCGCTGCCCATGCCGACGGCGACTCGCCCGTAGGTCAAGCGTGCCTGCTCGAAGGTGTCTACCCGTTTGTCGAGGCTGAAAAACGCCCGGTCCATGGTCATCACTGGCGCTATCCAGGTGTATTGGTCTTCTCGGTCCGACGTTCGGGACAACGGGATGATCAGCTGATTCTTGCCCGACCGGACGATGCGTTGCGACCGCGCCCAGGGCAATGCCTGCGGGTGCAAGTCGTAGCCGGCCAGCGTCGCCGCTTTGGCAGTCACCTCGCCGACGATGCCTGTGATGCGGTTGTTGCCCTCCTGGTCGGTCGGCTCGAGCACCGTCAGGGGCGGTGACTGGGAGACATACAGATCGACGGCGGGAGGCCCGCCGGCGCAGGCCGGCCCTGCCAGCGTAATGACCCATGCTGTGCAGTACAGGCGCAATCCTTTGCGGGTAGAGCGAAATGGCTTGGTCAAATGACCCATAAAAAAGCACTCAACAAATCGAGTGGTTGCCCACTTCTGGATCACGCAAGGATAGGCGCAAAAGTTATGGCGTGCGTGCTGAATCTGCCGACCGCGCGCTTAATGAGCACCGGGGAATCGCTGATCCCGTCGATGACCCTCGTTACACTCGGACACTTTCCACCGGCTGCAGATCACCGTCCCGGCCAAGGTGATAACGCTGCAGATCCGCCGCCAATATCAAGCGACCGTTGTAGTGCGCTGCCGCTTCTGCGCGGACGTCGTCGATCGAGGGGCTTCGCTGGGGGTTGTTCTGATAGCGGGCGCTGAAGTGAGTCAGCACCAGATTCGGCACCCCGGCGGCTTCAGCGAACCGTGCCACGGCGGCGGCGGTGCTGTGGCCATAGTGAGTCGCGGCGCGCTCAAGCACCGGCTCGGTGAAGGTGGCCTCATGCACCAGTACATCGGCGCCTTGTGCCACGGCGGCCAACAACTCCGGCCGATCATTGTCGCCGCAGACGATCACGCGTCGGCCCGGACGCGAGGGGCGAAGGTAGTCCTTCGCGTTGATCAGGCGGCCGTCGTGCTCCACGTTGCGCCCCTGTGCCAGCTCGCCCCATAGCGGTCCGCGCGCGATACCCTCGGCCTGAAGACGCTCCAGATCCAGCCGTGGATCGGGGTTGATTTCGGCGAACACGTAACCGTAGCTGGGCACCCGGTGTGACAACTCGACAGTGCTGACTTCAACGGTGCCGCCGTGCCAGGTGTCGAGAGTTTCCAGCGCGTGCAGACGCAGCTCGAAGGGCAGGTAGCTTTCGCTCACGGCAAGGCTCTGCTGCACCCAGGCCTGCAGGGCGACCGGCAGGATCAGGTCCAGTGGTTCGCTGCGCCCGGACATGCCCGCGCTGGCCAGCAGGCCGGGCAGCCCGAAGCAATGGTCGCCGTGCACATGGGTGATGAAAATCGCGCGCAGGTCGCGGACCGAGAGTGAGGTGCGCAGCAGTTGATGTTGCGTGCCTTCGCCGCAATCCACCAGGTACCAGGCCTTGCCGGACGCTTCGATCACTGCGGTGGCGCTGACGTTGCGCGCCTTGGTGGGCACCCCGGATGAGGTACCTAGAAACTGCAGGTCCATGGGGGAGGGGCCTCGCTGGCAAAAACGCCAGTGTACTTTGAAAGGTGGTTTTGTTGCCGAAGTGTAGGGGCTTTGGCACCCTCGACAGTGAGCATTACCGCTAGCCAACTCCGCTCCCACGCGGGCACTGGAAAACGTACTCCACGGGCAGATTCAGGTGCTCAGGCATGCATGGGGAAGTAATCAAGCCCCTTGGCCCTCGTGAGCCGCGGGGATCTCGTTTAGGTCGCGATAGACCGCCAGCCCCCGCTGCCGGGCCAGTTCGACCATCAGATCGGCGTTTTCGCACGCACCCCCCATACGCAATACGCCGTCGCAACGCTGCAAAAGCATTTTTGCGTACTCGTTGAAATGCGTCTGGTAGACCTCATCGCCCACCTCACGGGACCCCGCCAATTGCACCAAGGGCAGTGCCACCCATTCGGCAAGCACCGGTAAATGGCCCGCTCGCAAAAGCGCCCCGGTGCAGACTTGCAGGGCCTGCAGATTGGCGGCCAAGGCGGCGCATGCCTCATCGGTACCGGAGCGGCAGGGACCGGCCACCAGGATCATCAGGGCGCGCGAGGGCGGCATGAGCTGTTTGAGGTATTGCAGGAGGATGATCGTTTTGCCGTCCATGATCCGCCCGTCATCGATCATCGCCAGCGCCTGGTCAAAGGGCAACTCCAGCACTTCGATGTCCTCGCCTTCTTCGGCCAGGCCGCCGCCCGCGCTGATACGGTCCTCGGGATGGTATTCACCAACAAAAAAATGCAGGCGTTCGGTGACCGAGCCGGGGCTCATGAACGCCTCATACACCTTGCGCACGGATTTGACTCGGTAGCCGGTTTCTTCTTCGGCCTCTAGCCGAATGCGTTCTTCGGGACTGGCGTTGTCGAGCAGTCCGGCCGCGGCTTCGATCAAGTAACCGTCGTGCTCGTTGACGAAGGCCGGGAGGCGAAACTGGCGGGTAAGAATGACAGTGCGCTTCGCCAGGTTGTAGAGCCCGATCGTGGCGCCATTGCCCCGGTCATACACTTCGCGAGTTTGCATCTGCCAACTGCCGTCCTTGCGCTGCTGCTCGAATTGGATCTTTTTCAGCACGTACCAGTTATCCGAGAGCAGATGTTGCTCGACGATTCGAACACTGTGTTTGGTCATGTGCATCGGTTCCTTGATTTGTTTTCGCGCACTGGCTTGGTGGTCGTCGCAGTGACCAACCGGCAGGCCAGGGTCAATATCGGAGAGTATCAAACAATGAAAGGCTGCCTGATGTTGAGTGCAAAATGGTCATGCTCGTGCCTACTTCTTGCGCTTTCGGCTCAAAAGCGCGAGCAAACCGGCCAGTTGTATGCCCACTATCGCGATTGCCACCCAACGGCCTGTGGTGCCCAGCCCGCCAACCCAATAGAGCAACGCCAAAAAGGCCATCAGGCACACCGCGAACAGAGCAACGTCGTACAAGATCCGGATAGGCGTGCGATAACGCCGCACCCAGGTCGGCGGTCCGTCTTTTTGAGCGGCGGAGTCCAGAAGGCCTAGAAATTCGAGGAGAGCACCTAGTAGATCGATCATGGTCTGGTATAGCGTGGTGGATTCAAATAGGGGAATGCAGCGTTGTTGAGACGCTTCTCTGTAACGGCTGCATCAGCGTTTTCTGAATCCCATGTGGGGTGTGGCTGGGATTGACCGTCACATAGGGAGCACGGCAGTTGGGCTTTAGCGGATATCCTGTCGTCTATTGTAATTGGACCACCAGGTTGAGGACGCTCAATGCAGTGCCAGATTCGCCTCGCAACAGACGAGGACGCCGTAGCTATCAATCGTGTCATTATCGCTGCTTTGCGTGAATCCAACTCAAAGGATTACCCCGCCGATGTGATCGCCGCAGTCGAGCGCGGTTTTACTGTGCAAGCCATTCGTTCGTTGATGACCCAACGCCAAGTCTATGTAGGCACTGTGGGCCTCAGCGTTATCGCAACGGCCAGTTTAGATGACGATGTTGTACGTAGCGTCTTCGTGGAACCAAAGCATCAGCGAATCGGTATTGGCCGCCAGCTCATGGCGGTTATTCGATCGCGCGCTGCAAGTGCAGGCGTGGACGTCTTGCGTGTACCGTCATCGATCACCGCGCAAGACTTTTATGCCTCGTTAGGCTTCGTGGCGATACGCGATGAATTTCATGGCGCCGAGCGCACGGTCATCATGCAGCTTCAACTCCGGAAGTAGCGGCGCGTGAACTGGATCAAACAATGATATGACTGTTAGCTGACCAGATACGGGACAGGATTGAACTGGCCCGCCGGGCGGGTATCAGCGTCACAAATACAGCCAAAACCAAAGCACGCCGCCAAGTGATCTATAGGGGCGATTGCATATGCGTCGTCTGCCACACCGGATCTGCATCGACACCGATCACTTCGAATCCTTGCCGCTGCCAGAATTCAACGGCACCCGGCAGGAAGGGGTGGGTATGCAGGTACATCACCTCGACCCCGGCTTGTTGCGCGATGCCCTGCAACGCCAAATACAGAGCGCTCGCCAATCCTGCCCGGCGATACTCCGGTGCCACGAACAAACGCACGACCTCCACGACTTTCAACCCCGGATAGGCGAAGTTGGCAAACCGTCGGTCATAGTGCAGATAGCCAATGCTGCCAATGATCTGCCCCTGTTGGCGCGCCAGCAAAAAACAGCCAGCGCCTTGCAGGTAGTGCTGCTCGAATTCCCGCAGATCGGCAGGCAAGGCAGTGCCATGAAGTTTGGGAAACATGCTTTGCCGAGCGTTGCACACGAAGTCGAGCAGCTCGGGGATGTCGGTGTTTTGCGCTATTTCTATATCAAATGAGCGGGTCATGGGAACTCAGGGAGGCGTTGTGAAAAGAGCAGCACACGATGTGATGCCCTGACACGCGAGCGCGATCACTTCATGTTTCGGGTGGCGACTTTCTGCAGCAATCTTGAAAGCGCATCGATGGAGTAGGGTTTCTGCAACAGGTCGAATTGTCCGGCAGTTGTCTGCGACAGGTCGGCAAATTCCTGGCTGTAGCCGGTGGTCAGCACCACGGGCAACCACGGATAGAGCTTTTCGATTGCTTCATACAAGGCGATCCCGCTCATGCCTGGCATCGAGATGTCCGAAAACACCACCTGGAAGCTGGCAGGGTTGGTTGCGAGCACGCTGAGCGCCTCCTCGGCATTTGATACCCACAGCACCTCATAACCAAAGTCTTTAAGGGTCTGTTCCGTGAAGCCCCCGATCTGCTCATGATCTTCCACCACCAGGACGCAAAGGCCATGGCCCAACGTGCGCGCCGCCTCGTCATCATGCTCCGCGACCTGATCGTGACGTTGGGTTTCAGGGAGATAGATACTGAAGGTCGACCCGCTCCCCAGCGTGCTTTGGACCAATACCTCGCCCCCCGATTGCTTGGCAAAGCCGAAAACCTGGGACAGGCCCAGTCCCGTGCCCTTGCCAATGCCTTTGGTGGTGTAGAACGGTTCAAAGATTCGGCCCAGATCCTCCTGACTGATGCCGCTGCCGGAATCGGTGATGGAGACGACCACGAAGTCGCCCTCACGCTGAGCATGGGCGCGCACAGAGGGTATCGATGAGGTGCGACCCACTCGTATCGCCAATTCGCCAACGCCGTTCATTGCATCGCGTGCATTGACCACCAGGTTCACAATCGCGGTGTCGAACTGGCTTTCGTCGGCGTTGATGAAGCACGCATCGACCGGCGCATCAATGTCCACCTGGATACGGGAACCGGTCAAGGCATCCAGCATTTCCCCAACCCTGGCGACACTTTTGCCCACGTCGAACACTTCAGGCTTCAGGGATTGGCGGCGAGCGAATGCCAGCAACTGATTGGTGAGCTTGGCAGCGCGATCCACAGTGTCCGAAATGGCCGCTACATATTTGGCGCGCCGAGCGTCAGGCAAGGCAGAGGTCTTGAGCAGGTCAGCGCACGACTTGATGACGGTCAGCAGGTTGTTGAAGTCGTGGGCAACCCCGCCGGTGAGCTGTCCGATGGCTTCGAGTTTCTGAGACTGGCGCAAGGCTTCCTCCGAGGCTCTAAGCGCTTCGTTGGCTTGCTCTTCAGATTGCATGTCTCGACCGACCGCATGGATGAACTCTTCATCCGGCACGGCGGTCCAGGAAATCGTCTTGTAGCTACCGTCGATATGCCGCAAGCGATTCTTGAACGACGGAAAACTATGGCCCCTGCTGAGGTCAGCCATAGCGCAGGCTGTCTGTGCAACATCATCCGGGTGTACCAACGAGAGTAACGCTTGCCCTAGAAGCTGTTCAGCGGACAGCCCCAACGCTGGCCCCCAGGCGGGGTTCACCGCCGAGATGGTGCCGTCGAATCTGGCGACCAGCATGAGATCTGCTGAAAGCCGCCAGATCCGGTCCCTGTCTTTGGTGCGCTCGATCACTTCACGTTCGAGCGCCTCGTTGATTTCATGCAGTGCATTTTGTGCGTCGCGCAGCTGGGTCATGTCTCTGGAGACGCTCAGCAATTTCTCAGGCTTGCCGTCGCGGCCCAGAATAGGGCTGACCTGCACATGCCACCATTTGAGGTTGCCGGCCAGGGTGCGTGCACTGCCCATGAAGCTGGCGTGACGTCCCGCCAGGGCTTGCTGGATTGCCGCCTTGGCCTCGTGATGGCCTTCGTCCTGCCAAAAGTCCGGCCATGGGCAGCCTTTTATCGCGTTGAAGTCACTGACTTCCATGATCTGCTGGCCGCCCTCGCTCATGAAGGTCAGGCGACCGTCGAGGTCCAGCACCTTGATGCAGTCATTGATGCTGGCCAGGACGCGGTCGGTGAACGCCTCGTTGTCATCCAGGCGTTTGAGGGTCAGCATTTCCTGAGTGGTTTCTTTGACCTGACAAACAATTCCGTCCACTTGGCCGCTCTCGCCGTGTATCGGCGAGAGGGAGAAGGTCCAGAAAGTGGGGGTCATCACGCCTTCGCGAAGCAGGAGGAAAGGATGTCGCTCGACGCGACTCCCTTCGCCCTGAAGGGCTTTATCGACCCAGCCGGAAATATCGCTCCAGGCCGATCCCCACACCGAGGCGATCGGTTGGCCCAGGTCTGAATCGGCGATGGCCGGAAACAAGGCACGGTAGGCGTCATTGAAGAAAAACAGCTGATCCGGACCCCACACCAGGTACAGAGGGTCTGGCGAGTTGACAAGGAAGCCGAGCGTCGTTTTGAGCGCCGATGACCAGGCCTCGCGTGGGCCCAGTGAGGTCTCGGACCAAGCGGCCTGGCGGATTCTCTGCCCCATCACGCCGCCGCCCATGGGCAGATCTACGGTTGTACTCGACAGAACCATCACCAGCATCCGACCTATTGCGAAAAAATACATCGCATCATGTCAGGTAGACAGAGACATCTCTATCGAAACAATTCTTGGCGATCAGCCATTGATCAGATAGAGAACCCTGCTCAGGCCTTGCCGAACAGGGCACCTGGTGTGCTGACTGACTGTGGTCGATCAGCTCGCCGGCTGTACCGCTTCACTCGACGCCGAAGGTGTCGACATCAGCACCAGCGCCAAGGCCAGCAGTGCCAGTACGCCGCCGACCGGGGCGATCGCGGTGTAACCCAGGCCCAGGCTGAGTGCCGCACCGCCCGCCGCAGCGCCCAGGGCATTGCCGAGGTTGAACGCGCCGATATTGACCGACGAAGCCAGTGCCGGTGCGTCGTGGGCTTCCTGCATGACGCGGGTCTGCACGGGTGCCGAGACGCCGAAGGTGGCAGCCCCCCACAGCAACAGGGCGATGGTCGCGCCTGGGCCGGTAGTGGCGACCAGCGGAAAGACGAAGCTGATCACCGCAAGCATGCTGAGGAAACCGATCAGCGTGCCTTTGAGCGAGCGGTCGGCAAGCTTGCCACTGACTGCATTGCCAAGGGTGAAACCGACGCCGATGGTGACTAGCATCGCGGTCACGAACGCCGGTGTAGCCTGGGTGAGGTTTTGCAGCACCGCGGCGATGTAGGTGTACAGGGTGAACATGGAGCCAGCGGCAAATGCCGTCGTCAGCAGTGCGTTGAGCACCGGCGGCTTGACCAGCACTCGTAGTTCATTGCCGACGTGGGGCCGCGGGTGGGGCTCGCCACGGGGCAGGGTCAGGAAGCACGCCAGCGCGGCGACCAGGCCCAGCACCGAAATAGCCGCGAAGGCCATGCGCCAGCCGATGGCATGACCCAGCCAGGTCGCTGCCGGTACGCCGCCGATATTGGCAACGGTGAGCCCCATGAACATGATTGACACGGCCGAGGCGCGTTTTTCCTTGGGTACCAGACTCGCGGCGACGATGGCGCCCAGGCCGAAGAAGGCGCCGTGGGACAGGCTGGTGACCACCCGGGCGGCGAGCAAGGTGTAATAGCCCGGCGCGATGGCCGACAGCAGGTTGCCTAGGGTAAACAACACCATCAGGCCGACCAGTGCCGAGCGCCGGCGTGCCGAACTCAGCAGCAGGGTAATCAAGGGGGCGCCAATCATGACGCCGAGCGCGTAGGCACTGATCAACATGCCAGTGGCCGGGATGGACGCGTTCACGCCCTGGGCGATGGAGGGCAGCAGGCCCATGGGCGCGAACTCGGTGACGCCGATGGCGAAGGCTCCCGCCGACAGGGCGAGCAGTTGGGATTTCATCAGGAAACCTATTGACGAGTAAGTTATTACCGTCAGGGTACTCGTCAGTAACCTTGTTTTCAAACAGCTTTTAAATCCCTTCTTGAATCCGCGAACCACGCTGCCACAGGCCATCGCAGAGCAGCAGGGCGCAGCCGCGAGCAATGGCCGCGCGCTCTGGCGGGGTCATTGGATCCCTGGCCATCTGGTCGATCATGCCGACGAAGCATTTGCCGATCTGAGTGGAGGAGATATCCGAGCGGAACAGACCGATGGCTTGCTCCTTGGCGATGTTGCGAGCGATCCAGGACGCCAGCCCGGCCTTGGTCGCGGTGCAGCCCGGCGGCTGGAAGAAGCCGATCTGGGTCAGGTCGGCGTCCTCGGCGAGGAAGTCCAGAAACTTCAGAAAGCTGGCACCGACGCTTTCCAGCAGGTCCTGCTGGCTCATGGAGGTTTCGATCAGCAGGGTCTTGGTCAGCGCTTCGAGGCGCTTGCGAAACTCCCCCACCAACTCTTCGTAGGCCGCTTCCTTGCTCTCGAAGTAGTTGTAGAAAGTCGGCTGGCTGAGCCCGCTGGCGAGCACGATGTCGCTGACCTTGGTGTTGTGAAACCCCCGCTGGGCGAACTCCGACGCGGCGATGGCCCGCAGACGCAGGTGGGTCTTTTCACCCTTGGTCAGCGGCTGGATGGATTCTTGTTGTTGTGTTTGCATGGGGTTACCTGAGCCTTGGCGCCGTTGCGGGTGACACGGGTTAAGCGGAAAGTACTGGCAAGTAATGTTGCCTGCTTAGGCAGTGGGTGGCAAATGCCGGGGGTGGATGAGCGGGGTTCTGGATGCCTATGACCCGGATGGGTACAGCCTGGAGTTCGTGTCTCGGGTTGCCGGCGCGATTGGCCTGAGGGTTTTGGATCTATATCTACTCAATAGATAAGCGATAGTAAAATTACCCGTTTTACCTATTAAATGCCCGTGCCTATTCTGTGAAGACCGAACCATCGGACCTATCCAAGAGACACTATGCGCGACCTCAGCCTGGCCAAGATCATGCACGGCGGCCAACCACTGGCGGCACTTTCCAATCCGAAAGAGGCCATCAGGCAATTCACGCCCAACTGGTTCGCGGCCACCATGGGCACGGGCATTCTGGCGCTGGCACTGGGTCAGCTACCCGGGCAACTCTGGGCCCTGACTCAGTTCGGCAAAGCCCTTTGGCTGTTCAATATCGTGCTGTTCATGGTTTTTGCCGCGCTGTACACCGCCCGGTGGATCATGTTTTTCAACGAGGCCAAGCAGATATTCGGGCATTCCACGGTCTCGATGTTTTTCGGCACCATCCCGATGGGTCTGGCAACCATCATCAACGGGTTGATGCAGTACGGCTTGCCAGAGTGGGGCTCGTCGGTCATCGCCTGGGCGCACACGCTTTGGTGGCTGGATGTGGCCATGGCGCTGGCGTGCGGGGTGTTGATTCCGTTCATGATGTTCACGCGCCAGGAACACAGCATCGACCAGATGACCGCGGTGTGGTTGTTGCCTGTCGTGGCGGCCGAAGTGGCCGCTGCAAGCGGTGGTGTCATTGCCCCGCATCTGAGCGACGCCAGTGCGCAATTCAATATGCTGATCACCAGCTACGTGTTGTGGGCGTATTCGGTGCCGGTCGCGCTGAGCATTCTGGTGATCCTTGTGCTGCGTCTGGCGCTGCACAAGCTGCCTCACGCAAACATGGCGGCATCGAGCTGGTTGTCGCTGGGGCCGATCGGCACCGGCGCCTTGGGCATGCTGCTCCTGGGTAACGATGCACCGGCGATTTTCGCCGCGCACGGCATGGCCGGTATCGGTGAGGTCGCGGCCGGCATCGGGGTGATCGCCGGCATTCTGTTCTGGGGCCTGGGCCTGTGGTGGATGCTCTTGGCCGCGCTGATCACTGCGCGATACGTCAAAGCAGGCATTCCGTTCAACCTCGGGTGGTGGGGCTTTACCTTCCCGCTGGGTGTGTACGCAGTAACAACGCTCAAGCTGGGAGCTGTCCTGCACCTGGGGTTCTTTGACGTCCTCGGTGTGCTTTTGGTTGTGATGTTGGCAGCGATGTGGGCAGTGGTAGCGGCTAAAACGGCGGTGGGTGCATACCGTGGCAACTTGTTTGTATCGCCTTGCATTGCGTCCATGAATGCGAAACAGGCCTGCCGCTGATGCAGATCGGCGAAGACCAGGCAGTTTTTCAGGCCGGGCCGCAGGCGCAGCAAATCGTCGATCCGGACTGGTCAGCTCTCGGTGGAAGCGACGGGCGCCTGCTCAGCCTCGGCGGCCAGCTTCAGCCGGTCCGCCTTGCTGATGTAGGTGTTCTTGCTCGCCGGTGCCAGTTTGGCGCTGGCCTTTTTGGCCTTGGCCTTGAACAACTGCTTTAACTTTTTTTGGCGATTCATGGCTTTAGTGCTCGGATGGTGATTTGTCGAGACGACAGGTCATTCAGAAGGTGGATGTTGATGGCAGGAGCAGGCATCGCGCAAGCGAAAAGCAGAAGCGTGCCGGTATGGCGCAGGCACGGCTGCGTTTGCGCGCAGGATGGCGAGCACTGTGGGGACTTGTTTCAACTACCACGGAGCACGACATCCCGCGAGCACATTGTTGATTTACGGCGCCTTGCCACGCGGCAAAGACTGAATGAATTCATGCAACGGCGCGGCATAGAACTTCGCATAGGAGGTCGTCCCATGCCCCCGCGTATCCTTGCTCTCCTGTATCAACAACAAGCGCGCCTTGGGCAACTGTTTCAGCGCGACTTCGAGGGTTCTGGTTTCCGGCGGGTTGCGTTCGTCATCAGCGCTGTTGATCAAGAGTAATGGCGCTCGGATTTTGTCCAGGTGCGGCGCTGGGTTGTAGTCGGCAGAGGATTGCCATTGATAGATGAAGTCGTTGGCATCACCCGGCAGGGGCAGCGCGAGTTTTTCTTCCACTTGTTTGTCCGCCAGGGCATGGGTCGGCGCCACTGAATACCAGCCGAGGTTTCCGCCACTGGTGCCAACACTGAACAGCGCGTTGGCCAGGCGCAGGGACGGCGGCTGTGTGGTGTAGTTGCCGTTGTCCCATGCCGGGTCCTGCTTGATGGATTCAACCAGCAGTCGGCGCATGATCCAGTTGCGCGAGGCCATTTCCGTGGGCTGTGAAGCCATGGGCACCAAGCCGTCCATCATCGTCGGGTAATCGGTGCCCCACAGCCAGGTCTGCATGCCGCCCATGGAATTGCCGATGACCAGGCGCAAGTGCTTGATCCCCAGGCCCTCGGTGATCAAGCGATACTGCGCGTTGACCATGTCGGTGTAGTTATAGGCCGGGAATTTCATGCGCAAACCGTCGGATGGTTTGCTCGACTGGCCAATGCCGATGCCGTCGGGCGCAATGATGTAGTACTTGCTGGCATCGAGTGCCTGGCCTGGGCCGAACAACGCACCGGCAAAATCCTTGTTCAGCACGTCACTGCCTGGCCTGTTTGTGCCGTGCAGGTACAACACGGCCGGGTTCTTCGGGTCCCCGACAGTGACGTAGTGCATTTTAAGATCAGGCAGTTTTTCGCCAGTGTGAAAGGTAAAGCTCGGGGCGATCCAGTCGCCCTGGGCGCTCGGAAAGTCGGCGGCGCTGGCCATGGAACAGGCGATTGCGAGGGGGAGCAGAGCGAAGAAGCGATGAACCGACATTTCGATGACCCTTGTATTTATTTGAAGGGCATTCTAGTACGGACGCTTCGACTCTGCACCGGGCCAGCTCATCGCTTATCGCTGGTCAGCGCCGCGCGTTGATTAATCAGTGCCCGTAAGTGCCGACGATGCTCTGGCCCGCCAGGCCATGCCCCTTGAGCCGCAGCAGCAATTCTTCGCGGCTGAGCCCGGCGGGCAGGGCGCCCGGCGCGAGATCGGTGGCGATAACCGTCAGTACGTAGTGATGAGGGTTGTCACCGGCCGGTGGGCAGAGGCCCCTGTAGACCGGAGCACCGGCGACGTTGTTGCCCACGGTAATGCCGTCGAGGCTGCTGGAGGCTTCGCCTTGGCGAATCTGCCCCCGCGCCGGGTCGACGTTGTAGACCACCCAGTGGGCAACGCCCAGGCCCTTGGCGCCGTCCGGATCGAACAGCAGCACCGCGATAGAGCGAGTGCCCGTGGGTACATTGGCCCAGCTGACTTGCGGGGTGCTGGCCTTGCCGCTGCCGCAGTTGGCATCGGCACCAATATAGGTCAGCGGTATCGGCTTGCCATCGGTGAAGGACGTCGAGCCGATCGACAGCGAGGCGGCCTGAGCGCTCGTGGCCGCAGCCATTGATAACAACGCGGTGGCCGCGCATAGACGCAGGTTGATTTTCATGTCGGCAGGTCTCCGGGGACGGGATCGTCACCTGCTAGGACCGGTCGCTTGCCGTTTGGTGCGATGCGCTGGCCTGAGTTGCCCTGGAAGCAATGAAACCCTGCCGATATCCCCCAGTCCCATGGCTAACCCCCGCGGAGTGTTCGCACCGTTAAATCCAGGCAGGATCGCCCCATGAAACGCCTCAAGATCGCCACCTTCAACATCAACGGCATTCGTGCCCGGCTCCCCAACCTGCTGGTGTGGCTGGAACGTGAACGCCCGGACGTGGTGTGCCTGCAGGAGCTCAAGGCGCCGGACAGTGCTTTCCCGGCTGCAGAGCTGGAGGCCGCCGGATATGGCTGCCTGCACCTGGGCCAGGCGTCATGGAACGGTGTGGCGATATTGGCCCGCGACAGCGAGCCGCTGGCCATTCGCAAGGGCCTGCCGGGCATGGAGGCAGACCCCCAGGCGCGCTACCTGGAGGCGGCGGTGCAGGGTACCGTGGTCGCTTGCCTCTATCTGCCCAATGGCAATCCGCAACCCGGCCCTAAGTTCGACTACAAACTGGCCTGGTTCGAGGCGCTGATCAGGCACGCGCACACGCTGCAGGGCAGTGAGCATCCGGTCGTGCTGGCGGGGGACTTCAATGTGGTGCCCACGGATTTCGATATCTACAACCCGCGCTCGTGGCAAAAGGATGCCTTGCTGCAGCCCGAGAGCCGCGAGTGTTTCGCTCGCTTGCTGACCCAAGGCTGGACCGATGCCCTGCGCCATTTATATCCGGATGAGCAGGTGTTCACCTTCTGGGATTACTTTCGTCAGCACTGGCAAAAGAATTCTGGCTTGCGCATCGATCACCTGCTGCTCAATCCCGCTGCGTCGCGGTTCCTCCAGAACGCCGGTGTCGATGCCTGGGTACGCAATGAGGACCACGCCAGCGACCATGCGCCGACGTGGATACAGTTGGGGGGACGGAGTAAGGCGTAGGCGCTCTCGACACTATGGTCAGGTCAAAAAGTGCCACAACAGCAAAGTGCCGACCAGGCCCACCACCGAGACGATCGTCTGCAGCACCGACCACACCCAGATCGTTTCCTTGAGTTGCAGGCCGAAATATTCGCGCACCATCCAGAAGCCCGCATCGTTGACGTGGCAGAAAAACACCGAGCCGGCACCGATGGCCAGCGCCACGAGCGAACTCTGCGTGGCGGCCAGGCCAGCCATCATCGGCGCCAGAATACCCGCTGTGGTTGTGGTCGCCACGGTGGCTGAACCGGTGGCCTGGCGCAACGCCACGGCAATCAGCCAGGCCAGCAGAATGTAAGGCAGATGCGCGCCTTCTGCAGCCTTGCTGATGGTATGGCTGACGCCCGCGTCGAGCAGTGTCTGCTTTAGGCCGCCGCCGGCGCCGATGGTCAGCAGCAGTACCGCGACCGGCGCGATGGCCTTGCGCAACACGCCGCCGACCTGATCGCGGGCCATGCCGTTGCCCCAGCCCAGAAACACCACAGCGGCGATGACCGCCAGGCCCAGCGCAATCAACGGTTCGCCAAGAAATTTCAGGGTTTGCGCCACGCCGCTCTCGGGCGCCATGCTGACCTTCGCCAGGGTGCTGCCGAGCATCAATATCACCGGCAGCAGAATGATCAGCAACGAGATGCCGAAGCCGGGTTGCCGGGCGTGTTCGTCACGTTGATTGAACAGGGCGTCCATCTCTGCCGGTGGGTCGATGTGCAGGCGTTTCGACAGCCAGTTACCGTACAAGGGACCGGCGAGGATCACCGCCGGTACCGCGATGCAGAAGCCCAGCAGCATGGTCAGGCCCAGGTCCGCGTGCAGCGCGCTGACCGCGATCAGCGGCCCTGGGTGCGGTGGCATCAGGGCGTGCAGGGTGGTCATGCCAGCCAGCGCGGGTATGGCGATCTTGAGCAGCGGCAGATTGGAGCGCCGCGCCATGACGAAAATGATCGGCACCATCATCACCAGCCCGACCTCGAAGAACAGCGGCAGGCCGATGACCATCGCCACCAACGCCATCACCCAGGGCAGGGACTTGCCCTTGCCCAACCCCAGCAATGTCGAGGCAATACGGTCAGCGGCGCCGGACTCGGCCATCAAGGCGCCAAGCATCGAGCCCAGGGCAATGATGATCCCGGCTTCACCGAGGATCGCCCCCGCACCCTTGCCGAACGCCTTCGCCACATCCTCAGGGGGCAGGCCTGCGCCGACACCTGCGATGAAGGTGCCGATCAGAATGGACAGGAAAGGTGGCAGCTTGGTCGCGCTGATCAGCACGATGATCGCCGCGATGGCAGCCAGGCAACAGACAATCAAGCGGGTGTCATGGGACACCCAGGCGACAGCGGATACATCCACCGGGAGCACTCCTTATCTTTATCGGGATCTGTAACAGAATATTGCAAATCCCCGCCAGCATACCGTAAAGGCTCTGGGGTGAGCGGTTGCTCGTCCAATGGAGCGGGTTGTAGAGGGAATAGGCAGCGTTTCGAGGGCGGCCCAGGGCAGGTCGCTATGGTGCGAGGTAAGCACCCACGGAGTCTTCGAGCATGGCCACCAGTTCCGGGTCCATGTAGCGGAAATCATCTGGTATTTCCAGGCAGTGAACCAGCGTGTGTTCAAGCAGACGGTCGTAGTCTGCCTTCAGACGCTGCAGGTGTTTACGCTCCATGACGAAGATGACATCGGCCCAGCGAATATCCTCTGGGCCGACGGTCTTGCGCGCATTCGGGCTGGTGCCTGCCGAGCGAACATTGAAGCCAGGTCGGCGGCGCCACATGGCTTCGGCAGTCGGGCTGCGCCATTGGTTACGACTGCAGATGAACAGCAGATTGGTCATGTTTCTCTGGCAGCCGTCGAGAGTGAAGAGGGGGTATCAAGTTTTTACCGCCAGGAGCGTATAGCACATAGGAACTTGCATCTCGGCATCCTCATACACATCGTAGACACTCTCCCTGTTGGAGTGCGGGTACTCGGTAAATTCTCGAAGTTGTAACCCGGCACCGATGATTCCCCCGAGGATGTCGCTCAAACGGTGGATGTGCCAGTAAGAAGTCACCCCGTTCGTTTCGCCCTCGCCTTCATAGACGATGGCTTTCTCTTCGATAAACGGTTCGGTTTGGAAGTAGGAGCTGCTGATGCGCCACGGGTCCGAGGATTGCGGCTTCAACATTTCCAGGAACGGATGGGTTTCGTAGATTACCAGCACCCCGCCGGACTTGAGTGTTTTGGCGACATGGCTGAAAAATGCCTTGATGTCCGGCATCCAGTTCAGTACGCCTATGGTGATCAAGGCAACATCGAAGCGTTCATCGAGCGAAGCCGGCAATGCATGTATGTCGGCTTCGACGAACTCGGGGCTATGGGGTGACTGCGAGGCAAGTTCGCGGGCCTGCTCTAGAAATGCCGAAGACTGATCGACTCCTACTACGCTCCGAGCGCCCATTGAACACAGTGAAAGCGTCTCGCGACCATTATTGCAGCCTAGTTGCACTATATCCTTGCCGACGAGGTCGAGCTGCTTGAGCAATCCCGTCAGTGTTGGATCCAGGCACGAAAAGTCCGGGCGATGAACAGATTCAATCAGTCTGCACCACGCTGTACTGTTTCGATGCTGGGACGCGGATGCGTTCCATGCCTCGCGGTTACTGGCTATGGCATCTTTTGTAGAAGACATATGCGGGTTCATTCCTTGAAGTTTTAGCAGTGAGCAGTCTGAGCGGGTTGCTCGATTGGGGCAAGTTAATGCGGGTCGCGAACAATGGCCCTCGCTTAATGGCAGGGTCTATTTACACTTCGCCACAACGACTTTGCACGTTTCAGGCGAGCCCCCGGAGCGGGCGGCATACCGCCTGCAGTCCACCACCGATTTTGCGCGCGCGGTGGACAAATCGTTGTCCCAGGCCAGGCTGCCTTCGCCGCTGGTGGGGAGCGCCTTCGCATAGCATTTCGAGCCCGAGACGCTGGAGCAGCCTGCCAGCAGTAAAAAGGGCAGGGCGATGAGGATGGGCAGGGCCCTTCGAGGTGCAATTCTGAACATTCCGATTCCTGTGTGCAAATCACGGTGGCACTCGGCACATGGCCAAGCGCGGGGCGCGGATTATGCGGCAGGTGGAAGGCTCGCGCGTAGTGACATTGGATGAATTCGGCAGGGAAAAATCGACGGGATGTTGCGAGCATGTTGCGAGGATTTTGTGAGAGCCCAGCCATGCGCAACGCGGCCAAAGCCGCGTCACGCAAGGATGCAGAGACTGCCACGAGTTACGCGCGCTTGGGCAGCTTCCAGTTCGGACGGATGAAGTGGCAGGTGTAGCCGTTGGGGAGGCGCTCCAGGTAATCCTGGTGCTCAGGTTCTGCTTCCCAGAACGGCCCGGCCGGTGCGATTTCGGTGACTACAGGGCCTGGCCACAGTTTCGAGGCGTCGACGTCGGCAGCAGTGTCTTCAGCGGTGTTTCGCTGGGCTTCGCTGAGGTAATAGATCGCTGAGCGATAGCTGGGGCCCAGGTCGTTACCCTGACGGTTGGGCGTGCTCGGATCGTGGATCTGGAAGAAGAACTCGAGGATCTGCCGGTAGGTGATGACGGCAGGGTCGAAGACGATTTCGATGGCTTCAGCGTGGTTGCCGTGATTGCGATACGTGGCATTCGGCACTTCGCCGCCGGTATAGCCGACCCGCGTGGTCAGCACGCCGGGATAGCGCCGTATCAGGTCCTGCATGCCCCAGAAGCAACCCCCTGCAAGGATGGCGGTTTCGGTTTGGCTGGTCATGGTCTGTCCTTCCCCTCAGGGACGTTGAATATAGCCACAGTTATGAGGGCACGTTGCCTGATTCCAAGGTCGAGCGGGGTAAATTTGCTAATTTGCGGGTACTCGCCTGAAAGGCTCGGGCTGATCCACTGTTGGCAATGCGCGTGTGGGTGAATCCCCTCAAAGCCACCGTTAAGTGGCAGAATCTCCCGACTTGATCGTTTTGGAGACCCTCATGCTTCGCGCATTTGAACGAAGGCTCGACCCTTTTCCGCCTGACGAGGTACCCCCGCCACCCGAAGGTCTGGCACGCTTCCTGTGGGCCTGCTCGCGGGGTGCCCGCGGCTATATCCTCGCGCTGGCGCTGCTCAGTGCAGCGGTGTCGATTTACGAAGCCTGGTTGTTTTCCTTCCTGGGGCAGGTCGTCGACCTGCTCACGACCTGGCAGGCTGGCGGCGATGGGGCAGGCCGCGAGAGTCATGTGCTGTGGGGCATGGGCATCGTCATGGTCGCCAGCGTCGGGCTGGTAGCGTTGCGCACCATGGTCCAGCATCAGATATTGGCGATCAACCTGCCGTTGCGGCTGCGCTGGGACTTCCACCGGCTGATGCTGCGGCAAAGCCTGTCGTTCTTTTCCGATGAATTTTCCGGTCGGGTCACCACCAAGGTGATGCAGACGGCGCTGGCCGTGCGCGACATCCTGTTCACTCTGATCGAGATCATCCCCGGCATCGGCGTGTATTTCGTCGCGATCATCGCCCTGGCCGGCGGTTTCGCGCTCAAGCTGATGCTGCCGTTCATTGCCTGGATCGTCCTGTTCGGGCTCGCCATGCGCTACTTCGTGCCCCGCTTGGGCGAGGTCGGGCAGGAACAAGCGAACGCGCGGTCGTCGATGACCGGGCGTATCTCGGATGCCTATACCAATATCACCACGGTAAAGCTGTTCTCCCACTCCAACCGCGAGGCGCATTTTGCGCGCGCGGCGATGGAGGATTTCAAGCAGACGGGCTTGCGTCAGATGCGCCTGGTGAGTCAGTTCGAGATCGTCAATCAGGCATTGGTCGTCGCATTGCTCATGGCCGCCGGGGGCTACGCTCTATGGCTATGGCACCTGGGCGAGATCGGCACCGGTGCCGTGGCGGCGATCACTGCGATGGCGCTGCGTATCAATGGCATGTCGCACTGGATCATGTGGCAGATGACCTCGCTGTTCGAGAACGTCGGCACCGTGCAGGACGGCATGGAAACCCTGACCCGTGGCGCCAAAGTGCAGGATTCGCCAGACGCCCGCGAGCTGGTCACCGCTGGCGGCGCGGTCAGGTTCGACAACGTGGGCTTCAACTACAACGGCGAACGCCAGGTACTCGATGGCCTGAGCCTGAGCATCCGTGCGGGTGAAAAAATCGGCCTGGTCGGCCGCTCCGGCGCGGGCAAATCAACGCTGATCAACCTGCTGCTGCGCTTCTACGACGTCGACAGCGGGAAGATTCATATCGACGGGCAAGACATTTCGCACGTGACCCAGGACAGCCTGCGCAGCGCCATCGGCATGGTTACCCAGGACACCTCCCTGCTGCACCGCTCGATCCGCGACAACATCGCCTACGGCCGCCCCGACGCGACCGACGCGCAAATTCGCGCCGCTGCAATCAACGCCCAGGCCGATGGCTTCATCAGCCAACTCAGCGACCGGCAGGGCCATACCGGCTACGACACCCTGGTGGGCGAGCGCGGCATCAAGCTGTCGGGCGGCCAGCGTCAACGCGTCGCGATCGCCCGGGTGATGCTCAAAAACGCCCCGATCCTGCTCCTCGACGAGGCCACCAGCGCACTGGATTCGGAAGTCGAAGTGGCTATTCAGGAAAGCCTCGATGAAATGATGCAGGGCAAGACCGTGATCGCCATCGCGCATCGGCTGTCCACGATCGCGGCCATGGACCGGCTCGTCGTGATGGATGACGGGCGGATTGTCGAGCAGGGCACTCATGCCGAATTGCTGGGGAAGAACGGCATTTATGCGCGGCTGTGGCAGCATCAGAGCGGCGGGTTTCTGGGTGAGGATCAGGGGGTGGCCGAGGATCGGGAGCAGGCGTGAGGCGGAAAATCTGATCCTGACGCTGCTGCGCGCAAAGCAACCGGGGCGTCTTTTGACCCGATCGTCCCTGGTTATTTGCCGGTAGTGCCACTTTTTATGCTTGCTGAAACGTTTCTTCGAGTCTATAAAAAGGGCACAACTCCAAGAAAGGCTGCTGTCATGACCCCGCTCAAACTCGTTGTTGCCCTCAGCGCACTGTCCGCTGCCTCCCACGCCATGGCCTGGGATTACGTTCTGCTCGACACCGACAAAGCCGCCCAGAACTGGCAGGTCACCAGCCAGTCACTCGGCGTAAAAACCGACAAACCCTTCAGCGTCACCCTGCGCACCTTGCACGGAGGTCGGCAGGAGGGTGTCAGCATCGTCGACATCGATAACGGCACGATGAAACTCTCGGTTGTGCCGACCCGCGGCATGAACGTCTTGCATGCCTCTGTCGGTAATGTGCGCATGGGCTGGGATTCGCCCGTCAAGGAAGTGGTCAACCCGTCCTTCATCGAACTCAATGGCCGCGGCGGTCTGGGCTGGCTCGAAGGTTTCAATGAGATGGTCGTTCGCTGCGGGTACGAATGGGTCGGCCACCCCGGCATCGACAATGGCGAACTGCTGACCCTGCACGGTCGGGCCGCCAACATTCCTGCGAGCAAAGTGACCCTGCACATCGATGAAAAACCCCCGTACGCCATCACCCTGCGCGGCGAGCTGAAAGAGCAGGCGTTCAAGAAGGTCGACTTCTCCGTCGCGACCGAACTGGTCACCGAACCCGGCAGCGTAGCGTTCGCCCTCAACGACACTCTGACCAACAACGGCGACTATCCGAAGGAATATCAGGCGCTGTATCACAGCAACTTCAGCACCCCGTTCCTTGAACAGGGCGCTCGTTTTGCCGCGCCGGTGAAACAGGTGTCGCCGTTCAACGACAAGGCCAAGGGTGATCTGGCCGACTGGCAAACCTACCGCGCACCCACCAAGGACTACGACGAAACGGTTTACAACGTGGTGCCGTATGCCGACGCCAAGGGCGATACGTTGACCGTATTGCACAACAAGGCCGGCAGCCTGGGTGTTTCGGTGGGTTTCAACACTCAGACGCTGCCGGTGTTTTCCCTGTGGAAAAACACCGACACCCAAGGCCAGGGCTATGTCACCGGGCTGGAGCCGGGGACGAGTTTTTCCTACAACCGCCGTTATCAGCGGCCTCTGAACCTGGTACCGACCATTGGGCCGAAGGAGCACAAGCTGTTTCATGTCAGCTACAGCTTGTTGGCGGATAAAGCGGCGGTGGATAAGGCCTTGAAGCAGGTGAGCGAGATTCAGGGTGGGCGGGAAACCGAGGTGCGGCAGACGCCGTTGGTTGATTTGACCAAGGAGTAACAACGGCTGGAGCAGTGTCGGCCGAGGTTGCACAGCCTCGGCCGAATGTTCGCGTGTCAATTTGTTCAGGGGGCGCCAGCGTGCGCACGATCTTCAGGCCTCAGCGAAGGGCGGCCTTTTGAGGGAGCGGCATGACGCCTTTTGACGATTTTTTTCTCGGATTGATTACCAGCAGAGGCAATTGGGGGGCCTCTGGTCGAAAGCGGACACTCGTGAATAGCGCTACGCCCACAGGAGCGGACGGTGGTCCAGTAGTGCGTGACATCGGGGGCTTGAAATACTCAGTATACTGAGCATATTGTAATGGAGCTTTGCATTCCTCAAAAAACAACAAGGACAATGCCCATGCAATTTCATCTCAATGGTTTTCAGGTTGGCGATCCAGAAGTACATCCCGCCGAGCTATCGCCCCCGGGCTTGCCCGACTTGGTTGACGTGCTTATCGTCGGTAGCGGCCCTGCCGGTCTGGTCCTGGGGGCGCAGTTGGCGCGATTCCCGAACATTGTGACCCGCGTGGTCGAACGCCGCTGCGGCCGTCTGCAATTGGGGCAGGCGGATGGTATTGCCTGCCGCACCGTCGAGATGTTCAATGCGTTCGGCCTGGCGGAAAAACTGGTCCGCGAAGCCTACTGGGTCAATGAGACAGCGTTCTGGCGACCCCAGGCAGATAATCGTCAAAGCATCGAGCGCACAGGCCGGGTGCAAGACACCGAGGATGGCCTCTCGGAGTTTCCCCATGTCATCGTCAACCAAGCGCGCATTCAGGATTACCTGCTCGACAGCATGCTCAAGTCGCCCCAGCGTCTTGAGCCCGACTACAACCTGGAACTGGTCGACGTTACCCGTGACGATCACGCTACTCATCCGGTGCTCGCAACCCTCAACACCGCTGACACCGAGCAGACCGTGCAAGTGCGTGCTCGCTATCTGGTGGGCTGCGACGGGGCGCGCAGCAAGGTTCGTGCTGCCATTGGCCAGCAACTGCGTGGTGATGCTGCCAATCATGCCTGGGGTGTGATGGACGTACTGGCGGTGACCGACTTTCCGGATATCCGGCTCAAAGTCGCGGTGCAATCCGCCATGGCGGGGAACATGATCATGATCCCCCGTGAAGGCGGGCATCTGGTGCGCATGTATGCGGACCTGGGCGAGGTTACCGAGCAAAACCGCGCGGCCATTCGAGCGACCAGTGCCGAGCAATTGATCGCGACTGCGCAACGTATCCTGAGCCCTTACACGCTGGAGGTGAAAAGTGTCGCCTGGTTCTCGGTTTACGAGGTCGGCCAGCGCCTGACCGATCGTTTTGATGATGCGATCGACGGTTCGGGCCAGCTCCGCGAACCGCGAATCTTTATCGCGGGTGATGCCTGTCACACCCACAGCGCCAAGGCCGGGCAGGGGATGAATGTTTCGATGCAGGACGCGTTCAATCTGGGCTGGAAGCTCGCGGCCGTGCTCGAAGGTCGCAGCCCGCCGGACCTGCTGGTCAGCTATTCACAAGAGCGCCAACCGGTAGCGCAAGAGTTGATCGGCTTCGACAAGGAGTGGTCAGCCATGATCGGCGCGCGGCCCAAGGACCCATTGAATCCGTCGGCTGGCGGGATCGATCCGACTGAACTGCAGGCGTATTTCGTCAAGGCGGGTCGCTACACTGCCGGTGTTGCGACGCACTATCCCGCGGGCCCGCTGACCGGCCGGAATACCTGGCAAGGTCTTGCCCAGGGGCTGGCGATCGGTACGCGGTTTCACTCTGCGCCCGTCATTCGCGTGGCCGATGCGCGGCCGGTGCACCTGGGGCATGCCGCGACCGCCGATGGTCGCTGGAGGCTGTACGCGTTTGCCGATGCTTCGGGCAGGGCACTGGCGAATCTGTGCGAGTACCTGCTTAACGATCCGGCTTCGCCAGTGCGGCAGTTCACCCCACCTAGTGCAGACCTGGACAGCGTGCTGGACGTTCGTGCGGTATTCCAGCAACCTCATCGCGAGATCAGGGTCGAGCAATTGTCGGGCATCCTGCTACCGCACAAGGGCCGCTACGGGCTGATCGATTACGAGAAAGCTTTTACCGTAGACCCGGCATCGAACATCTTCACGGTCCGAGGCATCAATGCTCAACAGGGAGCGATGGTGCTGGTGCGGCCGGATCAGTACATCGCCCATGTTCTGCCACTGGACGGCTACCTCGAGCTGGAGGCATTCTTGAAGCCGATTTTTATCCCGCAATAGAAGGCGCTCAATTTTGCCGGTCGACACCCCCAGCAGGATCATCGTGCATACCGGCAACTTGATACGCCGGGCACAGCAACGTCACGTGGCCATCTGGTTGCGTGAAGTGTCTGCCGAAGTCACCAGTGTGCAGTTCGCTGTGCTGCTGGTGCTGGAACAACGGCCCGGTGTCAGCCAGCGTGAACTGGGCGACGAATTGGACCTGGACCGCTCCACGGTCGGCGAACTGGCTACGCGGATGATGCGTAACGGTGCGGTCCAGCGGGTCAGCGATCCGCAGGACAAGCGACGCATGACCTTGTACCTGACTGCGCAGGGGCAGGCGCAGTTGAACGCGTTGCGGCCGAGCGTCGAGCGCGTCGAGCAACTGTTGACTGAGCCACTGAGCGCTGAAGAGCGCGACATCTTGCGTGGTCTCGTCGAGCGCTTGCTCAGCGCAGAGGATCAGTAGCCGTCTCGCCCTGTCCCGCACGCTCGCTGCGGGTCATTCGCCACCACCAAACCTTATCCACCGACCCGCCGCCTCCAGCAGTGGACGCGGCATGTTGCCGATGAAAAAAACTCGATTCAGACGTAATGAATTGTCGCGTTCAGGCAAGGCTGTCTCGCTGGTGAAAGATCTGGCTGGCATTAATGCCTAGAGTGCAGTGGCAGAGGAGCCAAGGCTCCATCGCTCATAATTCAAACAATAGAGCTCACCATGAAAAGACCCTTTGCCTATCCGTGCATGGCGCTGGCGTTGACCGTCGCCCTGCCTCCCGCGGTATACGCGGTAACGCCGTCGGTCAGTGAACCGGCGGGTATAAACCTCGGGGGAACCAGTTTTTACGATGGCTTTGCCGGACCACCCGGATTGAGCCATCTGATGTACCTCAAATACGATTCGGCTCAGTCGTTCCTGGGCGCTAAGGGTCATCAAAACCCGGCCCTCGACGACCCAAAGCTGACTGTGACGACGTTGCTCAACCAGTTCAGCTATTACTCGCCGAACAGTATCGGTCTGGGGGCTCATCCGGGTTGGAGCCTGATCGTGCCCATCGTCTCTCTCGATGCCGATTTTGGACCTGCCGGTGCGCAGCTCAAGGACAACGGTACGGGGCTGGGCGATGTCGTGACCGGTCCGCAACTTCAATTCGACCCCATCGTCGATCAGTTCGGCCGTCCGGTGTACGTCCAAAGGTTTGCCATGGACATGATCTTGCCCACCGGCAAGTACGACGAGCACAAGGACTTCAATCCGGGCTCGCATTTCTATTCCATCAATCCCTATTGGGCTGCCACGGTGATGCCCGCTCCCCGTTGGGAAGTGAGCTGGCGTCTGCATTACCTCTACAACTTTCGCAACGACAAGCCGGCCAGCAGCGCACCTCTGGATTATCAGGGCCAGTCCGTGGATGACACGCAGGCGGGGCAAGCAGCGTGGGCAAACTTCACCGCGTCCTATGAGGTACTGCCCAAGGTGTCAGTGGGACTCAACGGTTACTACTTCAAACAGATCAGCGATGACCGCATCAACGGCCACCGCCAGCAGGATTCCCGTGAGCGGGTGTTGGGCCTGGGCCCTGGAGCCTTCTGGAAAATCAGCGAGAGCGAGGGGATGTGGTTCAACGTGTATCACGAATCCGCCGTGGAAAATCGCGCCAAAAACGAGTTCTCCGTACAGGTGCGCTTCGCACATGCCCTCTGAGGAACATGAGGTATTGCCGTTATGCAAGCAATCGAACGAGTGAACAGCAAAGGCACCTTGTTCTCACTGTGCCTGATCATGGTGGTGTCATTGGGCACCCTGCAGATTCAGCCAATGCTGGGCGGCGCTTTCGTTGACCAACTTGGCTTTTCCCTCAGTGAGATCGGTCCAATTTTCGCCGCCGAGCTGATCGCCATGGCGGTCGCTTGTGGGGCGAGCGCCTTGTTGATGCCGCGCATCAATCGTCAGCGTTACGCCTTGATCGCACTAGGGTTGCTGGTGATCAGCAATATTGCCAGTGGCTACGTCAGTGGCTTTGCCGAACTGGTGATATTGCGGCTGTGCGCAGGATTGGGCGGCGGCGCAGCCATGGCAGTGGTCTACGCCAGCGCCGCGCTCCGGTCCTCGAAAGACGCCACCTTTGCCGTCATCAACATTGGCAATCTGGTCTGGGGCGTAATGCTCGTGTCGAGCATGCCGCTGATTCTGGGGCGAGGAGGGGTATCGGCCTGTTTTCTGTTATTGGGCGTGGCCGGGGTGATTGCAGCCTTGTGCGTACGGCGATTGCCGGCGCGCTACGTGGAGGCGGGTAAAGGTCAGGCACAACCAGTGGGCCGCCTGGGGCTAGCCGCCATACTGCTGATCGCCCTGTTCGCCTTGCTGTTTTTCGGGCATTCGGCGCTGTGGGTCTATCAGGAGCGCATTGGCAAGAGCCTGGGACTGGCACCCGAGCAGAACGGCATGATCCTGGGCGCCAGTGTGCTGGCCGGCGCGGTGGGCGCAGGCCTGGCCGGCCTGATCAAGCGACAGCTGGGTCTGTTGGTACCTCAATTGATCGGCTTTGGTACTGCGCTAGTTGCCACCTTGATGATGGTCTACGGCACCAGCACATTGGCGTTCGCCTTGACGGCGGGCTTGATTCACATGGTGTGGTTTTTCTGCCTGCCCTACCTGTTGTCCATGGCCGCTGAGCTGGACCCCAGCGGTCGTCTGGCCGGTCTGGGCAACTCGGCCATTTTCGTCGGCCAAGGGCTAGGGCCTTTCGCGGCGGCGCTGGTAGTCGGCGATGGCAATTTTCGCGCTGTCGGCTGGTTGGCGGCCGCCGCGTATGTGCTTGCGCTCCTGGCTTCGGTGTTGTTGGTGTGGGCTTTCAAAGGGGGCGGCCAGCGCAGTAAAACTCGGTCCATCAGCAGCGCTCACCCGGCCCTTGCATCCGTCGAACTGAACCGTCCTGTACAACCCTAGAGGTGCCTGATGACTACTTCCTTCCCGCAGACCCCGGAATTCTCCGGGGCCCTTTACACGCCAAGTCGCGCTGAGGTCGATGTGTTCGATCTGGAAGTCGAGGGCACGCTGCCCACCGGGATCAACGGCACGTTCTATCAGGTGTCTCCCGACCCGCAATATCCACCGATGTTGGGGCATGACATCTTCTTTAATGGCGACGGTCTGGTTAGCGCATTTTTTTTCGACAAGGGCACTGTTTCGTTACGCCGCCGCTATGTGCAGACCGACCGTCTGCTGGCCCAGCGCCGCGAAGGCCGCTCGCTAAACGGCATCTATCGCAATATCTATACCAATGATCCGAAGGCGGCCGGCAGCAATACCACCGCCAACACCACGGTGCAGGCGTACAACGGCGTGTTGCTGGCAATGAAGGAAGACGCGCTGCCCTATGCTCTGGATCTGCGCACCCTGGAAACGCTGGGGGTGCATGATTTCGGAGGGCAGATCCTGTCGCAGACCTTTACCGCTCACCCCAAGGTCGACCCGCTTACCGGCAACCTCCTGGCGTTCAGCTACGAAGCCAAAGGCGATGGCTCACCTGACCTGGCCTACTTCGAGCTGGCACCAGATGGCACCTTGTTGCACGAAATCTGGTTCCAGGCGCCTTACGCAGCCATGGTCCACGACTTTGCCGTGACCGCACATCATGTGGTTTTCCCGCTCATTCCACTGACGGTCGATGTTGCACGGATGAAGGATGGCGGCCAGCATTTTCAATGGCAACCGGATCTGCCCCAGTTGTTCGCGGTGGTCCCCCGGCAAGGTTCCAGCCGCGATGTACGCTGGTTCAAAGGGCCTGCCAACGGCTTTCAGGGGCACACGCTTAACGCCTTTGAGGAGGACGGACTGATCCACGTCGACATGCCGGTCACCGGTGGCAATATCTTCTACTTCTTCCCCCAGGCCGACGGGTTCGTGCCATCGCCCGAAACACTGAGTTCCCAGCTGATGCGCTGGACTTTCGATCTATGTGCCGATTCGGACAGGGTCGAACCCGTAGCACTCAATGATTTTCCGTGCGAGTTTCCGCGTTGCGATGACCGTTATATCGGGCGCCCGTATGAACACGGCTTCGTCCTCGCCTTTGACCCCCAGCGGCCCTATAATCCGGCTAACGGCCCGATGCCCTTTCAGTTCTTCAATCTGCTGACGCACATCAACGTGCGTACCGGCAAGAGTGAAAGCTGGTTTGCAGGCGACAGCGAGTGCTTCCAGGAGCCCATCTTCGTACCTCGCTCCACTGACGCTGGCGAGGGCGATGGTTACGTGATCGCTTTGCTCAACCATCTAGGCAACCACACCACAGAGCTGCTAGTGCTCGACAGCTTTCAAATGGAGGCCGGCCCCATTGCGCGCATCAAATTGCCGCTACGGATGCGCATGTCCCTGCATGGCTGCTGGTCGCAGGCTTTTCCCCCACAGACACGCCACTTGGCGGAGGAATAAAGAAATGAGTACAGCACAGGTATCGGCCTACCACGTGAAGGGTCACCAATACATCAATGGCCGATGGCAGACCGGACGTTCGCAACGCCGGCTGGACGATCGCGATCCCTTCACAGGGCAAGCGCTACTGGAAATGTCCATGGCTTCAGTGGCCGACGTCGACCAGGCCTACCGGGCTGCAGAGCATGCCCAAGTCGCTTGGGCCGCCTGCCCGCCCGTGCAGAAACGCGCATTGCTCAACCGTTTGGCCGTGTTGATCGAAAGCCGCAGCGAAGAAATCACTGCCTGGTTGATCCGCGAATCAGGGAGCACTCGCCTCAAGGCCGGTTTTGAATGCGCCAGCGCGGCGAATCTTGCCCGTGAGTGCGCCAGCATGCCCTTCGAGGTGGAGGGCAGGATTCTCACCAGCCACAAGCCCGGGGAACAGAGTTTCGTATTTCGCGAACCTTTGGGCGTTGTCGGGGTGATCAGCCCGTGGAATTTTCCACTTTATCTGAGCATGCGCTCGGTGGTCCCGGCCATTGCCCTGGGTAATACCGTGGTGCTCAAGCCGGCCAGCGACACGGCAGTCACCGGTGGCCTGCTGATTGCGCATTTGTTCGAAGAGGCCGGATTCCCGCCCGGCGTGCTGAACGTGGTAGTGGGTGCGGGTTCCGAAATAGGTGATGCATTCGTCGAGCACCCAGTGCCCAGCTTCATATCGTTCACCGGATCCACCGATGTCGGACGCAATGTCGGACGTATCGCCAACGGTGGTCAGTTCATCAAGCGTGTGGCGCTTGAACTGGGCGGCAACAGTCCGTTGGTGGTCCTCGATGATGCCGATATCGAGCACGCTGCTCATGCGGCAGTAGTAGGGCGCTTCCTTCATCAGGGGCAGATCTGCATGAGCGTCAACCGCATCATCGTCGATCAAGCGCTGTATCCAGAGTTCGCCGAGCAAGTGGTTGCGCGGGTCAGGCAACTGAAAGTCGGTGACCCCAATGAGCCCGACACGGTTATTGGCCCGGTGATCAACCAACAGCAACTGCAAGGTTTGCTGCGCAAGATCGACAATGCCAGCTCTGCAGGGCTAAGACTGCTGGCCGGCGGGTCGGCCTCGGGACTGCTGCTGCCGCCCCATGTGTTCGGCGACGTGCCGGGCTCCCAGGAACTGGCGGTGGAGGAGACCTTCGGCCCGATACTGCCATTGATCGTCGCCCGCGACGCTGACCATGCACTGGCACTGGCCAATGCGGGAGAATATGGACTGTCCAGCGCGGTGTTCACCCAAGACATGGCGCGAGGGCTGGATTTTGCCAGGAAGATCGTCGCAGGTATGACCCACATCAACGACATCACGGTTGATGATCAGCCCAACGCGCCGTTTGGTGGCGAGAAGAACTCGGGTCTTGGCCGCTTCAATGGTCACTACGCGCTGGACGAGTTCACCCGCGCCCATTGGGTCACCTGGCGTGCAGGAAAGCCGCAATACCCGTTTTGACAGTGCTAGGATGAGGGCAGGAGGCCATCAGCTTCCCTACAACAAGAGAAGGTGTGTGATGAGTGCATTGTCCTGCGTGAGTACAGAGCAGTTTGGAATGTCCGATCGGTTGACGAAATGGCAGGAATTTCTGAGTGTTCACGTGGGGCGAACGCCCGAGGCCGTGCGCCGTCATGAACTGACCCATTTCCAACCTCTGGACGGCACCTCGTTCACCGGGCGGCTGGAGTATGGCGACCTCGGCAATCTGCACTTCTGTCGAATGGTCAGCTCACCCCACCGCTTTTCTCGTCAACTCAGTGTCGGCGTCGCGCCCACTGACGCGCCCTGGTTACTGATTCTGCAGATGCGCGGCATCAGTCACTACCACCAGGGCGCACGTTCTCATAGCGTGTCCGCCGACGAGATCATGCTCATCGACAGTGGCAAACCGTTTGAGGTAACCAGTCCCAATGGCTGCGAGTACCTGATGCTGTTATGCGATGGCATCTCCGGCAACGTCGCCGCACCGTCCGATCTTCACCTGAACAATCGGGCGGGTCTGGGCAAAATGTTGCACCACCTGATTACAGATGCCTATAGCCAGTACACCTTGCTCAACGCGCGCGCTGCTCAGGCGATCGGGCACAGCATCGGCGCTGTAGTGGGTAACCTGATTGAAAACAGTGTCACCGCCCCCAAGCTTGTGCATGATTTCCGGCACTTCAAAAAACACCGAATCAAAAATTTCATCGAGGAGCGTCTGGCTGAACCGGAGTTGACGATCGAGATGATCGCGCTGGCGCAAGGTTGCTCGACGCGCACTCTTCATCGTCTGTTCGAGGACGAACTGGGCTGCAGTCTCAGCGAGTACATCTGGCATCGTCGGCTAATGCGCTGTGCTGAAGATTTGCGTAACCCTGTGTTGGCAGACCAGTCCATCACCGATGTCGCGCTATCGTGGGGCTTTGTGAGCAGCTCGCACTTCAGCCGGGCTTTCAAGATTGCGTTCGGTCTGACGCCGCGGTTGTTTCGTGACGCGAGATGAGCGGCTCCTTGGGCCTGGCTGGCGTAATGCTTCGCTGTGCACGGGGTCGACCCGAATGTGCGATTGCGCCAAAGCCCTGAGCGTCAATAACCCGCGCCCACACCCGCCCCCGTCACGATCGCAATCCCGGAACTGGTCCCCAGCCGAGTCGCACCCGCTTCGATCATCGCTCTAGCCGTAGCCACATCCCGAACGCCGCCGGACGCCTTCACACCGATGTCCGGCCCCACCACCCGGCGCATCAGCGCCACATCTTCAAGCGTTGCGCCGCTGCGGCTGAAGCCGGTGGAGGTTTTGACGAACGCTACTCCCAAGTCGCGACAGATCTCGCAGGCGCGCACCTTCTGCGCCTCGTCGAGCAGGCAGGTCTCCAGAATCACTTTCAGCGGCACCTTGCCACAGGCGTGCAGCACGGCGGCGATGTCGTCGCGGACTTCATCGAACAGGCCGTCCTTGAGCCAGCCGATGTTCAGCACCATGTCGATTTCCTGCGCCCCGGCGGCGATCGTCAGGGCGGCTTCCGACGCCTTGCTCGCACTCAGCCCGGCGCCCAGCGGAAAGCCCACCACGGCGCAGACCTTGACGGCAGAACCGGCCAGGCGTTGCGCGGCAAACGGCACCTGGCTCGAGTTCACGCACACCGAGTAGAAGCCATGCTCTCGGGCTTCAGCGCAAAGTGTGGCAATCTGCTCTCGGCTGGCGTCTGCGGCCAGCAAGGTGTGATCGATGGCCTGGGCCATTGCAGCGGGTTCGAGCGAATTCATCGAGCGATTCCTGTCATCAGTAAAAGCACATGGGTTGATACCCATAAGTTATAAAATTAACACTTGGTGTTACTGTAGCGACACCACCAACGGATTGCCGGAATGCCCGTGGACGTCAAGAAAACCGACCGAATCAAACAGATCCAACAGGCCCTGCAAGATCAAAAAGCTATCCATCTGCGCGAGATGGCGGCGTTGCTTGAAGTGTCCGAAATGACCTTGCGCCGCGACCTGAGCCGCCACCCCGAGCAATTTCGCCTGCTGGGCGGCTACATCACCCGCGCCCACGACGATCCGGAACCGGGGGACTACCGCGTCAGTGAGCAGGACGCCCGGCACGTCGAGGAGAAACGCCGTATCGGCAAGCTGGCCGCTGCCTTTATCCAGCCGGGGGACACGGTGTTCTTCGACTGCGGCACGACGATCCCCTTCGTGGTCGACTTCATCCCCGACGATCTGGAATTCACCGCGGTGTGCAACTCGCTCAACGTGCTGCTCAAGCTGCAGCAGAAACCGCATTGCAGCATCGTCCTCTGTGGCGGCACTTTCCACCGCAAGAACCAGGTGTTCGAGAGCCATGCCGAAGCCAGCATCCTGGATGGCGTGCGCCTGAGCTGGGCGTTTGTCTCGGCGGCCGGGGTCAGCCTGGAGTGCGGTGTCACCTGCTTCAATTTCCACGAAGTGGAGGTCAAGCAGAAGGTCATGCGCCAGGCCCGGCAATGCCTGCTGCTGGCCGACCACTCCAAGTTCGACGCGGTGCGTACGGCGCACTTCGGGGCCCTGAGCGACTTCCATTGCGTGGTCAGCGACAAGAAGATCCCACGCAGCTACCGCGAGGCCATCGAGGCCAGCGGGGCGCAGTTGGTGTTGTAACGGCATCATGGTTGCAGCGCCCTGCGTTCAGGCGCGCTGAGGTAGCCGGTGGTCAGGCTGAAGTGGGCGCTGGCACCAGGTGCGAGGCTGCGCACGTTGCCCTTGGCGAGTTCGGCGCGGTAGCCCTCCGGCTCGCAGGTGGCCGGCAAGACGAACGCCGCCACTTGCTGGTCAGGGTTGTGCAGGATCCAGCGCGCGGCGTGCTCAAATTGCTCTGGACGGTAGCGGGTGTAGAACGCCGCGCCCTCAGGGTGTTCAAGGAAGAAGTGCGCCTGCCCATGGGCATCGCTGCGCACGTCATCGAAGAAACAGACGATCTCCGGATCATACAGCGCAGGCGAGTCGAGCACCTTGAGGCTGGCCGGGTCCTGGCTGAGTTCGGCGATGTAGGCGGTCCAGGCCGGCGTGGGGCGGACGTGGGCCGGCACGCTGGCACGTACTCGGGTGCGTTCGCACCCCAGCGGCTGGGTCAGGCGGCCGCCATCGACGTAGGCGTAGTTCATGTGCGCCATGTACATCAGGTCCATGGCCTTGCCGGCCAGGTTGACCACCTGCATGCCGATCTCGAACAACCCGCTGGCCGGACGCAGGGTCACACTCGGACTGGCTCGGTAGTGGTCGCCAAAGCCTTGCACGTATTCGTAGGTGCCGCCGAGGCGCAAGTAAGCGCCGCACGCGTCTTCGCCCACCTCAAGCCAGGCATCGTCCATCGGCGCGCAGGGCATCTCGCCGTGCAGCGCATGATCATCCTCGGGCCCCGGGCAACCGTTGCGCAGCAGGCCGCTGTGGAACATGAAACAGCCGTAGGTGCCGATCACGCTGGCACTGGGCCGGGGCTGGGTGAACATGTTGTGCATGGTCAAATCCACGCCATCGAACTCGGCCGACCAGATCATTTGCCCCTGCCAGGGCAGGATCACCAGCTTGCCGCGGCTGTTTTCCAGTGACAGCGCCTTGACCCCGCTGGGGTACGTCCAGGCGCGCACGCTGAAATCCTCTGACTCGAGCAGCAGCCGACTGGCCTGGTCGCATAGCTGCGGGTACAGCGGCAGGCGTAACGGTCGGGCACTCATTGCGCGACCGCCGCGGCTGAGCTCGCCAGGACCGGTTGCGGCTGCCGCATGCAGCGCACCGCGTACAGCACGATCGCCACGAAGCACAGCAACGGCACGCTGTAGGCGATCTGCATGTTGCCGCCGTTGGCATCGCTGAGCAGGCCCTGGAAGATCGGCATCACGCCGCCGCCGACGATGCTCATCACCAACAACGAGCCACCGACGCCGGTGTCTTCGCCGAGGCCGTCGATGGTCAGGCCATAGATGGTCGGCCAGCAAGGCCCCAGGAACACACTGACCCCCACGGCTGCGTACACTGCCGTGATGTTCGGCACCAGGATGGTGTAGGCCAGCAGTACGATGCACAGCACGCCATACAGGGCGAGCACTTTGGCGGGGTGCATCTTGCGCATCAGCAGGTTGGCGATCATCTTGCCGATAAAGTAGGCGGCAAAGGTGGTCAGCAGGAACCACGAGGCACTGCGCTCGTTCATGCCGCCCATTTGCATGGCCAGGCGAATAGTGAAGCTCCACACCCCGACCTGCGCGCCCACGTACAGGAACTGCGCCAGCACGCCGAAGCAGAAGCGCGGATTGCGTCGCAGGCGGCCGAGGCTCTGGCCGATGCTGGCCCGCGGTTCACTGACGGTGCGGTTGCCCTTGCAGGCAGGGAAGCGGGTGATGGCGATCAGGATGAACATCAGGATGAGTACCGCGATCATCCACTTGTACGGCAGCAGGGTCGATTGGATCATCTGCAATTGCTGCACCGCCGCATCGCTGGCGCTCATGTGGGTCAACTGCTCGCGGGTGGCGTCGGTGTCCTTGAACATCACAAAGCTGCCGACGTACACCCCGGTCATGGCGCCGAAGGGGTGGAAGGTCTGCGAGATGTTCAAGCGCCGCGTGCCGGTCTCCCGTGGCCCCATCAGGGTCGAATAGGTGTTGCACGCCGTCTCGAGAAACGACAGGCCAGCGGCGATGACGAACAGCGCCATCAGGAACATGCCGTATTTGGCGGTTGACGCCGCCGGGAAGAACAGCGCACAGCCGAACAGGTAGAGCATCAGGCCGATGAGGATGGTGGTCTTGTAGCTGAAGCGGCGCACCACAAGGGCCGCGGGAATAGCGACGAAAAAATACCCCAGATAGAACGCCGACTGGACGAAGGCGGTCTGGAAGTCGCTGAGCAGGAAGGCCTTCTTGAAGTGGGCGATCAGCACGTCGTTCATGCTTGCCGCCGCCGCCCACAGGGCGAAGATGCTGCAGAGCAGGAGGAAGGCGAACCACGGCGTGCGGTTCAGATAGAAGCCGTCCGGGGTTTGTTGCAGCGCAGGCTTGTTCATTATTGTTCTCCGCGAAAATGCAGGTGGGTATCAGCTCGCCGAGGCGTCGAGGAATCGCGCGAACGTGGGAGCATCGGGATAGGAAGATTGCGTGCCCAGGCCGGTGACCGAGCAGGCCGAATAGGCGACCGCCCGGTGCATGGCCTGGCGGATATCGCCGTCCTGGCTCCAATGCCGAGCGAAGCAGCCAATGAACGCGTCACCAGCACCGGTGGTGTCGCGCGCCTCGACCTTGACCCCCGGCACTTGCCACTCGCCTTCGGCGCCGACGTACAGCGCGCCTTGTTCGCCCAGCGTGACGATGACGTGGCGTACGCCCTCCGTCACCAACTGACGCGCGGCCTGCGCGGCCTCTTCGGCAGAGGTCACAGGCTGGCCGCTGATGAGGGCCAGCTCGCTCTCGTTGGGGATCAGAAAGTCCAGCTGCGCCAGGTGCTCGCGGCTCAATCCGGCCAAGGCCGGGGCAGGGTTGAGCAACACCGCGATGCCATGCCGATGAGCGAACTCGATGGCGTGATAGACGGTCGCCAGTTCGATCTCCAGTTGCAGCACGATCAAGGTGCAATCGCGTAGCGGCGCCTGCGCACGGTCGATATCGGCCGGGCACAGGTGGGCGTTGGCGCCTTTGACGATGAGGATGCTGTTGTGGGAATTCGCCTGGACGAAGATCGGCGCCACGCCGCTGGACACGCCCGGCACCCGGTCGACGAAACGCGTGTCGATGCCCAGCCTCTGGAAATTGGCCAGGGTGGTGTCGGCGAAGGCGTCGTCGCCCACCTTGCTGAGCATCAACACGTCGGCGCCCAGTAGCGCTGCGGCGGCCGCCTGGTTGGCGCCCTTGCCGCCGCAGCCCATGGCAAAACGCGGCGCTTCGAGGGTTTCGCCCTGGGCGGGCATGCGTTCGATGTAAGTGATCAGGTCGACCATGTTGCTGCCGATGACTGCAATCTTGCTCATTGTTATTTTGACCTCACCCGCGCCGACGGAGGCATCGACGCCGTTTATTTATGTTATTTAAATAACATTTCGTGTGAGGATTCAATCTTTATTTTGCGAGTGTGCATTTGCCGGACCGACGGCGGACGGCCATCGGCTTCGTCTCGATAAAGACGAATCGATCTCTGCGACGGGGGGTGGCTACGCGGGTGAGGCGGCCCGAAGTCAGGCCGCCGCAATCAGGCCTGTTGCAGGCCTGAGGTCAGCGGGTTACATCATTATGCTTAGTTGGGCTGGGCCACCTGGTGATTACTGACCTTGCGCCCCAGCAACAGCACCGTGACAAAACCGCAGCCCACCAGCGCGGTGGCCAGGCTCATCAGCACAGAAGTGCCCAGTCGATCGACGATCTGCCCGCCGAAGAACGAGCCCAACGCAATGATCACCTGAAACAGGCCGACGAACATCGGCATGCCACGTTCAACATCCTTGGGCGCCACGACGAACATCCAGATACTGGCGCAGGCCGGGAACGCACCGAAAGCGAAGCCCCAGAGCGCGATCAGCATCGCCGCGCCGGTCATGCCGGTGGCGAAGTAGGGGAACAGCAGGGTGCTGGCGCCGATCATCAACGCCACCAGCAACAAGGTGTGACGCACGCTGCGGTTGGCGGCGAACCCGGCGAAAATATTGCCCGCCACCCCGGCTGCGCCATAGAGCAGCAGCAATGAACTGATAGTCGGCCCATCGAAACCGGCACTCTGTTTGAAGAACGGTGCGACATAGGTGTATGCGGCAAAGTGCGCCAGGCCAATCAGCAGTACCGCAATCAAGCCCACCCGAGCTTGCGGATTGATAAACAGCGCCGGCAGGTCACTGATGCGAATGGCCTTGTCCGGGTTGAGGCGCGGCAGCAGGAAGACCTGCGCCACGAGTACCGGTATGCCCACTAAAGCGGTGACCAGAAACGTCATGCGCCAGCCCATCAAGCCGCTCAGCCAGGTGCCGACGGGCACGCCCAGCACGGTGGCAAGTGTCACACCGACCATGATGATCGAGGTGGCCTGAGCCACGCCTACGCCCCTCGGGGCCAGACGGCTGCTGAGGGCAATCGCCGTCGCCCAGAAACCGCCGATGCTGATGCCCAGCAGCACGCGACCGAACAGCAGGAGGCTGAAGTCGCTGGCGTAGGCCACGACCGTGTTGGCGATGATCATGATCAGCGTCAGGCCGATCAGCAGATAACGGCGGTCCATGGCGCCGATGCCCACAGACAGCAACGGAGCGGCGAGGGCGGCCATGATGCCGGGCAGGGTCACCATCAAGCCGGCGTGACCGGCACTGATGCCCAGGTCGCTGGCCACATCGTTGAGTACGCCCACTGGGAGAAACTCGCTGGTCACCAGGGCGAAGGCCCCCACGGCGACCGAGAGAATCGCCAGCCACTGCTGTTTGACGCTCTGTTGATTATGTTCGGGAAGGCCGCTAGGGGCCTGGCTTGCGCTTGGCATGGTGTTAGGTTCCAAGAGGGACTGTCGCCTTGAGGCAGGCGAGGAGAGCGGGGATAAATCGCAGATAATTATAGGAGGCAGCTGTGACAACCAGAGAGACGGGCGTTTCGATAGTAATCATCAGTGCAATCGATAAGACGCCCTCAGCATAACGCGAGGAGTGGCTGAGCACGCAGTGACGTAGTCGCATTGTAGGCCAACTGCCGGATACCAACGTTTCCATCGCCCAGGCCGATAGAACCCCTTCCAGTCAGACGAGTCTGTTCGTGTATTACTTATGGAAAAGCCGCTATGTCACCGCACCACAGCCTTATCATCCTTGCACGCGGAGGGTATGCCGCGCGAGGCGTGCTTTACCTGATCATCGGTATCTTCGCATTGCTCGCGGCAACGGATTCGACAAAACCAAAAGACAGCCACAATAGCCTGGAAGCCTTATTGAGCCAGCCGTTTGGCTATTTTTTAGTGGGGCTCATGGTGGCGGGTCTGCTCGTATTTGCAGCTTGGCGTGTGCTGCAAGCTACGCGTGATGTCGACCATCACGGCAAAAATCTCAAGGGTCTGATAATTCGCACCGGTCTGCTTGCGGGAGGGTTGGTCAATGGCGCTCTCGCATTTTTTGCGCTAGGCCTGCTCATTAGCGGAATAGGTAGCTCGGGCAATTCAGGCGGGCAAACCAAAGATTGGCTGGCGCGTCTGTTGTCTTGGGAGCATTCCAACGTGTTGGTATACGTGATTGCTCTCATTCCGCTGGGTGTTGGAATTGCTCACATCATCAAGGGATGGAAGGCAACCTTCGAGAAATATTTCGAGGCCGATGAAGACGTGATGCGCTACGTCCGCCCGGTGTCTCGGTTTGGTCTGATTGCCCGTGGCGTGGTTTTTATAGAGATTGCAGTGCTGTTGGCCGTCAGCGGCTCTGCCTATCAAGCCATGGACCCGCCCGGTATGAAGGAAGCCCTCGACGCGCTTCAGAATTTTCCGGCGGGATGGTTGGTGTTGATGCTGATGGCCTTCGGGTTGATTGCTTTCTCGGTTTACAGTTTTTCTGAAGCCTTCTGGCGCAAGATAAATATGGAAGTACCCGGAGTGTCGAGAGCCTAGTGCAGATGGCCTTTTGTCGCGGGGCGATATTCGTCAGGTCAAACATAAGTGGCCAGTTGACCTACCGGATCAAAACCGCGCTCGCGGAACTGCCAAGCCCCAATCGCGCTCTGATCCCTGAGCAATCCGGCCTCGGCCCTTAAGCGCACCCACTCACCGAGGCACCCGATTGACCGAACTGAAACGCATCGCGCTATTAATGGCCCTGCTGACACTCGCCGCCTGTAGCCACCCACTGCAGCCTTCCGGCCCCAGCCCGGAGCAGGTGCGCGCCAACGTTGCGAAGTTGCTGCCGCCCTCGGCCACCAACCGTCAAGGCTGGGCCGCCGACATTCAGACGGCATTCGAAACCCAGGCGCTGGCACCCACCACCGAAAACCTTTGCTCGGTCATTGCGATCATCGAACAGGAATCCAACTTCCAGGCCGACCCGCAAGTGCCGGGCCTGGGCCGTATCGCCCGCGAGGAAATCGACCGTCGCGCCGGGCGCCTGCACGTGCCGGGCTTTGTAGTCGACGCCGCTCTGGGCCTCAAGTCGCGCACCGGCAAGACCTACGCACAACGCATCGACAGCGTGCGTTCGGAGCGCGAGTTGAGTGATGTTTTCGATGACTTCATCGGCATGGCACCGCTGGGCCAGCAGCTGTTCGGCAACTTCAACCCGGTGCACACCGGTGGTCCGATGCAAGTAGCGATCGCTTTCGCCGAACAAAACGCCAGCGGCTATCCGTACCCCCATGACGGCTCGATTCGCCAGGAAGTGTTCAGCCGCCGCGGAGGGGTCTATTACGGCAGCATGCACCTGCTCGGCTATCCGACCCATTACCCGCAATCCCTGTACCGTTTCGCCGACTTCAATGCCGGTCACTACGCCAGTCGCAATGCCGCTTTCCAGGCTGCCCTTAACCGGCTGGTCAAGGCGCGGCTGGCGCTGGATGGCGATCTGGTCGACTACAGCTCCACCACCCCGGGCCAGACAGAACTGGCGGTGCGCTCGCTGGGCTCGCGGCTGGCCATGAGCAATAACCAGATCTATCTGGAGCTGAAGAAGGGCGAGCAACTGGATTTCGAAGACACTGACCTGTATCGCCGCGTGTTCGAGCTGGCGGATCAGGTGGCCGGTCAACAGCTGCCACGGGCGATCCTGCCAGGCATCACCCTGGAGAGCCCGAAAATCACCCGGCACCTTACCACCGCCTGGTTTGCCCAGCGCGTGGACGAGCGGCGGGCGCGATGCGTTGCCCGGAATTGACCGGCATGGCCAGGTGGCCAGTACCCACTCATCGGTTGCCATCATGCGCGGCCCGCGCGGGGCTCTAGACTGGGCTCAGCTGAGTTTGCCTCGACGCCACGTATTCCCGGTCAGGAACCTGTCGAGGCTGTATTTGTATCCACGAGGGATTCATAGATGTCCAGCCTGCTCGCCACCGCCACAGATCTGTCCGCACCCAGCGACGCCTATACCCGCCTTGACGCCTTCCGCCATCAATACGATCGCGGCGATGGCACGGTTGACGGTCATCCGTCCTACACCGTCGATCAGGCGGCCGCGCAGATCGATCGCTACGATCTGACCTTCCTTGACACCAACCACGACGGCAAAGTCTCGCTGACCTACAGCTTCCTCCAGGCCGCCCCGGCGAATTTCGACCCTAGCTGGGGCGACTTCATTGCCTTCAACGCGCAACAGCAAGCCCAGACCCGCCTGGCGCTGCAATCCTGGTCCGACGTCGCCAACCTGACCTTCACCGAGTCCAGCAAGGCCGCTGAAGGGCACCTGTCGATGGCCAGCTATTCGGTCTCTCGCGGCGAGGCGGCCTTCGCCTATTACCCCTACGGCGGGCAGTCCTGGTATTGGGTGAGCGACGCCTATCGCGAAAACGCCGACCCGTCCCTCAACAGCTACGGCCGTCAGACCCTGGTCCACGAGATCGGCCACAACCTGGGCCTCGCGCACCCCAGCGACTACAGCGCCTGGAACGGCGTGCCCAGTTATCAGGACAACGCCGTGTACGCCGAGGATTCGCGCGGCTACAGCGTGATGAGCTACTGGAGCGAACTCAACACCGATCAATACGACGGCGGCAACTACGCGTCGGCGCCCTTGATGGACGACATCGCCGCCATCCAGCTGCTCTACGGCGCCAACGAATCGACCCGCAGCGGCGGCACTATCTACGGCTTCAACTCCAACAGCCACCGCGAAGAAATGACCGCCGTGGACTCGCACACACCGTTGATCTTCAGCATCTGGGATGCCGGCGGGACCGATACGCTGGACTTCTCGGGTTACAGCGCGGAGCAACACATCAACCTCAACCAGGGCAGCTTCTCCGATGTCGGCGGCCTGGTGGGCAACGTCTCCATCGCCCAAGGCGTGGATATCGAAAAAGCCATCGGCGGCGCAGGCTCCGACCTGATCGTCGGCAACGCGCTGATCAATGATCTGCGTGGCAATGCCGGCG
>CAJCIO010000069.1 GCA_903970465.1 Gammaproteobacteria bacterium
AGGCGATCGGTCAGTGGGTCGTGCATCAACAGGTGAATCCACTCGTACTGGCCTATCTGCAAGCGCGCCACCGGAATATCGAACCACCAGATGTTGCGGCGCTTGTCGAGAATGGAAAAATGGCAATTATTGACGCCGAGCACTGCGCCGCCGAGTTGTTCGTTGCGGCGAACGATGGCCTGGGGTTTATCGAGCTTCATGGAAAACCTGTAAAAAAATGACGCACGGGCACATGCCTGAACTGGCGCCTATTCTGGTGGCAAAGCCTTTGAATATAAAGCCCTGGACGATTTTTCAGGCGTGCCGATGAACGGTTGCAGTAAAAATTGAAACTCTCTCGCCTGCCTCGCAGTCAACCTTATGTCGATTGAAGACACTTCGATCTCATCAGGAGAAACACCATGAGTGGCACTAAAGACAAAGCGAAAGGTGCGGTAAACGAAGCAGTCGGTAACGTAAAGCAAGGCATCGGCAAAGCCACTGGCAGCGCCAAGATGCAAGCCGAAGGTAAAGTGCAGGAACGCAAAGGCGAAGCACAGAAAACCGTCGGCAAGGTCAAAGATGCTGTGGACAAGAAGCATTGAGACGAGCGCCGCTACCGGACGTCATCCGGTGAGCTGTAGCACAATCAACGGTCATCCACGGATGGCCGTTGCGCTGTCAGCGGGTAGCGAATTGGCCCCGTGCATCGAGATAGGGTAACGTCGGCGCGCCGCAAGGTGCTGGCCGCGCGCGTTGACTGATCAAAAGCGTTCAAGTTGTCGTGGCGTGCAAAAAAGGGGGGCTATCGAATGCCCCGTTGTATTCAAGCCGCTGCTCGACAAGGCGAGGCGAAAGGAGACGCTATGATTTTCCCCACATTACGTAATTTGTCTTTGCGCCAGGTTTTGGTCAGAACAGTCAAGGAATTCGTCGATGACGAGATGTCGACCTATGCCTCTGCATTGGCCTATCAGATGCTGTTTTCGCTGTTCCCGTTCATCCTCTTCCTGATTGCCTTGATCGGTTTCCTGCATTTGCCTGATTTCTTTTCCTGGCTGCGCATGCAGTCCGGGATGGTCCTGCCGCCCCAAGCGCTGGATCTGGTCAATCCGGTGATCGACCAGTTGCAGACCTCCAAGAGCGGCCTGTTGTCGGTGGGTATCGTCGTGGCGCTGTGGAGTGCTTCCGCAGGTATTCGCCTGCTGATGAGCGCGATGAATGCTGCCTACGACGTGCCGGAAGAGCGCCCCGTGTGGAAGCGTCTGCCGTTGTCCGTACTGTATACCGTCGGTATTGCCGGCATGTTGCTGGCCGCTGCGGCACTGATGGTATTGGGGCCGCAAGTGATGAACTGGATCGCTGCACAGATCGGCCTTGAAGACATCGTCGTCACCCTGTGGACCATCGCTCGGTGGCCCGTGATCATCATTTTGATGATGGTGGCCGTTGCATTGATGTACTACGTGCTGCCCGACGTGAAGCAGGAGTTTCGCTTCATTACCCCAGGCTCAGTGCTGGCGGTGGTGATCTGGATCGTCGCGTCACTGGGGTTTGCCTTCTATGTGAAGACCTTTGCTGATTACAACGCCATGTATGGCAGCATCGGGGCGATCATCGTCTTGTTGCTGTATTTCTATATTTCCTCGGCGGTGCTGCTGCTAGGGGCGGAAATGAATGCCGTGATCGAGCATATGTCGACAGAAGGCAAGGCCAAGGGCCAGAAGGATGCGGACGCGCCGATGGAGGAAAAACAGGCCACAGTGTTGGGCCACACGCATAGCACTTCACCTCTGACGCCACCACCGCCCACCGGAAGCATGAGCCGATGATCCGCGACATTCTGAAAATGGGCGATGAGCGCCTGCTGCGAATTGCACCGCCCGTGCCCGACGCCTTGATCGGTACCAAGGAGCTCGACGCGCTGATTGCCGATATGTTCGAAACCATGGAGCACGTGGGTGGTGTCGGCCTTGCCGCGCCGCAGATCGGCATCGATATGCAACTGGTGATTTTTGGTTTCGAGCGCAGCGAACGTTACCCCGAAGCTGATCCGGTGCCGCAGACCGTGTTGCTCAATCCGTTGATCACGCCGTTGAGTCCGACGGTGGAGGAGGGCTGGGAAGGGTGTCTGTCGGTGCCTGGCTTGCGCGGTGTGGTCGAGCGTTACCAGCACATCCGCTATGAAGGGGTCGATCCGCAAGGGCGGCCCATCCAGCGTGTGGCCCACGGGTTTCATGCGCGCGTGGTGCAGCACGAATGCGATCACTTGATCGGCCGGTTGTATCCTTCGCGCATTCGTGACTTCACCCGGTTCGGATTTACCGAAGTGTTGTTTCCCGGGCTTGATCCCAACGCCGATGATTGAGCCGTTGCTGCTGACCCTCTCGCGGGCAGAGCAGCGACACCACCTTCACTCCCGCCGCATCGCGATCAGCTCTTTTGTCTGCTGATAGCGCCTGAGGCGCTCGGCCAGCGCCGGCGGCAGTGTCTCAGCGATATCGAACTCGACCCGCTCATAGAATCCGCGCAACTGCGGGTGACAGAACAACCACACTGGCCCGGCGGCGATTGACGCTTCGATCAGCCCTTGCGCCACGCCGCGCCCACGCCAGCCTGGGGTGACCAGCAAGCCAGTCAGCCATTGCCCTTGGGCCACCGGTGTCAGGCACAACCCTGCGATGATTTCCGTTTCACGGGCGACCCAGCCCTGGGCGTCCGGCGGCAGGCGCATGGCCGAGCGGTGCTGGCGGTAGAACTTGTTCAGCAGTGGGCGAGCAGCAGCTTGCAGCGCGGCGTACTGGGGTGTGGACATGGCTGACCTTCCTGGGGAGGTAGGCGGAGTGTATCCGATTGTTGCCGAAACGGTAATAGTGCATGTCTGTAACATGTGTTTAATATAAATCTTATTCTTGTAATCTATGTTCATCCCTTACGAACACAACCCGCAAGGGACTCCAGAAGATTAAATTTCTTCTCAGAGATCTGGATACTTCGTGTTACGACGCGGTGAATCGTCAAACTATAATGTGCTGTTCAATTTGACCCTATACTGTCCTAATAAAACTAAAAAGCCTAGTCGCCACATGAAGCAAATCGGTTGTAAGATTGCTCTAAAGGCCCTATATCATGAAAAGTATCGCTGCCCTCGCTTTTGTTGGTTTTTCGATTATCGGTTGCATGTCCGCTGCTCAGGCGGCTGATGGCAGCAGCCGTCATTTAGCGGTCACCCAGTATACCTACGGCACCAAACTGGATATCGCCAAGGTCGTGAATGTTTCACCTGTGCCGGATGTTTGCGGTGTAGTGCCCGCCACCATGACTTATTACGATCATCAGGGTCAGGAACACAAGATCCAATATCAGGTGATGGGTAACGGTTGCCAGCAAGGTTGATTTGTTTATCGCTACTCCAAAAGCCCTGGCAGATGCCGGGGCTTTTTGTATCAACACTTTATTGCCTTGTTTCAATGCCCCGCCTTGCGAAAGGTGCAATTGATCCGCCACGGTCCCAACAATGAATGCTCTGCAGGTTTGATCGGTAATACGCCATGAAAGCGCAACCGGTCGGCACCGCCCCATACCACTACGTCGCCATGGACCAGCGGGACCCGCTGGGTGCGGTCGCTGCGCTCGAAACCGCCAAATAGAAACGTCGCGGGCAAGCCCAATGAAACAGACACAATTGGCTCGCTGAGCTGCTGTTCGTCGCGGTCCTGGTGCAGTGACATACGCGCACCTGGCGCGTAATGGTTGATCAGGCAGGCATCCGGGTCGAAGTGCTCGAAGCCGGCTTTTAGCGCAGCGTCGCGTGCCAGCTCCCGCATCAGTGGCGGCAGTGCCGGCCAAGGCTCGCCGTTTAGAGGGTCGACAGCCGAGTAGCGATAGCCCTTGCGGTCGCTGACCCAGCCAAGGGCGCCGCAATTGGTCAGCCCGACGGACATGGTGAAGCCGCCTGGGGTGACCATGTGGCGGATCTGTGCGCGGCGGTTGATGCTGTCCAGCAATGGCAGCAGTTCGGCGATATATGGCAGGGCGAAGCCTTCTAGCACGAATGCCTGGCTGCCGATGGCGCGCACGCCACCCGGCGCACTGGGCAGATCATCGAAAAGGCCGAGGGTGTATTGCACCGCAACTGTCTCCGGTTGGATTTGTCACGGGCAGTTTACCCCGATACGGCCAAGTGGGTTTCTCGCCCCGACGTCAGGTTGCAGGTATTCTGCCCGGCCTGATAGTTGATGCGATGGAACCCGCAATGCAATTCACCAGTGGCTTCTTGCTGAGCCTGTCGTTGTGCCTGGATATCGGTGTGGCAAACATCGCCATGATCACGCTGGCCATGCAGCGGGGCTTTCTGCCCGGTTTCTGGTTGGGCCTGGGCACCTGTTTCGGCGATCTGGCCTATGCCGTGCTGGCGCTGGCCGGCATGACGGTATTGCTGCAATACGAGAGCGTGCGCTGGGTGCTGTGGCTCGGCGGTTCGGCCCTGTTGATCTGGTTTGCCGTGCGTATGCTGATTTCGGCAGTCACCAGTAGCAACGAGCTGGCGGTGGCCGGTGAGGCCAGGCAGCGGTCGTCCATCAGAGAGTTTGGCCGTGGAGTGTTTCTGGCGATGTCGTCACCCAGTGCGATTCTATGGTTCGCGGCGGTCGGTGGGGTGTTGATATCCCGCGCTGGGGCCTCGGGGCCACTTGGCACGGGATTGTTTCTGGGTGGGTTCTTCAGTGCCGGAGTGGTGTGGTGCCTGACCTTGTGCGCGGTCGCCAGCCAGGGTGGCAAGCTGCTGGGCGCGCGTTTGCTGAAGGTTTCGTATCTGGTGTCGGCAGGGATTTTCGTGTGGTTCGCGGTATTCGTGATTACGTCCGGGTACCGCGAATTTATCCTGGGTCACGCCGTGTAGCGAGGGGCAGGCCCCTCGCTACAGACTCACTTGCGGCAGCTGTGAAAGATATCCAGCGCCGGCTGATACACCGCCGTCTGCACCGAAAACAGCCCCAGCACCGAGTGGAACATGTAGTCCTGGCTCAAGTCCGCCTGATCACGTTTGTTCGCCAGGCAATCGCGATCGACGCCAGCCGCTGGCAAGGTCCCGTCACCAAACCACATCACCATCGGCACGTGAGTCTGCGCTTCTGGCGCTATGGCGTAAGGCGCTGCGTGCAGGTACATGCCGTTCTCGCCCAGGGATTCTCCGTGGTCGGAGATGTAGATCATCGAGGTGTCGTACTTGTCCTGATTCTTCTTCAGGAAGTCCACCACCTGAGCGAGGAAGTGATCGGTGTAAAGGATGGTGTTGTCATACACGTTGACCAGTTCGTCTTTGCTGCAACTGCCCAACTGGTTGGTGTGACAGACCGGCTTGAAGCGCTCCTGATCGGTGGGGTAGCGATCGTAATATTCCGGGCCGTGACTGCCGTCGGCGTGCAGGACGATGATGGCGTTGTCCTTCAGGCTGTCGACATAGGGCTGCAGGCCTACCAGCAACGATTCATCCAGGCAGCGATTGCCGTCACAGAAGGGGCTCGGCTGGCTCTTCGGGATGTCCTTGTGCGGCACGCGCAGGCAGGCGCCCTTGCAGTCGCTGTTGTTGTCGAGCCACAGCACCTGCACGCCGGCGCGTTGCATCACGTCCAGCAGGCCCTCGTAGGTCTTGCCTTTCTTGTCGCTGTAGTCCTTGCGCGGGAACATCGAGAACATGCAGGGCACCGAGACCGCAGTCGAGGTCCCGCAGGAATGCACCTGAGTGTAGTTGAGGATGTTGAGCCTGGACAGTTCCGGATTGGTCTCGCGCGCATAGCCATTGAGCGAGAAGTGGTCGGCGCGCGCGGTTTCACCTACCACGAAGACCATCAGCTGTTTTTTCGGGCGCTGCATGGCCGCGTTGCTCAGCACCGCGTCTTCGCCGATCTTCTGCACCACCAGGTTTTCCTTGATGGCGAAGCGTTGTTTGATCAGGCGGTTGCTGGCGTAGATATAGTTGGTCGGGTTGATGAAGTGCGTGAGCTTGTCCTGCTGGCGGAAGATCGGCGCATAGGTGGAATAGAAACTGCCCACCGATGCCGCCACCAGCAACAGACAGCCAAGGATCACCAGCACCTTGTTGATCAGCCCCGGCAGCCAGCGCCGGTACACCACCGGCCAGCAGCAGACCAACAGCGCGGGGACGACGCCGAGCAGCACCAGGTAACCGAACAGTTTCGGGCTGAGCAGCGCGGCGGCCTCGCCGGGGTTGGTTTCCAGCACGTTCTGCATCATGTCGGTATCGATGGCGATACCGTAAGTGTCCATGAAATAGGCCGCAGCCGCTGAACACAGGAAGATCACCACCAGCACCGGTTTGAGCACGGGCCGGAACGACACCACCGTCAGCAGTACAGTGAAGGCTGCCCACAGGAATACGGCGAAGGACAGGTTGAAGGCCAGCCCCTTGAGGCCCGAAAAGTTCACCAATGCGTCGACGGCATTCCAGGTGGCCAGGTTGTAGATCGCCACCAATGCTGCGGCGCAAAGCATGACCAATTTTTGGCTGCTGATGAGGGGGAGGCGACGGCTTATAACGCTGATCATCGATGGCTCTTGTTGTTAGGAAAAAATGGCGAGGGGAGGGGGGCGAGGTGCTACCTGGCGCCCAGCCCGAATGTAGAATGCCACTTATCGAAAAAATGTGAAAAGGCTACGGCGTGGGGCGGATGAGGAGAGTGCAAACGGCCTCCTGATGCCGCATTCTGGCATTGCCGATTTTACCTGTGAAGCGCCATCATGGGCCGGCAAATCTTCAGTGTTACCCACCCGAACGAAGGAATAACAATATGAGCCTTCAATCCCCCGCCGTTCCGTCATCTGCCTTCGAACTGTCCATTACCCGTCTGATCGATGCCTCTTGCGCCCGCGTGTTCCGGGCCTGGACCCACCCTGAACTGCTCAAGCGCTGGTGGGGCCCCCACGGCATGACCACCCCCGAATGCACCCTGCAGCTGTGGCCCGGCGGTTTGTTCAGCACCCTCATGCGCGCCGCGGATGGCAGCGAGTATCCGACCGAGGGCGTGTTCCTGGAAGTCGAAGCACCGCGCCGGATCGTCTTCACCGATGCCTTCGTGCCCGGCTGGATACCCTCGGCCAAGCCTTTCATGACGGCGGTCATCGAACTCGAAGATGTACACGGCAAGACCCGCTACACCGCCAGCGCCCGGCACTGGAGCGCCGAGGATTGTCGGAGCCACGAGGCGATGGGGTTTCATCAGGGCTGGAATGAAAGCCTGGATCGGTTGGTCGAGTTGGTGACCCGCGAGTTACGGGATGATTGACCGGCTCACTCGGGCTTGAGCGGCAGTCTGAAGGTGAACAGCGTGCCGGTCTCGGCCGTCGACGACACATCCATATGACCGCCGTGGGCGCGGGCGATCTGATCGGCGATATACAGCCCCAGGCCCAGGCCGCTGGGCGGTGCATCGGCGTTATGCCGGGTGAACGGCTGGAACAGTTGCGCCAGCACGGGCGCCGAGATAGGCGTGCCCTCGTTGTGCACGCTCAGGCGAAAAACGCCGTCCTCGACACCGGCATTGATGATTACCGGGCCTTGCTTGGAACCGTGGTGAATGGCGTTGGCCACAAGGTTGGACAGCAGTTGGGTAATGCGCTCGCGGTCGCCCTTGACGTCGCGCAGGTCACCAATGCGCAGGTCGAACACTCGCTGCGGATTGACGCGATGAACCTCGCCAACAATATGTTGCAACGCCTCGGCCAGGTCGGGAAGGGGCACTATGCTGACGCTGATGCCGGAGCCAAGGCGGCCACGGGCGAAGTCCAGCACATCTTCGACCAGCCGCGAGGCACGATTGCCGCTGGTAATAATGTGTTCGATAAGGCTGATGCTGCGCTCATCAACGGCGCGACGCAGTAGCATTTCGGCCCCGGCGTTGATAGCGAACAGCGGATTGCGCAAGTCGTGGCCCAGTACAGCGATGAACTGCTCGCGCAATTCGGCCACTTGACGCTCCTGCATCAGCGCCTGTTCGGTCTGGGCGAAGGCTTCTTCGCTCTCCATCTGGATCGACAGCAGGCGCGCGAAGGACTCGACCATCGGTTGAATGGCCGAGGCCTTGAGCTGTGCGGGATTGGGGTCGAGCGCGCAGATGGTGCCGAAAAACTCGCCATTGGCGCGGAACACCGGCACCGAAATGTAGCTCTCGAACTTGTAGGTGCGCGGGGTGTGGTGATCGCAGTAGAGCGGGTCGGTGCTGGCCTGATCCATGATGATCGTGTGGTGATGATCACGAATTTCGTCGCACAACGTGGTGTTGAGCTCGAGTTCACCACCGACTTCCAGACCGAATCCGAGATTGTCGAGCACTGCGCAGGCGATCCATGCAGTGTCCGTCACCCGCGCCACGGCCGCAAAGCGCATGCCGGTGGTCTCGCAGATCACCTGCAATAACGCGGGCACGGCATTGATTCGGCCGATGGTGGCGATATCGGCGGCGACGGTTTTCACCATGGGATAGTGGATTTCCCAGAAAATGGAAGCGGCTCGCGTGGCAGCGAGCATGCAATAGCTGGGGAGTCTAAGCGAGACTGTACTGCGCTGTAAAAAATGTTTTCGGCGCCGCATTATCTGCGGGCAGGGCCCGCAAGGCTCATGCACTACGACTGGGCAGCCGCGCCGCATCCTGATGGGCCAACAGCCTGCCCAGCGCCAGCTTGTCAATTGGCCTGCTCATATAGAAGCCCTGCACTTCGTGACAGGCATCAGCGCTCAAGAGCGCCAGTTGTTGCGCGGTCTCGACCCCCTCCGCGGTGACCTTCAAGCCCATGGCCTTGCCCAGGTTGATGATCGCCTGCACCACCGCGCGATCGTTGCTGCCCAGGGCCATGGCAGCGATGAAGCGCTTGTCGATCTTGATGCTGTCGAAGGGATAGGTGCGCAGGTAGCCGAGCGACGAGTAGCCGGTGCCGAAATCATCCATGTTCAGGCGCACACCCAGTTCCTTGAGAGCGTTCATGATGTGCAGGGCGTTGTCGATATCGTTGAGCATGACGTTTTCGGTGATTTCCAGCTCCAGGCGATGAGCGGGCAGGCCGGTCTGAATCAAGGTCTCGCGCACATCCGCAACCACGTCGCTGCGGGAGAACTGCGCAGGCGACAGGTTGACCGAAACCATCAGCTCGCCCGGCCAGTGGCGCGCCGTCTCGCAGGCTTCGCGCAGTACCCAGCGGCCGAGTGGCACGATCAGCTCGGTCTGCTCGGCCAGGGGAATAAAGGCGTCGGGGCCTACCAATCCTTCGATCGGATGATCCCAGCGCACCAGCGCTTCGACGGAGACGATGGTCATGCCGTCGAGTTCGTAGCGCGGTTGATAGTGGAGAATGAACTCGTGGTTCCTGACCGCCAGGCGCAGTTCGTTTTCGAGGTGGCGACGGTGCTGGATTTCCTCGTTCATCTGCGCCGAGAAGTAGCGCCAGGTGTTCTTGCCTTCGGCCTTGGCGGCGTACAGGGCGATATCGGCGCAGCGGATCAGTTCGGTCGGGTCCGGCCCTTGCAGATGGCTCTGGGCGATGCCCATGCTGGCGCCGATGTATAGCTGTTGATCACCATGGACGATGGGCTGGCGCATGATTTCGATCAGGCGCGCACAGAAGCGATCGACTTCCTTGTCGTGGGTCAGGCCGCTGAGCACCATTAGGAATTCGTCTCCGCCCAGACGTGCCACCAGATCCTGCTCGCGGGTGGCGTCGCGCAGGCGCTTGGCGACTTCCAGCAACACGGCATCGCCGACGGGGTGACCTAGGGTATCGTTGATCGGCTTGAAGTTGTCCAGGTCCAGCAGCAGCAAGGTCAGGCCATTGACATCGCCGGGTTTGGCGGGCGAATGCGACAAGCGACTGAGGGCCTCTTCAAGATGGCGAGCCAGCAGATTGCGGTTGGGCAGGCCGGTGAGGGCGTCGTGCATCGACAGGTGCTGGATCTGCGCATGGGCGGCGACCTCGTCGGTGATGTCGCTCGCCGTGCCGCGAAATCCTGCGACCTGGTCATCCTGCAGGATCGGCCGTGCCGACACCCGGCAGTAGCGTGGCTGCGCGCAATGATCACGGTAGGCGCAGCGCAGATGGGCGGTGTGGATCTGGCCGTCGCGCAGATTGCCCAACCAGGCGCAGATCGGCAGAGTATCGCAGTGCAGCAGATGCTCCAGCGGTTTGCCCAGCCAATCGTCACTGGCAAAGCCGGTCACCGCCACGAAGCGTGTGGACAGGTACAAAATCCGACCTTGCTCATCGGTTTCCCAGATCCAGTCCGAGGCGGCTTCGGCCACCGCTCGAAAACGCTCCTCACTGGCCTCCAGCGCCTGGTTGCTGACTTTCAATACCCGGTAGTTGGAGTCCATTTGCTGTGAGGTGCGCAAGGCGAACCGGAAGAAGTAGGCCAGCAGCAGGCACAGCACCAGCCCTGCAGCCACTAGCGGCGGGACCACCGACCACAGGAGGTCGTTGCCCGGACGGGGCTGATCCCAGGTCAGACGAAAGCCAGTGTGCCCCAGACTGAGTTGCGGGCGCGCGGAGGTCTGCACCCCTGGAGCCTCGATTGCCAGGCCCGTAAGTCCGTAGGCGTTGCCTAGCTTGAGCAGTTTGGTCGGGGTCAGCTGGTCGACGAAAATCATCACCGACAAGGTTGCCGGATCGATCCGTGTACCGTCGTCACCGGGTTGAATGGCCGCCGCCGAGACCAGCGCCGGCCAGCCATTGAACAGCGCGAAGCGGTCCACTGCCCGAGCCCGTGCCGCCGCTTCTTGGGCAGCGTCGATCAGGCTGCCTATCGAGGTGTCCAGATACCGCGAGACCGGTACGTCCGTCAGGCGGCCATTGAACAGGCCGTATTTGGTGGTCTTGCGATCAACCACGAACACGCCTTCGTACCCATTGCTGATGAACAGCGGATCGCCCAGATTGCGTTCCTTATAGGCCCACTGAATATCGACGCTATCCTTGAGGTGGCTGTAGGCGCCGTCCCAGACGGCAAAGGAGTTGATCAACGCCGCCGAGGTGGCGGTGCGTGTTTCCAAAGCTTTCTGGGCATAGAAATAGCTTTTTTGCAGTTCTTCGCTATTGAGGTCACGGGCGATGTTGACCAGGGCAACCATGCCGATCAGGAACGCCGTAGCGAACAACACGCCGATCAAGCTCACCAGCGTGCCGGTATGGGCGGTGTGGGGTAGGGCAGGTAAAGACGAATCCGCGTCGGTTTTATTCATTATGTGCTGATCCCTGCGAGTGTGCGTTGGATTGACTGACCCTTGCACTTTTGCTTCCTGCAAAGAGCGCCCTGATGCGTCGGCAGCCCTTGTTGGTAGAGTCTGGTTGTCATACGTAAATGTGTCGAACTTGACGCCAGATTGCGTTGAAAAAGCAGACGAGTGGTGGCGGATGCTTGGTAATGAATTGTCATGTTTGTAAGAATCTGGCCCGCACTGACGCCAATTAAGGGCTCGGAAGTAAAGAAATTCGGCCTTTGGCGCGGAAACCGTTACGCTATGCCGTTGAATTTCCGAACTGCGCCGAGGTAACACCCGTGTTTTCCCAATTTGCCCTGCACGAACGCCTGCTCAAAGCCGTGGCCGAACTGAAATTTGTCGAGCCTACGCCAGTGCAGGTCGCGGCCATTCCGCTCGCGCTGCAAGGCAAGGATCTGCGGGTAACCGCCCAGACCGGCAGCGGCAAGACGGCAGCGTTCGTGCTGCCCTTGCTCAACCGTCTGATGGGCCCGGCCCAGGTACGCGTCGATATCCGCGTGTTGATCCTGCTGCCGACCCGCGAACTGGCGCAGCAGACCCTCAAGGAAGTCGAGCGCTTCTCCCAGTTCACTTTCATCAAGGCTGGCTTGATCACCGGTGGCGAGGACTTCAAGGTCCAGGCCGCCATGCTGCGCAAGGTCCCGGATATACTTATCGGTACCCCGGGCCGCCTGCTCGAGCAGCTCAACGCCGGTAACCTGGACCTGAAAAAGGTCGAGGTCATGGTCCTCGACGAAGCCGACCGCATGCTCGACATGGGCTTCTCCGAAGACGTCCAGCGCTTGTGCGACGAAGCCGTCAACCGCCAGCAGACGTTGCTGTTCTCCGCCACCACCGGCGGTGCCGGCCTGCGCGACATGATCGGCAAAGTGCTCAAGGACCCTGAGCACTTGCTGATCAACAACGTCAGCGAACTGGCCTCGGGCACTCGTCAGCAGATCGTCACTGCCGACCACAACGTGCACAAGGAACAGATCCTCAACTGGCTGCTGGCCAATGAGACCTACCAGAAGGCGATCATCTTCACCAATACCCGGGCCATGGCCGACCGTATCTACGGCCGTCTGGTGGCGCAGGAATACAAGACGTTCGTGCTGCACGGTGAAAAAGACCAGAAAGACCGCAAGCTGGCCATCGACCGCCTCAAGCAGGGCGGCGTGAAGATCCTTGTGGCTACCGATGTGGCGGCCCGTGGCCTGGATGTCGACGGCCTCGACCTGGTGATCAACTTCGATATGCCGCGCAGCGGTGACGATTACGTCCACCGTATCGGCCGCACAGGCCGTGCGGGCAACGAGGGTCTGGCGATCTCGTTGATCTGCCATGGTGACTGGAACCTCATGTCGAGCATCGAGCGCTACCTCAAGCAGAGCTTCGAGCGCCGAGTGATCAAAGAGGTCAAAGGCACCTATGGCGGCCCTAAAAAGGTCAAGGCTTCGGGCAAGGCCGTCGGCGTGAAAAAGAAGAAGGTCGACGGCAAGAAAACCGACAAGAAGACCGCCGCCAAGGGCCCGACCAAGCGCAAGTCGGTCAACCGTCCCAAAGCCGACCCGTTGGTGAGTGGTGATGGCATGGCGCCGCTCAAGCGCCGCAAGCCAGAGGCTGCTGGGGAGTAATCCGAATTCGATGTGTCCCTGTGGCGATGGGGCCTGCTTCCGCTACGGCGTGTCAGTCACATAATGTCTGGCTGAAACACCGAATCGGGACCAGGCCCCTCGCCACTGAGGCATTCTGAAATGAAATGTGGCGATATTTGCTGATTTAAGGCAAGCGTTGCCATGTACATCGGACTATTATCAGTTTGAAGCGCAGTAGTTCTGCCGCTCAGTATCACCCTGAAGGGGGGCTGTATGAGAAATCCACTGTACAACTGGCTCCATGACCTGGCCGTCGCACTCGGCCTGGTGCCTCCACCACTGCAACCCGTGCCTATTCCTACCGAAGACAAACGTCGCCAGCCGCCACGCCGCCGCTGAATATTTCTAAAGTCCGCACGTCCCTTTCGCGGTATAGCCTTGTTCCCGGAGGTGTGCGCTCACAAGCGGTGCACACAGTGGGAGCAAAGCTTGCTCGCGAAGAGGCCCGCAAGGACGCCTTCACCAGCGAGCCCTCACGCTGATCAAAACCGCGGCTTGACCTGTGTCCAGTCGGGCTTGTACTTGCGCATCTGCTTCACATCGTCTCGGCTGCGAATGCCGCAACTCAAGAACTGCTCGTGCAGCTTGCCGAGCTGGTCGTAATCCAGC
>CAJCIO010000070.1 GCA_903970465.1 Gammaproteobacteria bacterium
GCTACATCGACGCTCAGGTCAATTTCCTTCAATACCCCCTCTGCCCGCTTCGTTAAGGTCAGCCCTCCTCTGGCTACCTGGCAATCCCCGCATGACTCTGCTGCTCTCCATGGCCGCCTTCGCGCTGGTCTCATCCATCACTCCTGGGCCAATCAATCTGGTCGCGCTCGGCAGCGGCGCCCGTCACGGACTGCGTGCCACACTGGCACATATCACCGGCGCGACGGCCGGGTTCACCGTGCTTTTGGTACTCATTGGCCTGGGACTGTACGAGGTGCTGAGCCGCTGGCCGTTGCTGACCACCGGCATCCGCCTGGCCGGCGTGCTTTATCTGCTCTACCTGGCCTGGAAACTGGCCAGCGACAACGGCCGGTTGCAGGCCGACGGCAGCTCGCCGCGACCCACCTTGCTCGGCGGCGCGGCCATGCAATGGCTCAACCCCAAGGCATGGCTGGCCAGCGTGGCCGGTATGGGCGCCTTCGCTGCCGATGGCGACAGCGGCACGGTGGGCCGCTTTGCGTTGATCTACTTTGTTGTCTGCTATGCCTCGATCGCCTGCTGGGCGCTAGCTGGCACTTACCTGCAGCGCCATCTCGTCAAGGCGGCGAGTGTGCGGTTGTTCAACCGGGCCATGGCGGTGCTACTGACGTTGTGTGCGGCGGGGTTGCTGGTGGAATAGGCGCGGGGCAACGGCACCTTCACCGCCCTTGCCGATAATGCCCAGGCGTCGCTGCCAGGCTGCGTTTGAACAGCCGCTGCAAGTGCGCCTGATCGGCAAAGCCCGCCGCCTGCGCCGCGTCGGCAATCGCCGCACCTTCGCGCAACTGCCGACGAGCGTGCTGCAGGCGTGCGTCGGTGAGCCAGGCGTGGGGCGTCATGCCGTAACGTTGCTTGAAGGCCCGAATCAGATAGGACGGCGACAATTGCGCGACTTCACTCATCTGCTCCAAGGTCAACGCCTCGGTGCAGCGCGCGCGAATGAAGTCGGCCACTCGCTGCAACGGCACGTTGCCGTCCTGCATCGCCTCGTCTACCACGGCAAGCGTGCGCAGCATGGCGGTAAAGAATGCCACGGCCAGGCGTTCCTTTTCGGCATGGGCGCAGCGCTCGTCGACCAGGCAGGCATACAATTCGACCACACCGTTGAACAAGCCTCGGTCGCTGGACAGCAAAGGCGCCAGCGCCACCCACTGCGTGCCGTCACCTATGCCCAGGCGCCCCTGCAAGGCCGCCAGCCAAGGCACATCGACATACAGCATGTGATAAGCCCAAGGCTGGTCATCGAGCGGATTACAGGCATGCGCGGCGCCGGGGTTCATCAACACCACGGTGCCCGCACGGATGTCGCAGCGCAGGTCGCCATTGAGATAGGTGCTCTGCCCGGCCGTCACCGCGCCAATCGAGAAACTCTCGTGGGTATGCAGCGCATGGCTGATCAGCCGACCGTCACTGACGTCCCGCGCTTCGATAAACGGCAGCGCCGGGTCACGCCAGAAACGCGAAACAGCCTCGGCTTTGAGCGAAGCGGGCACGAGCACGGACATGGCAGTTTCATCCCTGGGACACAGTGCCCGAAGCTTACCCCATCGCCGTCACGGTGACACCGGCGGCACATACGCCAAGGTCGTGCCCAACGCCCACAGCAGGAACAATACCAGCGGCGCATGCACCAGCAACTGCACGAACGAAAAGCCGATCAGGTCTCGCGCCTTGAGCCCCAGCACACCCAGCAGCGGCAGCATATAGAAAGGGTTGATCAGATTGGGCAACGCCTCGGCCGCGTTGTAGATCTGCACCGCCCAGCCCAGGTGATACTGCAGATCCTTGGCCACTTGCATCACGTAGGGCGCCTCGATGATCCATTTGCCGCCACCGGACGGGATAAAGAAGCCCAGTACCGCCGAGTAGATGCCCATCAGCAAGGCGTAGGTATCGTGGGAAGCGATCTGTACGAAGAAGCTCGAAATGTGGTGCGCCAGGGTCTGCCCGTCCCCGCCCTTGACCGTGGTCATGATCGCCGCGATCGAGCCGTACAACGGAAACTGGATCAACACCCCGGTGGTGGTCGGGACCGCCCGCGCGACCGCATCGAGGAAGCTGCGCGGACGCCAATGCAGCAACGCCCCCAGCATGATGAACAGAAAATTGTAGGTATTGAGGCCCGATATCGCCGTGATCGCCGGTTTGCTCGAGAACTCGTGGTACAGCCATCCCGCCGCCAGCAGCACCAGCAACAGAGTCAGCAGCGGGCTGTATTCCAGCCATTCGCCCGGGCGCGAGCGCGGCGTGATCGAGGCCACACTCACACCCGGATCGATGCCGCAGGCCTTGGCATCACGGGCACTCTGCGGACCGGGCGCAGTGGCGTAGGCAACGACCAGCGAGACCACCACCAGTACCAGCAGCATCACCGCCGATTGCCAGAGGAAGATGGTCTGGGTGAACGGGATGACACCGGTGATCGACAGAATCGACGGTGGCAAACTCGCTGGGTTGGCCTGTAACTGCGCGGCCGAAGACGACAGCCCCAGCGCCCAGACCGCGCCCAGCCCCAGATAGGCGGCGGCACCGGCGGCGCGATAGTCCATTTTCAGGTCGGTCCGACGGGCCAGCGCTCGTACCAGCAGGCCGCCGAAAACCAGCGAAAGCCCCCAGTTGAGCAAGGACGCGACCATCGAGATCAGCGCCACCCAGGCCACTGCCGAACGACCATTGCGCGGCAGGCGCGCGAGCTTGTCGATGAGGCGCGCAGCCGGTGGCGAGCTGGCCACCACATAGCCACCGATCACCACGAAGGCCATCTGCATGGTGAAGATGATCAGGCTCCAGTAGCCATCACCGAAGGCCGTGGCGGTGGCCGTCGGCGTGCCGCCAATGGCCAGGGCTCCGATGGCCACCACCAGCACGGCGACGGCGGCGAAGATATAGGAATCGGGGAACCAGCGTTCCGCCCAGTTGGAGCAACGCAGGGCGAACAGGGCGTAACGGCTTTCCTGCAATGAAGCGGCCATCGGGTCATACCTTCGTTGGAATTATTATGGGTACAGCGAGTAAAGCCAGACAGCGACCCGGCTAAAACGTCATTTCCGGCACATGCTCCGGCACGATCAGTTTGCCAGCGGTCTTGGCAACGATCTCCTCGACACTCACCCCCGGCGCCCGCTCGCGCAGGATGAACGCGCCGTCTTCGATCTCCAGATAGGCCAGGTCGGTCAGCACCTTGCGAATGCACCCGGCGCCGGTCAGCGGCAGGCTGCACTGGCTCAGCAGCTTGGACTCGCCGTCCTTGGACGCATGGGTCATGGTGACGATGATGTTGTCGGCCCCGGCCACCAGATCCATGGCGCCGCCCATGCCCTTGATCAGCTTGCCGGGGATCATCCAGGAAGCGATATTGCCCCGCACGTCCACCTCGAAGGCGCCGAGCACGGTCAGGTCGACATGACCGCCCCTGATCATCGCGAACGACTGCGCCGAATCGAAGATCGATGCACCTTTGCGCGCGGTGACCGTCTGCTTGCCGGCGTTGATCATGTCGGCGTCAATGGTCTGCTCGGTGGGGAACTCGCCCATGCCCAGCAGGCCGTTTTCGGACTGCAGCATGACGTCGATGCCCTCGGGCACATAGTTGGCGACCAGGGTCGGAATGCCGATACCCAGGTTCACGTAATAACCGTCCTTGAGCTCGCGCGCCACACGCTGAGCCATCTGTTCGCGGGACAATGCCATGCTGAAACCTCTTGTTCTTGTAGGCGGCGATCAGGCCTTGAGGGTACGTTTTTCAATGCGTTTCTCGAAGGTGCCGAGTATCACGCGATCAACGAAAATACCGGGGGTATGAATCTGGCTGGGCTCGAGCTCGCCGGGCTCGACGATCTCTTCCACTTCCACCACGGTAATACGACCTGCGCTGGCCGCCAGCGGATTGAAGTTCTGCGCCGTGTGGCGGTACACCACGTTGCCGAAATGGTCGGCCTTCCAGCCCTTGACGATGGCAAAGTCGCCGATGATGGCTTCTTCGAGAATGTAATGGCGACCGTTGAACTCGCGTACTTCCTTGCCTTCAGCCACGGGCGTGCCGTAGCCGGTGGCCGTGTAGAAGGCTGGGATACCGGCGCCACCTGCGCGCATCTTTTCCGCGAGGGTGCCCTGGGGGGTCAACTCGACTTCAAGTTCGCCATCGAGCAACTGGCGCTCGAACAACGCGTTTTCGCCTACATAGGAGGCGATCATCTTGCGAATCTGCCGGTCTTCCAGCAGCACGCCGAGACCAAAGCCATCGACCCCGCAGTTGTTGGAGACCACGGTCAGGCCGCGCACGCCCTTGCGCTTGATCTCGGCAATGAGGTTTTCCGGTATGCCGCACAGGCCAAAGCCGCCGGACAACACCGTCATGTCGTCGGTCAGGCCATCCAGAGCTTGTTCGAGGGTGGCGACACGTTTGTCGAGTCCAGCCATGCTAAATCCGCCTTTTTGTCGTTATAGAGTCGGCCGCGGATCGCCGGGGACCCGCGTAATAGAGCGTAGGGCTATATTCCTCTCTGCGCAGTCATTTGATAATTTTGTTTTTCTGATAGATTCATTTGCAAATCCTATCAATCAGCCATCGAGTTCAACCGTGAACCTCAAGCAACTGCGCGCCTTCCTGGCGGTGGCCCAGCACCTCAGTTTCGTTCAGGCCGGCGAGCGCCTGCATTTATCTCAACCGGCGCTGAGCCTGGCCATCAAGAGCCTGGAGGATGATCTCGGCGGCGCGCTGCTGACCCGTACCACCCGTAGCGTCGCCCTCACCCCCGAGGGCGAAACCCTGCTGCCTCTGGCACGGCAACTGCTGGCCGACTGGGACAACACCGAGGAGTTGCTGCGCCAGCATTTCACCTTGCAGCTCGGCAAGGTGTCGATCGCGGCCATGCCCTCCTTCGCCGGCAACCGCCTGCCCGAGGCACTCAAGCGCTTTCGTGATCATTACCCCAAGGTCAACGTCGCCGTGCACGACGTGATCAACGAACAGGTGCTGGAAATGGTCCGTCACCGCCGGGTCGAACTGGGCATCGGCTTCGAGCCCGAATCCACCCAGTCGCTGGTGTTCATACCCTTTTATACGGACCGCTTCGTCGCCGTGGTACCTGCAGATTCACCGCTGTGCGAACGACCCCAGGTGACCTGGGAAGAACTGCTCGCGCACGATTTCATCACATTGCAGCGGCCCTCGGCGGTACGGTTGCTGCTGGAGGCCGACCTGCAGGAGCGCCATGGCAAGCTGGCGGTCGCCTTTGAAAGCCATCAGTTGAGCACGGTCGGGCGCATGGTCGCCTGTGGCCTGGGGGTCAGCGCCGTGCCATCGCTGTGCATCGAGCAGATGCAGGAACTTGGCGCCCGGTGCGTGCCCCTTGAAGCGCCGCGCATCGAACGCCGCATCGGCCTGATGCACCTGGCCGATCACAAACTTTCCGCCGCCGCCCAGGCGCTGCAGGAGGTGCTGATCGCTTGCGCATCGGGCTGAACCCGCCCACGCTGCGGCTGCCCAATACAGGAACATTCAATTCGCCACTCATTTGCCAAACGGCAGGAGAACACTGATGAGAACCCTGCAACTCGCCGGCCAAGCCGTCCCCGTCATCGGCCAAGGCACCTGGCGCATGGGAGAAGACCCCAGCCAGCGCGCTCAGGAAGTCCGCGCACTGCAACAGGGCCTGGAACACGGTCTGAGCTTGATCGACAGCGCCGAAATGTACGGCGAAGGTGGCGCCGAAGAAGTGGTCGGCCAGGCCATTCGCGGCCAGCGCGACAAGGTCTTTCTGGTCAGCAAGGTGTACCCCCACAACGCTAGCCGCCAGGGCGTGCGCGAGGCCTGCGAACGCAGCCTCAAGCGCCTTGGCACCGAGCACATCGACCTGTATCTGCTGCATTGGCCTGGCAGTGAACCGCTGGAGGAAACGGTCGCAGGCTTCGAATCACTGGTGGCCGATGGCAAGATTGCTCGATGGGGGGTCTCGAACTTCGACGTTGCCGATATGCAGGCACTGGCCGACACCCGCTGCGCCACCAATCAGGTGCTTTACAACCCGCAAGCCCGCGGCATCGAATTCGACCTGCTGCCGTGGGCGCAAGCGGCCGATCTGCCGATCATGGCCTACTGCCCTATCGCCCAGGGCGGCGGCGTGTTGCAGCATCCGGCACTGCGCCAGGTCGCCGAACGCCACCGCATCACCCCGGCCCAGGCCTGCCTGGCCTGGGTGTTGCGCCATCCCGGGATGATCGCCATTCCCAAGGCCAGCAGCAGCGCCCATATCACTGAAAACGCCGCCGCTGCCGACCTGTATCTGGATGCCGAGGACTTCGCCTTGATCGACGCGGCGTTCGCGCCACCCAAGCGCAAGCAACGGTTGTCGATGGTCTAGCACAAGGGGCAGCCGTCAACGCAACAGCGGGTACAAGGACGCCACCAGCAGCGCCGCCATCAGGCCGTTGAACAGCATCAGCCAGCGGCGCTCCTGCAGCACCCGGCGCAACGCACTGCCGCAGCCCACCCAGAGGCACACGCTCGGCAGATTGACGATGGCGAACACCAGTGCCACCACAAAGACGTTGGCGATGTAGCCGTCGGCAGGCGTATAGGTGGTAATCGCGCCGATTGCCATCACCCAGGCCTTGGGGTTGACCCACTGGAACGCCGCCGCCGCTAAAAAGCTCATGGGGCGGCGTTCACCCGCGCTACCGTCCGCACTCATCGGCCCCGACGTGGCGATCCGGTAGGCCAGGTACAACAGGTACGCTGCCCCGGCGTAGCGCAACACCGTGTAGGCCACAGGGACCGCCTTGAATACCGCCCCCAGCCCGAGCCCTACCGCCAGCACCATCAACATGAAGCCGATGCTCACTCCCAAGGCATGGGGAATGCTGCGGCGAAAGCCGAAGTTCACCCCCGACGCCAGCAACAGGGTGTTGTTCGGCCCTGGCGTGATCGAAGAAACGAACGCGAAGAGGGTAAAGGCCGCCAGCAGATCCACAGTAAACGACATCGGTGCACTTCCATGCTCGGTTTCTGGTAGGCCCCACGGTAGCGATTACCGGGGGCCAGCAACCCATACAGTCGAAACAAATTGTTACGTCACACTTCGCTGTACTGCAAGGGGCGCAATACCCTCTCTGTGCAGCGGCGTAATCGTCACGCAGCGTCTATGCTGCAACGCAACGCAGTTCTCTTCATCGGTGCACTCTGGGTGCCCCTATAGAAGCAACTCCCGGCGCCGATAGGATCGGTACCGCCCGACGCTTTCGCCCCAGACGCGAGAGATACAGCCAACAAGATCATCTGTCGTCCAGGGAAGCCGTAGACATGAAAAAAGCCAGCAGTCGCTTTGCCCGTCTTTCTCTCGCCATGCTGATGAGCGCCCCCCTCGCTCACGCCGCCGACCTGGTGGTCTCCAATTGGGACGGTTACATGGCCCCGGAGACCACCGACAACTTCGAAAAACTCACCGGTGCCAAAGTCATTACCGACATCCACGCCACCAACGAGGAAATTCTCGCCAAGGTCCTGGCCAACGGCGGTGAAGGGTTCGATGTACTCTTCGTCTCCTCGCCGGCTGCGGAGATCCTGCACAAAAAAGGCCTGCTGGCCGAGATCGACCCCGCCAAGGTACCCAACCTCAAGAATCTCTACCCTGAGGCCACTCAGCTCGAATATGACCCTGGCAATCACTTCTCCGTGCCCTACGCCTGGGGCACTACCGGTATCTGCTACCGCGCCGACAAAGTCTCACCCGCACCCGATAGCTGGAAACAATTGCTCAACCCGAGCGACGCCCTCAAAGGCAAAGTGACCCTGTTGAGTACCGAGCGTTGGCTCATGGCGGCGGGTTTTCTGGCTAACGGCTGGGATGTCAACGACAGCAATCCGGCGCATATCAAGGCGGTGCGCGATCAATTGCTGAAGGCTCGCAAACGCATTCTGGGCTTCGATGACACTACTTTTCACGCCAAGCTGGTGTCCGGCGAAACTTATATGGCCCACGCGTTCGATGGCTGGTGCAACTATGGGACAGCAGAAAACCCCGACGTCAAGTTCGTAGTGCCCAAAGAAGGCTCCGACTTGTGGGTCGATACCATGGTTATCGTGAAGAGCTCGAAGAATATCGATAATGCCCAGGCGTTCATCAACTTCATCCTCAGCCCAAAGAACCACGTTTGGGTGGTGGAGAATGTCGACTACAAGATCCCGAACAAGGTGGCGATGGAAGGCGTCGATCCGGCGTTACTGGCCAAGTTTCCCAACTTGACCACAACGCCGGGTGAACTCTTGAAGATGCATTTGCTACGCGATGTCAGCGACGCGACGCACAAGGCTTATACCGCAGCGGTGCGGGACGTGGTGACCGCGCCCTGAATATTTTCAGGAGGAATGAACCCTCAGGGCCTCTTCAACAGAATCGATCATTTGCCCGAAAGTCCAGGGTTTGCGCAGGAAGATCACTTCTTGCCCTACGCCTGAACTTTCTCGCGTTTCGTGCCCGGACATCACCAGGATGGGCAACTGTGGCCAACTATCATGTGTCTTGTTGGCCAACTCGACGCCGTCCATGCTGCCCGGCATACGGATATCAGTCAGCAGCAAGTCGAACCGCTCGGCGTCCTTGATGAGTTCCGCAAGAGCAAGATCGGCGTTCTCCACCGCGACACTGGCGTATCCCTCAAGATCAAGCAGCTCGCAAACAAATTCGCGGATGAGCAATTCATCTTCAACGACCAATACCAGTCTTTGCTCGCTATCAGCTCGTTCCTTCATGATTGCATTCACTTTCATCTACCCGTAGTCAATGGCGCCATCGAGCATTTTCAACAGCCTGTGCAAGATGTGAGCGACTAAGGGCGACAAGATTCAGTTTTGATACAACCGATTGTCTATTTAAGGCGTGAAAACCTGATTTTCAGGCTTTGCACAGCACATAGACGCGCCAAAGGGCGTAGAGCGGGAAAGCATCCAGACGCTCCTGTACACGAAAACCGGCCTGGCGAAATTCGTCCTCGACCGTCGCTCGCGGGATCACGAAGCGATGATGATCGTCGCGCTTCGGGCCCTGCAAGTGCCGGCGCTGCTCGAGGCGCTTACGTTTCCAGGACTTGAAGTTGCCGTCGATCCACAGCGACACGATGAGGGTTTCGCGGGTCACACGATGGAATTCCTTGAGCATCTTCAGGCGCTGGGCGGCATCGCCGACACGATGCAGCATGCGCATGCTGAAGATACTGTCGACCGCGTTGTCAGGCAGGTCGATAGCAAACGCCGAGGTCTGCAGGGGCCGAATGCGCGCCGCCAGTTCGGCGGGCTGCAGGGCACTGGCGGCTTCGATGCTGGCGGCCGAGGTGCCAGCAGCGATGATCACGCGGTTGGGTTTTTCCCCGAGCATGGGCCAGAAACGCCCGTTACCGCAGGGCAGGTCGAGAATCAGACCCGGATCGCCCGCGCGAGACAGCGCCTTGCGGGCCAATTGTTCGTCGCGGTGCTGCGACAGTCTGCGAGAGAGCGTTGCCTGATCTTTCATAAAATCGCGCGAGGCATGTTCCTGATCGTTTTGACGAGGTGTGATCGGGCCGCTCATGGCGCTCTCCGTTTATGCATGAGCGATAGATTACCGCGTAAGTTGGCGCAGCATGGCCAACCATTTGTGAAAAAACTGTCATGTTTTCTGGGGCTTGGGCGTCTGGATCAGCCTTTTACCAATGCCGGCAGATGAACGGCACCCCATTCGACACTGAACCGACAGCCATGGGGTTCACGACTGGTGAGCGTCACGTGCCAGCCCTGGCTATTACAGATTCGCTGCACCAGGGACAGGCCAAGGCCCAGCCCTTCGCCGCGCCGCTCGTCGCCGCGCACGAAAGGCTGAAACATGGCATTGCGTTTTTCCTCGGGGATGCCGATGCCGCTGTCCTCGACCATGAAGCCGTTGGGCTGCAGGGTCAGGCGCACGAACCCCTGGTCGGTGTAGTGCCAGGCGTTGCGCAACAGGTTGCCCATCACCGAATACAGGCAGGTGTGGTTGAACAGCGTGGGGCTGTCGACTTCGCACTCGTAGGAAAACTCCAGGCCTTTTTCGTTGATCTGCCGTCCCCAGATTTCCACCAGGTCGTCGGCCACCTGATGCAGCGTCGCCTGCTGGCCGGAGCCGGCGGCCGGATCGCTGGCGCGGGCCAGCAGCAAAAAGGTTTCGATCAACTGGTGCATCTCGGCACTGGCCCGGGCGATACGCACCACCTGGCGCTGGGCGCGGGGGTCGATGTCAGGGTTGTCGAGCAAGGAGGTACAGGCATGCTGCAGGCCTTGCAGCGGCGTGCGCAATTCGTGGCTGACGTCGGCGGTGAACTGCTGCTCGCGGCCCAGGGCGGCGCGCAGCTTGCCCAATGTCTGATCGAAGGCCACCGCCAGCTCGCCCACTTCATCCGCGGCGTAGTCGGTCGACAGCGGCGACGCCAGCGCAATGGTTTCGTCGCGCTGGCGGATCTGCCGCGCCAGCAGAATCACCGGCGCCATCACCCGCCGCGCCAGCAGGCGGCCGAGGACCATCGCCAGTACCACGCTCAGGGCAAAACCGCCGACCACCACGGCAATCAGCAACTGCTCGCGATGCTCGACACTCTGGCGGTCGCGCAACAGCACGTACTTGCGTCCGTCGACCTCGCCGACCATGGCGAAATACGGGTCCTGATTGAACACCGCATCCTGAAAACCGATCGGCAGCGCGCGCAATTCGTCGGTCAGGGCCAGGTCCCGCGGACCGTTGTCGGCGAAGAACAATTCGTCCTTCTCCGGGCGATGCACCCAGTCTTGCGCGTTGTCGACCTTGAGCAGGCGATTGAGGTTGCCGCCCATGCTGGCATCGGTCAGGCGGCGCTCGACCACGTGCACGGCGGCCACGATCCCGATGGCGAAAATGCCCGCCACCACGGTGCTCATCAGCGCGAAGACGATGACGATGCGCTGCGCCAGGCTTTGTTTGAAATCCATGGTGATTCGGTGTTCCTTATGACAGACCAGAGGCAAAGCGTTGCAGAAGATAACCAGTTGTGGCGTGCAAGTCTTGCGACACGTACAGAAAGTCTCGCGCCTCGCTACCGGGTTGTCGATTTTCCGCCGTCGAAGCAGTAACCCGCGCCCGCTATGGTGCGGATCAGCGAATACTCAAAGCCCTCGTCGAGTTTGCGCCGCAAGCGGTAGATATGCTTGTCGATGACATTGTCGTTGGGGTCGAAGGCATAGTTCCAGGCGCTGTCGAGCAGCATATCGCGCGTCACCACCTGAGCGCTGTGGCGCATGAGTTTCTCCAACAGCAGGGTCTCGCGATGCTGCAGGGCGATGACCCGTCCCTGACGCGTCGCGGTCCGGGTGGCGCAATCCAGACTCAGCTCGCCCACCGTCAGCCGCCGGGGCTGGTCCAGCGACTGGCCTTGCTGCTGGCGCCCGCGGCACAGCGCATCCAGGCGTGCCAGCACCTCGGCGAAGGCATAAGGCTTGGCCAGATAGTCGTCGCAGCCGGCGCGCAGGCCCTCAACGCGGTCATGAGTCGAGCCCTGGGCACTGAGCATCAACACCGGCGTCGTCACCCCCTGTTGACGCAGCCGCGCGATGACCTGCAGACCGTCGATGCCCGGCAAGCGCCGATCCACCAACAGCACGTCGTGGATGGCCTCCAGGGCCATGGCCAGGCCGTCGTGGCCATCCGCGGCGACATCCACCACATGCCCGCCCTCGGTCAACCCGCGCAACAGGTAATGGGCGGTCGGACCATCGTCTTCTATCACCAGCACCCGCACTCCGCACCTCCACCACTGCCTGGCTAAACTTTTGTTTAGGTGACGACGACATCTGCCACCCTTACCCCGTGGCACACTATGCCATGCAACTTCATTGTAAAAGCGCATCGTAAAGGAGTGGTGCACCGCCATGACCCACGTTCTGGTCGTCGAAGATGACTTCACCACTGCCCGCGAAATCGAGGCCGCCCTGCAGGATCACGGTTTCAGTGTCAGCCATGTCGACAACGGCCGCGACGCGCTGGTCAGGGCCCTGAGCGAAAGCTTCGACCTCATCGTCCTCGACCGCATGCTTCACGGGGCGCTGGACGGCCTGGCGGTGCTCACCGCTCTGCGCGCTGCCAGCGTGGCCACCCCGGTGCTGATCCTCAGCGCCCTCAGTGCGCTGGACGAACGGGTGCGCGGCCTGCGTGCCGGCGGCGACGACTACCTGACCAAGCCATTCGAGTTCATCGAGCTCACCGCACGCCTCGACGCCCTCAACCGGCGCCGCACCGGGCCCCTTTCAACGCATAACGAGAGCCGCCTTAAAGTCGGCCCGCTGGAAGTCGACTTGCTCAAGCGCAGCGTGCGCCGCGGCGAGCGAGTCATCGACCTGGTACCGCGCGAATACGCCCTGCTCGAACACCTGATGCGCAACCCGGACCAGGTGGTGACCCGCACCATGCTGTTCGAAGCGGTATGGAATTACAGCTACGACGAACGCACCAATGTCATCGAGGTACACATCGGTCGCCTGCGCCGCAAGATCGACGCCGAGCAAGAGCCGCCCATGCTGCACACCGTCAGAGGAGCCGGCTATGTACTCCGTGCGCCTGAGTGATATCCCGCGCACCATCAGTTTTCGTACCGGCCTGATGTTTCTGGGTCTGTTCCTGTTCTCCTTCCTGGCGCTGTTCGGTTACATCTACTGGCAGACCACCCTGTACCTGCGCGCCGAGGCCGACGCCGCGCTGCATCGCCAGGCCGACAACCGCAGCCGCCTGAGCAGCGTCGACCGCTTGCAGGAAATCCTCGTGCACAGCCGCCAGGACACCGATCAGCGCACCCCGCATTCGCTGTTCGACGCCGAAGGCAACCACTTGGCAGGCGCAGTCAAAAGCCTGCCTGAAGCCAAGGCCTTCGACCGCCCCGAGGACTACAACTGGCATAAGGGCGAAGACCGCCACCGCCCGATCCGCTTCATGCTGCACCGCCTGGACGACGGCAACATCCTGATGGTCGCCCAGGACGCCCACGACATTCACGAGTTCAACGAGCTACTGGTGCGCGCGATGATTTCCGGCGGCGTGTTGTTGCTGCTGGTCGGCCTGGTGGGATCGATCGCCTTGGGCTATTTCGCCCGGCGCCGCCTGGATGCACTCAGCCATTCGATCAGCGAAATCGTCAAAGGCGACCTGTCACGCCGCCTGCCCACCCGTGGCAACAATGACGATGTCGACCGTATTGCCATAGTCGTCAACGGCATGCTCGACGAGCTCGAACGCTTGATGAGCGAGGTCAAAGGCGTTTGCGACGACATTGCCCACGACTTGCGCACCCCACTGACTCGGTTGATGGCCGGCCTCGAACGCGCCCAGCGCCGTGGCGTGACGGCCGACGACTACGCCCGCACCATCGATGCGGCGCTGAGCGAGGCCGGTGCACTGCTGTCCACCTTCCGCGCGCTGCTGCGTATTTCCGAGATCGAAGACAGCGCCCGCCGCAGCCACTTCGCCCCGGTGGACCTGAACCTGGTCGCCGCCGACGCTGCCGAGCTGTTCGAGCCGCTGGCCGAGGAACGCGGGATCAGCCTCAGCTATGTGCCCTCCCCCAACACGCCGATGATCTCCGGCGACGCCCAGTTGTTGTTCGACGCCACCTGCAACCTGTTGGACAACGCCATCAAGTTTTCCCCGGACCAGGGACAGGTGCACTTGACCATCAGCGACGGTCCCGAAGGTGTCAGCTTGCGGGTGTGCGACAACGGCCCGGGCATCGCCGAGGCTGAGCGCGAAGCGGTGCTGCGCCGCTTGTACCGCGCCGAAGCGAGCCGCCACACCCCGGGCAACGGCCTGGGTTTGAGCATGGTCGCTGCGGTGGCGCGCCTGCACGACATGAGCCTGCGCATCGGCGATGCGCACCCCGGTTGCCTGGTGGAATTGCTGCTCAGGCCTGGACGCGGTTGATAGCCGATGCAAGCCCGCCCGCATGAGTCAAGACGGTGCGTCCACGTGCAATGCCAGTGCACCCGCTTGGGTAATGCCAGCGGGCGAATCAAATACATTGAACGATCCGACGGCTCATCCCACCAATAATCTGTGCATCGACCCTATGGAAACCGCTGATCTGGCCGATCTAGAGATATCAAGGGGCGCCATCCAGCTTGGCGCAGCCCTTGCATATGACAGTTAGATGAAGCTTTTATGACAGCAGGCCTCCCCATGAAGCAACGCGCCACTATTCTCTGCACGCGCGACCGGGAAATCCTCTTCGTACGCAAGCCCAAGGCCAAGTGGAACCTGCCCGGCGGCAAGGTCGAAGAAGGCGAAACCCCTTTCGAAGCCGCACTGCGCGAGCTCGCCGAAGAAACCGGGGTGCGGGTGCCCAACCTCGACTTCATCGCCCTTTACGAAGGCGACAAGGTGCTGCATCACGTCTTCGCCATCGACGTACCGAAATCCACCAAGGCCTCGGCACAGAACGAAATCGCCAACTGCAAATGGCTGACCTGGAAAGAGCTCAGCGACCGCGACCTGAACCCGTCGATCAAAGGCCTGGTGAAAGCGCTCGGGCGCTGACCAGGATGCCCTTATAGGGTACTGATTGCCTCTGCACTATCTGTATCCTTGTGGATCCCATTCGACGTCGCAGCGCTGCTGGACATAGACGAAGCCATCAGCGAATACCTGTCACAAGTACTGGCTGATGGCGATAACGCGGAGTTTTTACGCGCCATTGGCTACGTCGCCAAGGCGGGCGGCATGGCCCAGATAGCAAAGGATTCCGGCATGGGCCGTGAAAGCTCTACAAAACCTTCGCTCCAGGCGCCAAGCCGCGTTTTGATACTGTGCTGAAAGTGCTGGATGCACTTGGGCTAAAGCTGACGACCCAGCCAGTCCAAGTGCACCGCCCTTGAGATGAGCCCTACTCCACTACCACCTCGCTGATCTGAATCAGCGGCACCAGGTCGGTATAGTTCTTGATATCGCCATTGACGATATCAGCGTGCGGCCCCATGCCGGCCTGAAAAGATTCCACCGAGTCGCAGTACAGATGGCATGCCGCGATGTAGAGGGGTGGCTCGCCAGGAATGCCGTTGCCCAGGCCCTTCTCGATGCTGTAGCGCAACAGGCTGTCGCCCATGTATTGCTTGACCAGCGGCAAGTGGCTATCGCGGTAGTAATCGTGGTCGAAACGAGCATCGGCCTGATAGGGGTACAGCACGCTGACTTTGATCACGAAGCAGGTCCTCGACAGTAAAGTGTGTGGCCAGTATGCAGCGATGCCATGCAGCACGCCAACTCCCTCCCCTGATATAGCCAATGCATCGTCCTGGTCCTAGGCAAATAGCCAATCAGTCTTGACCGGCCGTGCAACTCATCTCGGCTGCCTTGACGCGTCACAGTGCCACTACTAGATTTGACGTCAACAAACAGTCAAATAACGCTGTTTCGTCAGCTGCCAATGTTTGGACTGACGGGCGGCGTCATCTTCCCGTTGCCATTGCCGATGGATAAGCAATGCCCTGGATAATACGCGTGGGAGCACGCGTGCCAGAGGCGGGGATTATAAAGTCGTACGGCCGGAGGCCTGCCTGAACATGAAAAAACGTCATTCGCATAGTTCTTCCATCCGCATCGCACTGGAAACCCGAATGATGTTCGACGGCGCGGCCGTCGTCACCGCGGATGCCGCTGCCCACGCCCCCGTTGCCGCCGCTGCGGTTGCTGCTGCGGCGGCACCCGCGGTGGACGCCCATGCCACGGCACCAGCAGACGTACACACCACGGCCCCCAGCGACGCGACCCACACCGATCCGACACTGGCCGCTACCGGCAATCAATCCGCCGTACACAGCAGCGATGCGCCCCCAGCCGCCGACACCAGCCATGCCACTACCGATGCGGATCAGCACCACACCAGCACCACTGACGCCCTGCATGACGCGCTGACCGCCACCGCGCCCGTGGACCTGGCACCGGCCCGCCAGGAGATATTTTTCGTCGACTCCAGCCTGCCGGACCTCAATACGCTGGTCGCCAACCTGCCGGCCCACGCCGACATCGTCTACCTCGACAGCCACAGCGATGGCCTGACGCAAATCGCCGCCGCCCTGCAGGGCCGGGAAAACGTCGATGCCATCCACATCATCACCCACGCCACTGAAGGCGCGGTGATCATCGGTGACAGCATCGTCGATACCGCCACCATCGAAGGCCAGTACCACGCGTTGCTGGCCGAAATCGGCTCGCACATGAGCAAGAGCGGTGACGTGCTGATCTACGGCTGCGACTTTGCCGCCGGCTCCGATGGCGCCGCCACGGTCGTCGCCCTGGCCAGTGCTCTGAATGCCGATGTCGCGGCCTCCACCAACACCACCGGCGTGGACGGCGACTGGGTGCTGGAAGACCACGTCGGGACCATCGAGACCACCGCAATCCAGGCCACCGACTGGCACCACGACCTGCTGCTGGCCGTCAACGATACGGCCACGGTCTACTACGGTACCGGCAACGTCATCAACATATTGGCCAACGACACCCTCGGCGGCTTGCTGCAAGGGGTCACCATCACCACCGCACCGACCCACGGCAGCGTGGTGGTCAACGCAGACAATACCGTCACCTATACGCCCACTGCGGGTGCCAATACCACTGACAGCTTCGGCTACAAGCTGACCCTGCTGGGCGGCCTGGTCACCTCCACGGCGACCGTCTCGCTGAGCCTGGACCACCCCCCCACCGTGACCGCACCAAGCGTGGTCAATGGCACCGAAGACAGCACCATCGTGCTGTCCGGCGCTGGCAAGCTGATCACCATCGCCGACACCGACAACAGCACCACCACCGTGACACTGAGCGTGCCGACCGGCACCCTGGCGCTGTCCACCGCCACCGGCCTGACCTTCATTCAAGGCAGCGCCAGCGGAACCTCGACAGTGACCTTCAGCGGCACCATCGCCGCAGTCAATACCGCGCTTAACGGCCTGGTCTACACGCCGGTAGCCGATGCCAACAGCACCGCTGCCTTGCCGATCAACCTGAGCGTCACCGCCGTCGACTCGCTGGGCGGCACCGCCACATCCACCGTCGGCCTGGTGCTGGCCCCGGTCGCTGACGTAGTCGCCGATACGGTGACCACCAAGCAAAGCACCCCGGCCAGCTTCAACGTTCTGGCCAACGATACGTTTTCCAACGCCGGGCGCGTGGTGTCGAGCTTCACCAACCCGGCCCATGGCGTGGTCACCCTCGACGCCCAGGGCAACGCCGTCTACACCCCGACGGCAGGTTTTGCCGGCACCGACACCTTCACCTATACCGTCACCTCCGGCGGCAGCACTGAAACCGGCACCGTTACCGTCAACACTCTGCTCAACTACGCGCCGACCATCAGCGTACCGGCCGCCACCCAGACCTTCAACGAAGACACCAGCCGGGTGTTTTCCAGCACCAACAGCAACGCCATCACCGTCGCCGATGCCAACAACGACATCCTCACCGTCACCCTGGCCTCGACCCACGGCACCCTGACCCTGTCGCAAACCACCGGGCTGACCTTCACCACCGGCGACGGGACCGCCGACAGCAGCATGGTCGTGCGCGGCACGGCAGCGGCGATCAACGCCGCCCTCAATGGCTTGCAGTTCATTCCGGTCGCCGATTACAACGGCACGGCGAATATTTCGGTACAAGCCAGCGACGGCATCGCCGCCGTACAGAGCGCCAGCGTGGCGCTGAGCCTGACCCCGGTCGCCGATGGAGTCACCGACAATGTGACCACCTCGATACTCACGCCGGTGACCTTCACGCCACTGAGCAACGACACCTTCGACGCGACGGCCGCCATCACCTCGATCACCTCGCCCGCCCATGGCGTTGCGCTGCTGGTGGGCAACAGCATCACCTATACCCCGGCGTCAGGTTATTCGGGCACCGACACCTTCAGTTATACCGTGACCTCTGGCGGCGTCACCGAAACCATCCCGATCAGCGTGGTGGTAGGCGACACCGCGCCCACCGGCCCTGCCAACCTCGGCACCGTGGCGACGGTCGACAAGGGCGTGATCGCGCTCACGCCAGGCTTGGCGTTTCATGATGCCGATCTGCTGGACGTGCTGCACTTCACCGCTACCGGTCTGCCTGCCGGACTCACCGTCGACCCGTTGCTCGGCACGATCACCGGCATCGTCGATGGCCATGCCTCGGTCAACGGTGTCGGCGGTACCGGCACCTACAACATCGTGGTCACCGCCACCGATCTGGCGGGTGCAAGCGTCAGCTCGACCCTGGTCATGACCGTCACCAACCCCGCCCCGATCCCGTTGGTGGGCCTGCAGGTCGGCGGTACCGAAAACGCCCTGCTCGGTATCAGCGCCTCGGCGCTGGCGATCGTCGACCCCGATGGCGACGCGTTCAGCATCACCAGCGCCACCGCCGCGCACGGTACCGTGACCATCAACAACGACGGCTCGCTGAGCTATCAACCCAACGCCAACTACTACGGCCTCGACTCCATTACCTACACCGTCAAGGATGTCGACGGCGGTCAGGCCACCGGCTCTGTCGCCGTGGTCCTCGCGGCAGTGCCACATCTGCCAGTGCTGAGCCTGCCTTCGATCCCGCTGCTGCTCGAAGACACGCCGCTGATTTTTGCCAACCTGCTCGGTCAGCAATTGAGCGTCGGCAATATCGACGGCGACGCCGTGGCCATCAACCTCGATCTGCCCGTGGGCGTCGGTGCGTTGAGCATCGCCAACCTCACCAACCACACCGCCGTGTCGCTGACCCAGACCAGCGACACCCTCGGCACGCACCTGCGCATCACCGGCCTGTCGGCGGACGTCAACGCCGCGCTCAACGACCTGGTCTATACCCCGGCCGCCGACTACAACGGCCCGCTGAACATCACCATCGGCCTGGGCAAGTTGCTGGGCGGCATCATCAGCGTCAACGCCACGCTGCCGATCAGCATCGCGCCGGTCGCCGACATCGTCGACGACAACGTCACCGCCACGCTCAATACGCCCGCATCCTTCAATGTCCTGGCCAACGACACCTTCGAAAATCCCGGCCGCGTAGTCGACAGCTACACCACGCCGCTGCACGGCACCGTGACCATCGATGCCCAAGGCAACGCCATCTACACCCCCACGACCGGCTATACAGGCAGCGACAGCTTCACCTACACGGTAAAATCCAACGGCACGTACGAGACGGCTACCGTCCACGTGAATGCCATCTTGCCCAACTACGCGCCGACCATCAGCGCTCCGGCCTCGCTGACCTTCAACGAGGACATCTCCCAGGTATTCTCGAGCGCCAACGGCAATGCAGTGACGGTGGCCGATCAGAACAACGACATTCTGACCGTCACCCTCAGCACCAACCACGGCGCCCTGACGCTGCACCAGACCACCGGCCTGACCTTCACCAGCGGTGACGGCAACGGCGATGGCAGCATGACTTTCTCCGGCAGTTCCGCCGCGATCAACGCCGCACTCAATGGCATGAGTTTCGTCCCCACTGCCGATTACAACGGCAGCGCTACCATCAGCGTGCAGGCCAGCGACGGTATCGCCGCGGTGCAAAGCTCGAGCATCGCCCTGACCATCAATCCGGTCGCCGACGGCGTTGCCGACACCATTACCACAGGCCCATTGGCGCCCGTGACGTTCTTCCCGCTGGCCAACGATACGTTCTCCGGCACCCCGGTGATCACCGGCATCAGCCAGGGCGCTCACGGCCTGGTGGTGCTCGGCCTCAATGGCGCAGTCACCTACACCCCGGCGGCGGGCTACCTGGGCGCGGACACCTTCACCTATACCGTGACATCCGGCGGCGTGACCGAGACCACGTCCGTCAACGTTACCGTCGGCGACCACGCGCCCACGTCCAATGGCAACCTCGGCACCGTGCCGCTCCTCGACAGCCAGTTGACCGTCGCGCTGCCCACCGCCCAGGCCTTCACCGATGTCGATCCGCTGGATGTGTTGCACTACACGGCGACCAACCTGCCAGCCGGTCTGACCATCAATTCCCTGAACGGATTGATCAGCGGCCAGGTCGACGGCCACGCTTCGGTCAACGGCCTCAATGGCACAGGCACCTACAATGTCGTGGTCACCGCCACCGACCTGGCTGGCGCCAGCGCCACCAGCAACCTGGTGATCCAGGTCACCAACCCGGCACCGGTCCCCTTGGTCGGGCTGCAAGTGACCGGCAACGAAGACACCCCCATCGACATCACCGCCGCAGCGCTGGGCGTGGTCGACCCCGATGGCGACGCCATCACCGTGACGGGCGCCACAGCGCTGCACGGCACCGTGACCATCAACAACGACGGCTCGCTGCGCTACACCCCGACCGCCAACTACAACGGCGTCGACACCATCACTTACCAAGTCAAGGACGCCGATGGCGCCACGGCCACCGGCTATGTCGCGGTAATGGTGCTGCCTGTGGTCGACTTGCCGACCATTCAGGTGCCGTCGATTCCGCTGCTCGCTGAAGACACGCCTCTGGTGTTCGCCAATATCGTCGGCCAGCACCTGTCCGTCGGCAACGTCGACGGCGACATTCTGGACCTGCGCATCAGCGTGCCGCTGGGCCAATTGAGCTTGACCAACACCACCGGTATTTCGATCTCCGAAGGCAGCAGCACGGGGTCCTCGGTGCTGCACTTCTCGGGCACCACCGCGGCTATCAACGCCGCGCTCAACAGCCTGGTCTATACCCCCGGTGCCGACTACAACGGCCCGCTCAATATCACCCTGTCGCTGAACCATCTGACCGGCGGCATCGCCAACGTCAATGTTGACCTGCCGATCACCATCACCCCGGTCGCCGACATCGTCCCGGACTACGCCACCACCACGACCAACACCGCAGTGACCTTCAATGTCCTGGCCAACGACACGTTCGAGAACGCTGGCCGCGTGGTCGAAAGCCATACCAACCCCACCAACGGCACCGTCACCATCGATGCCCAGGGCAACACCACCTATACCCCGGCGACGGGCTTCACGGGCACCGACACCTTCACCTACACCGTGCTGTCCAACGGCACCCAGGAGACCGCCACAGTCACCATCACCGTCAACGCCGCGGCGGATATTGCGCCAGTGGGCACCACCATCGCCAACCAGACCGGTACCGACGGCCAGCCGGTGAGCATCAGCGTCAGCAGTCACTTCAGCGATGCCGACAACGATCCCCTGACCTACACCGCCACCGGCCTGCCCGCTGGCGTGACCATCGATGCCAATAGCGGGTTGATCAGCGGCACCCTCGGCGGCCATGCGTCGACGGCGGTGACCAGTGGCGCCTACGCCATCGTGGTCACCGCCAACGATGGCCGAGGCGGCCTGGTCAGCGAGAGCTTCGTGCTGACAGTCAGCAACCCCGCCCCGATTGGCAACCCTGACACCTTCAACGGCACTGAAGGCACTGCCATCACGGGCAATGTGAAGACCAACGATACCGACCCCGATGGCGACGCGCTGCAGATCAGCACCACGCCGGTACAAGGTCCGGCCAACGGGACTCTGGTGCTCAACAGCGACGGCAGCTTCGTCTACACCCCCAACGCGCGCTTCCACGGCACGGACACCTTTCAGTATCAGGTCGTCGATGCCGACGGCGGCACCGCCACCGCCACCGTTACCCTCAACATCGCCGCCGTCAACGAAGCCCCGGTGACCACCGGTGTGATCGGCACCCAGACCGCCAACGACAGCAGTGCCGTCAACCTCAACGTCGCCGGGCAGTTCAGCGACCCGGATGGCGACGCCCTGACCTACACCGCCAGCGGCCTGCCCACCGGCCTGGTGATCAGCAACACCGGCGTGATCACCGGCACCCTGGGCAGCAGCGCCTCCCAGGGCGGCGACCACGGTGCCTATACCGTCGTCGTTACCGCCACTGACGGCAGCGGTGCCTCGGT
>CAJCIO010000071.1 GCA_903970465.1 Gammaproteobacteria bacterium
GCCTGACAAGTATATCCAGGCATTTCAGGGCTTTGGCGGGTTGGCGAGTACGTCTTTCTGATACCGAAGCGAGTGCTTATTTCAAGATGGAGCTTGTCGTCATCGTTCTGTTTACATTCGCACTTTTTCGTCTAGGTGAAGGCGCTCTAGTCGAAGCTGGGACTGTCTACGCAGTCTTTGCGTATATATGGAAATACGTACTTGCCCTTGATGGAGTCCCGGCATTGGTTCAGCAAATCTCAAAATTGAAAGATCTGAATGAGCGGTTGATCGATATCTAGTCGCCGTCAATGGCTCTGATCGGTGTACCTCAGATTGAGCTTGCTCTGAGGGGGGCGGACCTGCAAGCGGGAGATCAGCGCCCATCGGGCCGATTCAACAAGGAAGTCTCATGACCCAACGATTACTCCAACTCGACCACCTGTCGTTCAACCTCCCCGACGGCCGCGTGTTGTTCGACCACCTGAGCCACACCTTCAATACCCGAGCCACGGGTATCGTCGGCGCCAATGGATGCGGCAAGCCTTTACTCGGCCGCCTGCTGACCGGGGAGCAACTGTCCACCCGCGGCACCGTCCGTCGTGAAGGGCGGGTTTACGCCGTGGAGCAGTTACTGGACCCGGAGCGTTACCCCACCGTCGCCGCGCTGGCCGGGGTCGCCCCTATCCTGGCAGCGCTCAAGCGTATCGCCCAAGGCAGTGTCGACGATGACGACCATTCGCTGGCAATCGGCCAATGGGATTGCGCCGCGAGGCTTGAGGCGCAGTTGCAGCAGATCGGATTGGACCACTTGCATGCCGACACGCGCACTGAGGTGCTTAGCGGTGGCGAGCGGCAGCGGGTGGCGTTGCTGGGTGCGTGGTTATCCAGGGCCGACTGGCTGATTCTGGATGAGCCCAGCAACCACCTGGATATCGATCAGCAACGCAAGCTTGCAGAGCAGATCAGTCGCTGGCCAAGCGGGCTGGTGTTGATAAGCCATGATCGCGGGCTTTTGGAGCATGTGAACGAAATCGTCGAGCTGTCGCCCTTGGGCCTGGCAGTTTATGGCGGTAACTACAGTCAGTATGCGGTGGCTCGCGAGCAGGAACAGCAGGCGCTTCAGTCAGCATTGCAAGGGGAGAGGGCGCAGGCCAAGCGTGAGCAACGTGAGCGGGTCGTGCAGATGGAGCGTCAACAACGGCGTAACGCTCGCGGTGACCGCCAGGCGCGTGACGGCAATCAGACCAAGCTGATCACCAACGCCCAAAAAGAGCGCAGCGAGAACAGCCAGGGCAAGTTGCGCCTCAATCACCAGGTGGCCCGGGAGCAGCAGCAACAACGCATCACCGAGGCCCGTGCGCGGTGTGCGCCGGACATTCAACGCATGATGTTGTCGCCAGAAAGCGTCGTGCCCAATGGAAAATTGCTGCTGCAACTCAACGACGTCATCCTCCCGTTCGGCTACACGGTCCCCATCAATCTGACCTTGACCGGGCCCGCGCGCATGACCATTTCTGGCGCCAATGGCAGCGGTAAATCGACGTTGTTGCGGGTGATTGCCGGCGAGCTGCCGGTCCGTGAAGGTGAGCTCATCTGCCGTTGCCATATCGGCTGGCTGGATCAGCACGCGGGCTTGCACTACCCCGAACGCACGGCAGTGCAATGGGTCTACGAGAGTAATCCGGAGTTGCCCGAAGCCGAAGCACGCACTCGGTTGGCGCAGATGGGGATCGATGCCGATCGTGCGATGCTCAAGACTAGTCAGTTGAGTGGCGGAGAGCGCCTGAAGATAGCGTTGGCAGCACAGCTCTATGCTCAGCAGTCCCCGCAATTGCTGTTACTGGACGAGCCCGATAACCATCTGGATCTACCTAGCAGAATTGCACTTGAACAGATGCTGGATGAGTACCCAGGTGCATTGATGGTTGTGTCTCACGACGAGATTTTTTTGCAGAGTATCCGCCTGGACAGCGTGTTGCGTCTGGACGCGGACTAAGCCCCGAGCGGATCAAGCCGATCGGGGCTTCGTGACAACCGTTACCGTTACAACCCAGCAGAAGCCCGCAGCGCTTCAGCGCGATCCGTCTTCTCCCAGGTAAACGCGGTAAACGTATCGTCACCCACGGTCATCTCAACCGGCGCACGCCCGAAGTGGCCATACGCAGCGGTCGCCTGATACATCGGGTGCAGCAGATCCAACATGGTGGTGATCGCATACGGACGCAGGTCGAAGTGTTCACGGACCAGTTGCACGATCTTGCTGTCGCTGATCTTGCCGGTGCCGAAGGTGTTGATCGAGATCGAGGTCGGCTGGGCCACGCCAATGGCGTAGGAGACCTGGATTTCGCAACGTTCGGCCAGGCCGGCGGCAACGATGTTCTTGGCGACGTAACGACCGGCGTAGGCGGCGGAACGGTCGACCTTGGATGGATCTTTACCCGAGAACGCGCCGCCGCCGTGACGGGCCATGCCGCCGTAGCTGTCGACGATGATCTTGCGGCCGGTAAGGCCACAATCGCCCACCGGGCCACCGATGATGAAGTTGCCGGTGGGGTTGATGTGGAACTGAGTGTCCTTGTGCAGCAGTTCGGCCGGCAGCACGTGCTTGACGATCAGCTCCATGACGCCTTCGCGCAAGTCGGCGTAGGAAACATCCGGGTTGTGCTGGGTCGACAGCACGACCGCGTCGATACCGACGACCTTGCCGCCTTCGTACTGGCAGGTGACCTGGGACTTGGCGTCTGGACGCAGCCACGGCAGCAGGCCGCTTTTGCGGGCTTCGGCCTGGCGCTCGACCAAGCGGTGCGAGAAGCAGATCGGCGCGGGCATCAGCACATCGGTTTCGTTGCTGGCGTAGCCGAACATCAGGCCCTGGTCGCCGGCACCCTGGTCTTCAGGGCGGCTGCGGTCGACGCCTTGGGCGATGTCGATGGACTGCTTGCCGATGATGTTCATCACCGCGCAGGTGGCGCCGTCGAAGCCGACGTCGGAGCTGTTGTAGCCGATGCCGATGATGACGTTGCGCACGATGTCTTCGAGATCGACCCAGGCCGAAGTGCTGACTTCGCCGGCAATGATGGCGACACCGGTCTTGACCATGGTTTCGCAGGCTACGCGGGCGAACTTGTCTTCGGCGATGATGGCGTCCAGTACCGCGTCGGAAATCTGGTCGGCGATCTTGTCCGGATGTCCTTCAGACACGGACTCGGAGGTGAAAAGGGAGTATTCGCTCATCTGGACTATTTCCTGAATTTACCGATGGTGAGTGTCGCCAGCCGGTCGCTGAAAATGGCGGACCTGAATCTGGAAACCATTACGTAAGCCTACATAGAGGCTTTCCCCGGGCACGAGGCCCGCAGCGGTGGCCCAACGGGCCAGATCTTCCTGTTCAAACCCTAGCCAGAGATCACCGCAGGCCTCCCTGGCCCATCCCTGGTTGTGGCTGCACAACTCGGTTACCAGCAGGCTGCCGCCGGGTTTCACGCGCTCGCTCAGTTGCACGAAGGCGTGGGCGGGGTCGCTGAAATGGTGCAGCACCATGTTCAGCACCACGCAGTCGGCCGCAAGGGACAGTGCGCTCAAGGCATCCGCCAGGCGCAGTTCAACGTTATTCAGTTGTTCGCGGGTGCAGACCTCACGCGCCAGCTCGAGCATCTCGGCGCTGTTGTCCAGCGCGGTGACATGGGCGAAGCGGCTGGCCAGCTCGGGCAAGAAGCCGCCATCGCCCGGGCCTACCTCCAGCGCGCTGGCAGTGGGTGCAAAATTGAGCTTGTCGAGCAGCGCCAGCAGGCTGTCACGGTATTGCGGCAGCCCGGCAATGAGGTCTTGCTGGGCACGGAATTTTTCTTCCATGCGCGAGAAAAAGTTTTTGCTGGCCGCGGCGCGCTGGCGCTGGACCAAGGCCATGCGCGCTTGCACGTCGCTGGGCAGGTCGAGGTCGTCTACCTCGATCAATAGCGCCGCATGAACGCGGCCGCCAGTGCCCGCAAGGTCGGGCAGGGCACGGCGGTAGAAAATCGCATTGGCTTCACGGCGCGTGGCCACAAGGTCAGCCTGGGCCAGCACCTTGAGGTGGTGGCTCATGCCCGACTGGCCGATGGCGAAAATCTGCGCCAGCTCCAGCACCCCAAAAGAGTCGCACGCCAGCGCGCGCAACACATTCAGCCGCAAGGGATCGTTGCCGGCTTTGCACAGGGCAGCCAGATCATCGAAGGGCTCGGGGCTGAGGGTGGGGATTTGTAGGCTCATGGGATGGCAGTCTAGAGTCGCGTTGCGCGGCTCGCAAGGGCAATATCAAAAAGTTTTGATATTGCTTGATCAGCGGCTCGTATTGGCCGCAATCGCGTAAAACCGCAAAAAATCCAAGGGAATCGTCATCTCCGATTGCCCCATGGCCTCTGCCTAGGGGAAAATGGCGCTCTTTTTCGTTCTTCCTTACAAGACCTCAGGAGATCAGCGATGCCCAGCCGTCGTGAGCGCGCCAACGCCATTCGTGCCCTCAGCATGGATGCCGTGCAAAAAGCCAACAGCGGCCACCCCGGTGCGCCGATGGGGATGGCCGACATCGCCGAAGTCCTGTGGCGCGACTATCTCAAGCACAACCCGGCGAACCCTTCGTTCGCCGACCGTGACCGCTTCATTCTGTCCAACGGTCACGGTTCGATGCTCATCTACTCGTTGTTGCACCTGACCGGCTACGACCTGTCGATCGAAGACTTGAAGAACTTCCGCCAATTGCACAGCCGTACCCCGGGCCACCCGGAGTTCGGCTACACCCCGGGCGTCGAGACCACCACTGGCCCGCTGGGTCAGGGTCTGGCCAATGCCGTGGGCTTCGCCCTGGCCGAAAAAGTCATGGGCGCGCAGTTCAACCGTCCTGGCCATAGCATCATCGACCACCACACCTACGTGTTCCTGGGTGATGGTTGCATGATGGAAGGCATTTCCCATGAGGTCGCCTCCCTGGCCGGCACCTTGGGCCTGGGCAAGCTGATCGCTTTCTACGACGACAACGGTATCTCCATCGACGGCGAAGTCGAAGGCTGGTTCACCGACGACACCCCGAAGCGTTTCGAAGCCTACAACTGGCAGGTGATCCGCAACGTCGACGGTCACGACCCGGAAGAAATCAAGACTGCCATCGACACCGCCCGCAAGAGCGAGCAGCCGACCCTGATCTGCTGCAAGACCACCATCGGTTTCGGTTCGCCGAACAAGCAAGGCAAGGAAGACTGCCACGGCGCCCCGCTGGGTGACGCGGAAATTGCCCTGACCCGTGCGGCGCTGAAGTGGAACCACGGCCCGTTTGAAATCCCGGCCGATATCTACGCCGAGTGGAACGCCAAGGAGTCCGGCCTGGCCTTTGAAGCCGAGTGGGACCAGCGTTTCGCGGCCTACTCTGCACAGTTCCCCGACTTGGCCAACGAGCTGGTTCGTCGTCTGGCGGGTGATCTGCCTGCCGACTTCGATGAAAAATCTGCTGCCTACATCGCTGAAGTGGCGGCCAAAGGCGAGACCATCGCCAGCCGCAAAGCCAGCCAGAACACCCTGAACGCTTTCGGCCCGCTGCTGCCGGAATTCCTCGGCGGTTCGGCTGACCTGGCCGGTTCCAACCTGACCCTGTGGAAAGGTTGCAAAGGTGTCTCGGCCGAAGACGCCAGCGGCAACTATATGTACTACGGTGTGCGCGAATTCGGCATGAGCGCCATCATGAACGGCGTTGCCCTGCACGGCGGCCTGGTGCCTTACGGCGCGACCTTCCTGATGTTCATGGAGTACGCCCGCAACGCCGTGCGCATGGCGTCGCTGATGAAGAAGCGCGTGATCTTCGTCTATACCCACGACTCCATCGGCCTGGGCGAAGATGGCCCGACTCACCAGCCGATCGAACAGATGACCAGCCTGCGCACCACGCCGAACCTGGACACCTGGCGCCCATCGGACGCGGTCGAATCGGCCGTGGCCTGGAAGCACGCGATCGAGCGCAAGGACGGCCCTTCGGCGCTGATCTTCTCGCGGCAGAACCTGCAGCATCAGGTGCGTACCGACGCGCAGATCGCCGACATCAGCCGTGGCGGCTACGTGCTAAAGGATTGCGAAGGCGAGCCGGAGCTGATCCTGATCTCCACCGGTTCCGAAGTAGGCCTGGCGGTTCAGGCGTACGACAAGCTGACCGAGCAGGGCCGCAAGGTGCGTGTGGTTTCGATGCCTTGCACCAGCCTGTTCGAAGCACAGGACGCGGGCTACAAACAGGCGGTGCTGCCATTGCAGGTCAGCGCGCGGATCGCTATCGAAGCGGCCCATGCCGACTACTGGTACAAATACGTGGGCCTCGAGGGCCGCGTGATCGGCATGACCACTTATGGTGAGTCGGCGCCGGCGCCAGCGCTGTTCGAAGAGTTCGGCTTTACCCTGGAGAACATTCTGGGGACCGCTGAAGAACTGCTGGAAGACTGATTGTCGTTGCTGGCCTGTATGGCTTGCCGGTGACGATGCCTTCTCGGGCTTCTTCGCGGGTAAGCCTTGCTCCCATAGGTGCACGCCGCAGGACCGCCGGACTCTGTGGGAGCAAAGCTTGCTCGCGAAGAGGCCGGCACTGATAACGCACTACCCAGCTCCCCCTCGAATTCCTATACGAGCTCGACCATGCCTCAGCCACGCCCTTTCAAAGTTGCTCTCAACGGTTACGGTCGCATTGGCCGCTGTGTGTTGCGAGCGCTGTACGAACGCGGCAGCGAAGCGGGCTTCGAAGTCGTGGCGATCAACGACCTGGCCGACATGGCCAGCCTCGAATACCTGACGCGCTTCGATTCCACCCACGGCCGTTTCCCCGGCAAGGTGGCGATCGACGGCGATTGTTTGCAAATCAATGGCGATCGCATCCAGGTTCTGCGCAGCGCCACCCCGGAAGGCATCGACTGGCGCGCCTTGGGCATCGACCTGGTGCTCGAGTGCTCAGGCGCCTATCACACCCGTGAAGACGGTGAGCGCTTCCTTGAAGCCGGTGCGCCGCGGGTGTTGTTTTCTCAGCCCATGGCCAGCGAGGCCGATGTCGACGCCACCGTGGTGTTCGGCGTCAACCAGGCGTGCCTGACCGGCGCCGAGCGCCTGGTCAGTAACGCCTCGTGCACCACCAACTGCGGCGTGCCGCTGTTGCGCCTGCTGGATCAGGCACTGGGGCTGGAGTACGTGTCCATCACGACAATCCACTCGGCGATGAACGATCAGCCAGTGATCGACGCCTATCACCACGAAGACTTGCGCCGCACCCGCTCGGCGTTTCAGTCGGTGATCCCGGTGTCGACCGGCCTGGCGCGCGGTATCGAACGTCTGCTTCCGGAACTTGCCGGCCGAATTCAGGCCAAAGCAGTGCGCGTGCCGACGGTCAACGTGTCGTGCCTGGATATCACCTTGCAGACCGCTCGGGACACTGACGCCGTGGAGGTCAACCGAATCCTGCGCGAGGCCGCCACCAGCGGCCCGCTGCACGGGCTGTTGGCCTACACTGAGCTGCCCCACGCCAGTTGTGATTTCAACCATGATCCGCACTCGGCCATCGTCGATGCCAGCCAGACCCGCGTGTCTGGCCCTCGGTTGGTCAATCTGCTGGCCTGGTTCGACAATGAGTGGGGTTTCGCCAATCGCATGCTCGACGTTGCAGATCACTATCTGCACGTCATAAACCAACAATCTCCAAAGGCATGAAGGACTGACTCAATGACCGTGTTGAAGATGAGCGACCTCGATCTGCAAGGTAAGCGCGTATTGATCCGCGAAGACCTCAACGTGCCCGTCAAGGACGGCAAGGTCACCAGTGACGCGCGCATCGTCGCCTCGCTGCCGGCCATCAAGCTGGCCCTGGAAAAAGGCGCTGCGGTAATGGTCTGCTCGCACTTAGGGCGTCCTGTCGAAGGTGAGTTCTCTGCCGAAAACAGCCTCAAACCGGTAGCCGACTATCTGAGCAAGGCGCTGGGCCGTGACGTGCCGCTGGTGGCTGACTACCTCGGCGGCGTCGACGTCAAGCCTGGCGACGTGGTGTTGTTCGAGAACGTGCGCTTCAACAAGGGCGAGAAAAAGAACGCTGATGACCTGGCCCGACAATACGCCGCCCTGTGCGACGTGTTCGTGATGGACGCCTTCGGCACCGCCCACCGCGCCGAGGGCTCGACCCATGGCGTGGCCAAGTTCGCCAAGGTCGCAGCGGCTGGCCCGTTGCTGGCCGCCGAGCTCGAAGCGCTGGGCAGGGCGTTGGGCGCGCCGGCCAAGCCGATGGCCGCTATCGTCGCGGGCTCCAAGGTGTCGACCAAGCTCGACGTGCTCAATAGCTTGAGCACCATTTGCGATCAGTTGATCGTCGGCGGTGGCATCGCCAATACCTTCCTTGCCGCGGCGGGCCACAATGTCGGCAAGTCGCTGTACGAGCCGGATCTGCTCGACACCGCTCGCGCCATCGCCGCCAAGGTCAGCGTGCCATTGCCGGTTGACGTGGTGGTCGCCAAGCGGTTCGCCGAAGACGCCGAAGCCACCGTCAAGGACATCGCCGATGTCGCTGACGATGACATGATCCTGGATATCGGGCCGAAAACCGCCGAGAACTTCGCCCAGTTGCTGAAAACTTCGAAAACCATTTTGTGGAACGGCCCGGTCGGCGTATTCGAATTCGACCAGTTCGGCAACGGCACCAAGGTGCTGGCCAAGGCCATCGCCGAGAGCTCGGCGTTTTCTATCGCGGGCGGCGGCGACACTCTGGCGGCGATCGACAAGTACGGCATCGGCAGCGACATTTCGTACATCTCCACCGGCGGCGGCGCCTTCCTCGAGTTCGTCGAAGGCAAGGTTCTGCCAGCGGTGGAAATGCTCGAACAGCGCGCCAAGTCCTGACTGACATGAACATTGGAACAGGGACCCTCCCGATGTTCAAAACCCTGCCGGCGGTGATGTTGATGGCACTGCTGGCGGGTTGCTCCAGCACGCCGGCCGATAGCGCCGTAACGCCCGTCAAGGCCGAAGTGGCCAAGCCCCATGGTGGCTGCGCGCAGTCCGAATGGCAGGCGCAGACTGCGCCGGTGATCAGCAAGCGCCAAGGCAACGAGGCGTTGGAGAAGTACAACAGCGAAGATCCTGGTAACGGCTGCCACTAGGCAACCACTGGCAGTGAATACGGTCCTACCCTACAGGTGCTGTTTCCCGTCATGGATGTGTGCGAGGCAATCGTTATGAAGACGTCGACTGGTGTGCTGGCAAGCGTTGTGGTGTTGGCTGTACTGATGGTGAGCGGATGTATCGGGCCTAATGGCGCGAAAAGTGCGTGCGAAGTCTTTAGCCCGGCGACGGTCACGGTACCGACCTCGCAGAACGATCAGCGCGTGGCGACCAATGCCACGGGTGTTCAGAGCGAAGCGGGCACCAAGGAGCAGAACTGTAACTAGCTGCCACCGTTCGGTGGCTGCCAGCGAGGAGTGGCAATGAAAGGATCTATCGCACCGGCGATGTGTGCGGTGCTGGGGATGACCCTGTTGGCTGGATGCAGCACTTCGTGGTGGCCATCGTGGCCGTCGTCTGCGACTGCATCGACGCCGGCACCGACCCATTGGGTCTGTGACAGTCAGCTCGACGTGTTCTGGCAATATACCGATGCCGCTCGCAGCAAGGTCGATGTACGCCTGGGGGGCAAGGATCAGGTCTACCACCTGAAGACCGAGCCCGGCGCCGATGGCCAGATGTTCAGCGATGGCGTGCTGGCGTTCAACGTCAAGGATGATCAAGGCCTGGTGTACTGGGTCGCTACCAATGATCTGATTGGGCGGGGCTGCAAGGCTCCGTGAAGAAGGTTCCGTGAAAGCAGTGGTCGAGCGTGACCGGTCGAAAGTCGCTGCGCGGTGACCGCACGGTGTTAACCGCAACATTGCAATGTGAATATTGAACAGCGGCCGCCAATACGGCAGGCTTGCACGATTAACGACCCTGGATCGGGAGATACAAATACAATGGCACTCATCAGCATGCGCCAGATGCTGGACCACGCAGCCGAGTTCGGCTACGGAGTCCCCGCTTTCAACGTCAACAACCTTGAACAGATGCGCGCAATCATGGAAGCCGCGGACAAGACCGATTCGCCGGTTATCGTTCAGGCCTCGGCGGGTGCACGCAAATACGCGGGTGCTCCTTTCCTTCGCCACTTGATCCTCGCTGCTATCGAAGAATTCCCGCACATCCCGGTGTGCATGCACCAGGACCACGGCACCAGCCCTGACATCTGCCAGCGTTCGATCCAGCTGGGCTTCAGCTCGGTGATGATGGACGGTTCCCTGGGTGTCGACGGCAAGACCCCGACCGACTATGACTACAACGTGCGCGTGACCTCGCAGACTGTCTCTTTCGCCCACGCCTGTGGTGTGTCGGTTGAAGGTGAGCTGGGCTGCCTGGGGTCGCTGGAAACCGGTCAGGCTGGTGAAGAAGACGGTGTCGGCGCCGAGGGTATCCTCGATCACAGCCAGATGCTGACCGATCCGGAAGAAGCGGCCGACTTCGTCAAGAAGACCCAGGTCGATGCGTTGGCTATCGCCATCGGCACCAGCCACGGCGCCTACAAGTTCACCAAGCCGCCTACCGGTGACATTCTGGCGATCGATCGCATCAAGGAAATTCACAAGCGTATCCCCAATACTCACCTGGTTATGCACGGTTCGTCTTCCGTGCCTCAGGACTGGCTGGCGATCATCAACGAGTACGGTGGCCAGATCAAAGAAACCTACGGCGTGCCGGTCGAAGAAATCGTCGAAGGCATCAAGCACGGCGTGCGCAAGGTCAACATCGACACCGACCTGCGCCTGGCTTCCACCGGTGCCATCCGCCGTTTCATGGCGCAGAATCCGGGCGAGTTCGACCCGCGCAAATACTTCGCTGAAACCGTCAAGGCCATGCGTGACGTGTGTATTGCGCGTTACGAAGCCTTCGGCACTGCCGGCAACGCTTCGAAGATCAAGCCGATCTCCCTGGAAGGCATGTTCCAGCGTTACGCTTCGGGTGAGTTGGCCGCCAAGGTCAGCTGATTCTTGCAGGCATTAAAAAACCCCGCCAAGTGCGGGGTTTTTTATTTGAAACGTCCATGCCTCGATTTTCCTCAACCCTGGGTATGACCGATCACCAACTTGGTGAAGGTGGTAGAGCCGCCTTCGGTGGCGTATCCGGTGTTGTCCTGAACATACACGCCAGCCTTGAAGTACAACGGCTTGGTCGCCCACTGAGGATCCACCTTGGTCGTCCAGTTGAAGTTATAGGCTGTTACGCTCAGGGTGCCTGCTTTGGTCAGATGGATCATGTAATTGAGGTTTTTTTTCATCGGTACGCCAGTGGCGACGGTGATGACGGTCGGATCTTCCTGGCCGGGGGTCTGGCGCAGCTTGGCGACGATATTGCCGGTACCCAGTTTCTCTTTGTATTGATATTCGACTTTCAGGAGTGGCTCGTTGCTCCCGTTGACGTGGATCTGGCCGATCACTACTTTGCCCGACGAAGGCACCTGATTGACCATCATGGTAGCGGTCAGGGTGTTGTCGGCTGCGGTGTACAGCCAGTTGCGCACAGAACCGTCGGCGTTGGTTTCGCGCAGTTCGCTGCGAGGGTAGATGGCGCTGGCGGTCTTGCTGCCGGTGACCGGAGCCCAGAAGAACAGGGTGCCGGTGTCGGAGTGGAAGTATTCATCCTTGAAGCCCTTGACCAGGGTCGGGGTATCGATAGTGGTAGCGACGCTGCCGACAGGAATGCTGAGGTCCCACGTGGATAGATCGATCATTTGGACTACCTGCAAAGTTAGTTTTCTGGCAGTACGGTGCCAGATAAACACTACGAACTTACCGCTTCAGGAGTTGTCGAATGCGGCTGCCTTTTCACAGGGTCTAGAATATCGCTTCCTGGGTCGTACGCCATTATGATGGCGCCATCCGTTTGTCGGCCGTGTGTAAGCCTTTGATTACAGAGTGTCAATCCACTGACCGTTTATCGGCCGTCAGTTTTTCAACGCCAATGATGGCACTATTTGCTCGGCGGTCCGGTCCATTAAGGTCTAGAGTCACAGAAAGCTGTAATCCGCGAAAACACCTCCTTATGGGTGCCCCTGGCGGTTTGCGTGGTTCGGAGTCTCGCTTGTTATCGATGTTGCACCGGCCATTGCGGTTGATACCGTAATGAAACCGATACTTTAGATAGAAAGCGCCGATGTAAGCCGAATGGCCCTCAACACGAGAGAAGCAGCATGGAATGCGCGCAACCCAAACACATTGAAGGTGCATCGACCCTACTCGTCGTCGACGATTACCCGGAAAATCTGATCAGCATGCGGGCGCTGCTCGAGCGCCAGGACTGGCAGGTGGTCACTGCCGCGTCTGGCGTCGAGGCGCTGGGCGTATTGCTCGAACAGGAAGTCGACCTGGTGCTGCTGGACGTGCAGATGCCCGGCATGGACGGCTTCGAGGTGGCGCGCCTGATGCGCGGCAGCCAGCGGACCAAGCTCACGCCGATCATCTTTCTGACCGCCAACGAGCAATCCCAGGCCGCCGTGCTTAAAGGCTATGCCAATGGTGCGATCGACTACCTGTTCAAGCCCTTCGATCCGCAGATCCTGCGGCCCAAGGTCCAGGCCCTGCTTGAACAGCAGCGCAACCGCCGTGATCTGCAACGCCTGACGCGCGATCTGGAAGCCGAGCGGGCGTTCAACCAGTCGGTGCTGGAAAACGCTGCCGAGGGCATTCTGGTGGTGTCCGATACAGGCTCGATCCGCTTCGCCAACCCGGCGATTTCCCGGTTGCTGGGCGCCACGCTGACGGAGCTGCAAGGCAGTTTCCTTCTTGAATACGTACAAAAGCCGGCGCCGGTAGTCTGGGAGGAATCGGATTTTTTCCGCGCCTACAGCGTGCGCGACACCCTGCGTATCCATGATGCTTTTCTTCGCAACCACGCCGGTCAGCAGATTCCCGTCGCGCTCTCTTGCGCGCCGTTGCCCATAGATCAGAAAGCCATGGTCGTGACGGTCCAGGACATGTCGGTGGTGCGCAATCTGCACCAGCAGCTGGAATATCAGGCGGTAACCGATCCGTTGACCGGGTTGCTCAACCGTCGTGGCTTCTATCAGACGGTCGACAGTGCGCTGGTGCGCAACGAGCGTCAGGACAAGACCCAAGCGCTGCTTTATCTCGATCTGGACGGCTTCAAACGCATCAACGATACCCATGGCCATGACGCCGGGGATCGGGTGTTGCGCTGGGTCGCCGAGCAACTCAAGGAGTGCTTGCGACCTTACGACATCATTGCGCGCATGGGCGGGGACGAGTTCACCGCGCTGCTCGATACCCTTGAGTACCCCGAACAGGCAGCCAAGGTTGCGGAAAAGATCATGGAGCGGGTGGCGACGCTGCAGGAAATCGACGGCATCGAGATTTCCCTGGGGGTCAGTATCGGGATCGCCACGTACCCCGAGTGCGGTCATCACCTTGACGGTCTGTTGCGCGCCGCTGACATCGCCATGTATGCGGCCAAGCAGGCCGGGCGCCAGCAATACCGTTATTACGACCAGGACATGAACGTCCGTGCGCGTTCGCGGATGATGCTTGAAGAAAGCGTGGCCATGGCCATCGAGCATGAAGACTTTTCCCTCGTCTATCAGCCGCAAGTCTCGATCGCCGACGGACGCCTGCGTGGCTTCGAGGCGCTGCTGCGTTGGCAGCATCCCAGTGTCGGTGATGTGCCGCCTGGTCTGTTTATCCCATTACTGGAAGAAGCGCGGCTGATCAGTCGGCTCACCAGCTGGATCTATCAGCAAGGTGCAGCGCAGCGTAGCGCCTGGAATACCACCTTTCGCAAGGAGTTGGTGCTGAGCATCAGTCTGAGCAACGCCCAGTTCAGCATGCCCAATCTGGCCACCGAGTTGCAGCGAGCGATCGCGGACAACAATCTGTCGGCCGATCAGCTGGAAATCGAGGTGGTCGAGTCCTCGCTCCTGCATAACCCGCAGCAGGCTCGGGAGCAGCTGCAGCAATTGCACGGCCTAGGGGTCAAGATCGCCCTGGACGATTTCGGCAGTGGCAACTGCTCGGTGAAAATGCTCCGCGACTTGCCCATCGATACGCTCAAGCTCGATCGCCAGCTGATTGCCCGCCTGCCCGATTCGGCGCACGACGCGGCGATGGCCAAGGGCATTATCGAGATGTGCCTGGCGTTCGAAATCACGGTCATTGCCGAGGGCGTCGAGACCCATGAACAATATCAGTGGCTACGAGCCAACGGTTGCCAGTTCGTGCAGGGTTTCGTGGTGGCCAAACCAATGACCGCAACCGATGCCGGGCAGTTTACCGAGCCGTTCGAGTGGGGGCTGCACTAAGCGCAACCCTGCGTATTCCGGCTGCGGGGCGATGCACTTGGGCGTTACCCCCGGTAGACTGGTGGCTGATCCTCGGCCAGTTATCGCGCAATGAATCCCTTGAAGTATCTGCAAGCCTATCCCTCGTCGCTGCAAGAGCAGGTCCACCAGATGATCGTCCAGGATCGCCTGGGGGATTACCTGCGCCAGCGTTATTCCCAGCGTCACGACGTTCAGAGCGACAAGGCGCTGTACAGCTACGCCCAAGGGTTGAAGCAGCAGCATCTGCGCAATGCGCCGAATATCGACAAGGTGCTGTTCGATAACCGTCTTGACCTGACCCATCGCGCGCTGGGCCTGCACACCGCTATTTCGCGGGTGCAGGGCGGCAAGCTCAAGGCCAAGAAGGAAATCCGCATCGCCGCCTTGTTTCGCGACGCCGACCCGCAGTTCCTGCGCATGATCGTGGTGCACGAGCTGGCGCACCTCAAGGAGTCGGACCACAACAAGGCGTTCTATCAACTGTGCGAGTACATGCAGCCCGGCTACCAGCAGTTGGAGTTCGACCTGCGCCTGTACCTGACGTATCGCGATCTCGCGCCGCCGGACCGCCCCTGACCTCAAAGAAGGCTTTTGCAATGGACGTCAGCAAGACCAAAACCAGTTTCTACCGCCGCCTGTACGTGGCCTGGCTGATCGATAGCCAGCAGGCCAGCAGCGTGCCGGCACTGACCGAGGTCACCGGTATGCCGCGGCGTACCGCGCAGGACACCATTGCGGCGCTCGCCGATCTGGACATTGTCTGTGAATTCGAGCAGGGCGATGGCGCGCGTCAGAACGCCGGGTGCTACCGCATTCGTGATTGGGGCGCGGTGCAGCCGCAGTGGATCGAGGCCAATGTGGCGATCATCAGGGCGGTGCTCGGCTATCCCTGAAAAGCGTTCCGGAAAGGACGCCCACCGCAGCCTTGCGAGCGTGAATGTAACAAAAATGTACTACTCCGCGGCTAATCGCCATCACCGGACTATGCTCGCGGCGCTTTCTGTGTGTAATCTGCATTGGCTACCCGTTGCATCGATTCCCCTGAGCCACTCAGCTCATGGACAAAGTCAACGCAGGGCGCGGGCCCGTTCATAGGATCTTGAGCATGGGGCGTTTGCATCGAGCCTGTTGTTCGCTGGGGTTAGGGTTATGTGCGCTGGGCTTGCTCTTGCAGAGCTCTGCGGTCGCAGCGCAGACTTTACGATTGGTCGCCGATGCCTGGCCGCCCTTTACTGATGCGACCATGGTCAATGGCGGCCTGGCTACCGATCTGGTGACCCGCGCGCTGGTGCGGGCCGGCTACGCCACGCAATTCGAGCAGGTGCCTTGGGCGCGAGCCCTGCAGGGGGTGGGCGAAGGGCGCTACGATGTACTGGTCAACGCCTGGTTCAGTAACGATCGCACCTATCTCGGCCAATTTTCCGCCCCTTATCTGATCAATCGCATCCGTCTGCTGCAGCGCAAGAGTGATGACCTCGCGTTCACCGGTGATCTCGACTCGCTGCATGGTCAATCGGTGGCGGTGGTTCGTGATTATGCCTATTCAGCCGGATTCGATGCCGACGGCCAGATCACCAAGGTGCCGGTGCACAATTTTTCGATGGCGGTACGCATGCTCGCCGCCGGTCGCGTCAACCTCACCCTCGAAGACGAATACGTCGCGCGCTACTACCTGCAACAGGAGTCGCCGAAAGTGCGGGGCGCTGTGGAATTTTTCGGGCCGGCGCTGGCTGAAAATACCCTGCACATTCTGGTCAGCCTGAAAAACCCTGAACACGATCAGATCATCGCCGGGTTCGATTCGGCCATCGCCTCGATGAAGGCCGATGGCAGTTACGCCCGGTTGATGCACGATTACGGCATGTAGCGTTGTGGCTCAGGCAGCCTTTTCGTTTTCCTTGATCAGATGCGCCGCCATGGTCCGCAATGGGCCGAGTTGACGGCAGATCATTGCCAGCTGGCTCTGCACCAGGCGCTGGCCTTCATCAATTTCTTCGGGCATCTGCTCCAGCTCGTTGGCCAAGGCCTCTTCGGCATCGCTGTGCACCGCCACCGTCGTTTTGTTGATCAGGCTGTTGGCGATTTCGTCGATGCTGCGTGACAGCGTTTCCCCAGCCCCCTCGATCAGATGCACTCGCACCGGCTCTGGCAGTTCGGTGCCGCGATGTGCCCCCAGGCCTGACAGATAGCTGAGCAAAGTGTGGGACAGCACCAGAAAGCGAAAGCCCACGTCGGCTTCTTTGCGAAAGTGCCCGGGCTCCATCAGCATGTTGGCCAAGGTCGTGGAGAGCGCGGCATCGGCGTTGTGCGCGTTACGCCGGGCCAGGCGGTAGGCGAGGTCGTCGCGCTTGCCCTGGGCATACTGCTGCATGATCTGGCGCAGGTAGATGCTGTTGCAGGTCAGGGTATTGGCCAGCACTTTGTTGAGCTTGCGGCCCTGCCAGTCGGGCAGGAAGAGGAACA
>CAJCIO010000072.1 GCA_903970465.1 Gammaproteobacteria bacterium
GCTTTTTGCCTCGACCTTTTCATTAATGGCATCATGTGCGCCTTTCGCGCCGCAGGGCGCCGGTTCTGATCTGGAGAAACGCTGTCATGGGTGCGCCGCACACCGCTACCGTCATCCCGCCTGGGTTCGCCTTGCACGGCCAGGTCTCGCCGCCCGGTTCCAAGTCGATCACCAACCGCGCCTTGCTGCTGGCCGCGTTGGCCAAGGGCACCAGCCGTCTCACCGGTGCGCTCAAGAGCGACGATACCCGGCACATGTCCAACGCCCTGCGGGCCATGGGCGTGACGGTCGATGAGCCCGATGACACCACCTTTGTGGTCACCAGCACAGGTCGCCTGCAGGCGCCGAGCGAGGCGCTGTTTCTCGGCAATGCCGGCACCGCCGTACGTTTCCTGACCGCTGCGGTGGCGACGATGGACGGCGCGGTGACTCTGGACGGTGACCACTACATGCAAAAGCGCCCGATCGGCCCGCTGCTCGACGCCTTGCGTGCAGGCGGTGTACGGGTGTCGAGTGCCACCGGTTGCCCGCCGGTATTGGTCCAGGGCACCGGCATGCTGCCGGCGCGGCAGTTCGAGATCGATGGCGGTCTGTCCAGCCAGTATGTATCCGCCTTGCTGATGCTGGCGGCGTGCGGCGAGTCGGCCATCGACGTCAAACTGTCGGGCAAGGATATCGGTGCCCGTGGCTACGTCGACCTCACGCTGGCCTGCATGAAGGCTTTCGGCGCGCAAGTGGACGTGATCGATGAGACCTCCTGGCGTATCGCCGCTACCGGCTACACCGCGTGTGACTACCTGATCGAGCCAGATGCCTCGGCTGCCACCTACTTGTGGGCCGCTCAGGCGCTGACGGGCGGCAAGATCGACCTCGGCGTTGCCGAAGCAGACTTCACTCAACCGGATGCCCAGGCCCAGGCGTTCATCGCCGCCTACCCGAACATGCCGGCCGTCATCAACGGTTCGCAGATGCAGGATGCAGTGCCGACCCTGGCCGTGCTGGCAGCGTTCAACAACACCCCGGTACGCTTCGTCGAGCTGGCCAACTTGCGGGTCAAGGAGTGCGATCGCGTGCAGGCCCTGTACGACGGGCTCAACGCCATTCGCCCAGGTTTGGCAACGGTGGAAGGGGATGACTTGCTGGTGGCGGCTGATCCGGCATTGGCCGGTACGCGTTGCGATGCCTTGGTCGACACCCACAGCGATCACCGCATCGCCATGTGCTTTGCGCTGGCGGGTTTGAAGGTCAGTGGTATTCGCCTGCTCGACCCGGAGTGCGTCGGCAAGACCTACCCTGAGTACTGGAATGCCTTGCGCTCGCTGGGTGTAACGGTGGAGATGGTCTGATAGCGACGCCTATCAATCCCCGTGGGAGCGGGCTCTGACCGCGCATTGCAGCAACACCGCCAGTGCTGCTGATGCCTTCGCGGGCAGAGTCCGCTCCCACAGTGATCAGTGTCGTGTCAGGCAGGCAGTGTCGATTTCAACAAATCCTCGATCCGCACTGGTAAGTCCCGCACCACTACCCCTGTTGCGTGGCGCACCGCATCGGTGATCGCCGCGCTCACCCCCGCCAGCCCGATCTCGCCGATGCCCCGCGCGCCCAACGGATTGAGCGTGGTGTCCGGGTAATCGAGAAAGGTGATGTCCACCTCCGGCGCATCGGCATGCGTGGTGACGATGTAATCTGCCAGATTGCTGTTCACCGGCTGCCCGGTGCGCGGGTCGTACTCGGTGGCCTCGAACAGCGCCATGCCCACGCCCATGATGATTGCGCCCTCGATCTGATTGCGCCCGGTACGCGGGTTGATGACCTTGCCGCCATCGATCACCGTCACCACGCGGTTGACCTTCAACCGCGCCATTTCCGGCTCCCAGGTGACCTCGACAAAATGCGCGCCGTAGGAGTGAATCGAGAACTTCTCGTCGACATCCTGGCTGCCGGGCGTCTTGCCGCTGCCGCTGATGTATTTCATCTGCGCATTGCTCAACAGCTGTCCAACCTCGATCCCGTTGGCCGGGTCACTGCCCTTGGGATAGATACGCATGTGCGCGAAGGTCAGCGCCTCGGCCTGCATGCCATGAAACGGTGGATGTTCTTCGATGGCCACGGCAATGGCTGCATCGATGGCCGCCTGGGTCGCTTGTTGCACCGCGGGTACCAGTGAACCAGTGGCCATTGAACCGCCGGACATCGGCCCCGGCGGCAGGCTGGTGTCACCGATGGTCACTTCGATACGGGTCAGCGGCAGCCCGGTCAGCTGTGCGACCATCTGCGCCACCACGGTATAGGTGCCGGTGCCGATATCCTGAGTGCCGCTGAGTACCGTCGCGCCACCCTGGCTGTCGAACTGCACGGTCGCCTCGGCGGGCAATGCCTTGGCCATCCAGGTGCAGGCCGCCATACCCCAACCGATCACCACACCGGCGCCATTGCGCATCGAGCCCGGACGCGGATTACGCTGCGCCCAGCCAAAGCGCTCGGCACCAGTGGTCAGGCACTCGGTGAGGTGGCGCGAACTGAAGGGCGTACCCGTGCTTTCATCCGTGGTTGGCTCGTTGATCAGACGCAGTTGCAGCGGGTCCATGTTCAGTGCCACGGCCAGTTCGTTCATGCCTGACTCCAGCGCATAGAGCCCGGGCACCGCCCCCGGCCCGCGCATCGAGGTCGGCGGGGCGATGTCGCGCCGGGCGAACGACCAGGCCGCGCGCAGGTTGGGCGAGCTGTACAGATACCCCGTGGCCTCGCCGCAATTTTCCTTGTAGGTGTCCAGGCGCGCGTTGTGGAAGAGGTAGTCGTGCTGTACCGATTGCAGCTTGCCGCTGGTATCGGCACTCAGGCGGATGCGTTGCTGGGTGTTGGTACGATGGCCGACGTTGTGGAACATCATTTCGCGGTCGACTACCAGCTTGACCGGCCGCTGCAATTGGCGTGCGGCGGCAGCGGCCAGCAGGGAATGGCTCCACGGCCACAGCTTGCCGCCGAAGCCCGAGCCCAGGTATTCGGTGATGATGCGCATCTGCTCCGGCGCCACACCGAGCATCTGCGCCATGACCATGCGGTGGTTCATGATCGCCTGGGAGGTCTCGTACAGCGTGAACTCCTTGCCATTCCACAGGGCGACGGTTGCATGCAGCTCGATGGGGTTGTGGGCGTGCGGTGGCGTGGTATAGGTGTGGTCGATTTTCACTGGCGCATTGGCGAAGGCCTTGGTCACGTCACCGCGCTCGGTGTCGACCGATTCCTTTTCCTCGGCGCTCAGGCGCATGGCCACGTTGGGCTTGTCGGCGGCATAGCTGACCTTGACCGCTGCGGCGCCCGCCACGGCTTGCTCGTAGGTGTTGGCCACCACCAGCGCGACGTACTGGCCGTAGTAGGTGATGCGGTCATCGGCCAGCGGCGGACGGGCCTCGTCGGTCTTGCCGCCGCCGCTTTGCTTGCGGTAGACCTGATCGCTGAAATTCCCGGAGTGAAACACCTGGATGACGCCGGGCATCCGTAGCGCTGCGCCGGGGTCGAGGGCAGTGATGCGGCCGGTGGTGATGGTCGCCGTCACGGGCACTGCATGCACCAGGCCGGGGAAGGCGTGGTCGGAGGTGTAGCGGGCATTGCCGGTGACTTTCTTCGGCCCGTCGATGCGGGTGAAGCCGTGGCCGATGACGGCCTCGGCGGTATTGGATACTGGTGCCATGTGGCCTCCGATGGTTCGCTTGATGGCGAACGCAACTCATGAATATATGTCGGACTCTGCCCGCGAAGGGGCCATCGGCCTCACGCCAATGCAGCGACGTTAGCTAACGCCTGCGCGACGCAGCGCTTGGCGAGTTCGACCTTGAAGCCGTTTTCGCTCTGCGGTTGAGCGCCTTTCACCGCCGCTTCCGCTGCCAGTTGCCAGCTCGCGGCCGTGGCCGGAGCACCGACCAACACCTGCTCGGCAGCCGTGGCGCGCCATGGCTTGGTGCCGACGCCGCCCATGGCGATCCGCGCATGCCGCACGCGCCCGCCGTCGACCTGCAACACCACAGCGGCCGAAGCGAGGGCGAACTCGTACGAGGCCCGATCGCGCAGCTTCAGGTAGCCGGAGCGGCTGTTTGCCGGCACCGCGGGCAGGCTGACATGGGTGACCAGATCGCCCGGTTGCAGGACGTTTTCCTTGTCCGGGGTATCGCCCGGCAGCAGGAAAAACTCGCCAATCGGCACGACTCGCTCGCCAGCGCTACCGCGAATGTACACCTGGGCCTCCAACGCGGTGAGGGCAATATTCATGTCCGACGGATTGGTCGCGATGCAATGCTCGCTGGTACCGAAAATCGCCAGGGTGCGGTTGATGCCACCTATCGCTGCGCAACCGCTGCCCGGTTCACGTTTGTTGCAGGGGCTGTGGTTGTCGCGAAAATAGGTGCAGCGGGTGCGCTGCAGCAGGTTGCCGCCGGTGCTCGCCATGTTGCGCAACTGCGCCGAGGCGCCGGACAGCAGCGCTTGCGAGAGCACTGCGTACTCAGCCTTGACCGCAGCGTGTTGCGCCAGGTCGCTGTTGCGCACCAGGGCACCGATCTTGAGGCCGCCGCCGTTCAGGGTGTCGATGTCGGCCAGCGGCAAGTGATTGATGTCGACCAGTTGCTGGGGATGTTCGACGCCCAGCTTCATCAAGTCTGTAAGGGTGGTGCCACCGGCAATGAAACGCACGCTAGCGCCTTGTTGGGCGGTCTGGCTGGCAAGCCCCAGGCGGATGGCCTGGTCGGCGCTGCTGGCGCGATTGAAAGCGAATGTCTGCATGACGTGGGCCTCAGGCTTTGCGAGTCTGCTGGATGGCAGCGAGAATGTTGGAGTAAGCACCGCAACGGCAGATATTGCCGCTCATGGCTTCCTTGATCTCGGCATCCGAACCGCCGCAAGGCTCCTTGGCCAGCGCCACTGCCGACATGATCTGACCGCTGGTGCAGTAGCCGCATTGATAGGCGTCGTGCTCGACGAAAGCAGCTTGCATCGGGTGCATCTCGACCGGGGTGCCGAGGCCTTCGATGGTGGTGATCTCGTCGCCCTCGTGCATCAGGGCGAAGCTCAGGCACGAGTTGACTCGTCGGCCGTTGACGTGGACGGTGCAGGCGCCGCATTGGCCATGGTCACAGCCTTTCTTGGTGCCGGTCAGTTGCAGGCGTTCGCGCAGTGCATCGAGCAGCGTGGTGCGCGGGTCGACGCGCAGGGTGTGCTGCCTGCCGTTGATCACCAGCTTGAGCGGCTGGCTGCCTGGCTCGATTGGCGCAGCATCACGGGTGTCGGCAGCCGCTTCGGTCGCCAGCCCGCTGCCCAGTGCTGCAGCGGTGCCGCTGACGCCGATGGCCTGCAGCACCGAACGTCGCGACATAGGCAGGTGCGGGGCGTCTGCCTGAGTGCGATCCGGTTCGACGCGATCGTGGTTCTTCTTGCTCATGCGAGCGGTCTCCATCAGGACGGTAGGGTCAAGGTGTACCTCTGGCGGGTACTGAACACTCAATCCTGTGGGAGCGGGCTGTGCTCGCTCCCACGGTGAGTGCCGCGTTGTCTTTATTGGTCACGCAAAGCCGTACGCTCGTTCCATCGGATGTCGCCGATCAACGGTTTGAACTCCTGAACGGTTGCCGCTTCGCATTGATATAGAGCCGACAACCGAGGTGGGCGATGAGCGAAGCCCTGCACGACTATCAACAAAAACGCAATTTCGACGCCACGCCGGAGCCTGCCGGCAGTGCTCGACGCCGCAAGAAAAAACAGGGTGACGCTGCCTTGCAGTTTTGCATCCAGAAGCATGACGCCAGTCATCTGCACTATGATTTTCGCCTGGAGCTGGATGGCACCATGAAGAGCTGGGCGGTACCCAAGGGCCCGTCTCTGGACCCGAAAGCCAAGCGCCTGGCAGTGCATGTCGAGGATCACCCGCTCGACTACGCGACCTTCGAGGGGCACATCCCTGAGGGGCACTATGGCGCCGGCGACGTGATTGTCTGGGACCGTGGCGTGTGGATTCCCGAGGGCGATCCGCAGCAAGGCTACGCCAAGGGCAAACTCAAGTTCACCCTCCAAGGCGAGAAACTCGCAGGCCTGTGGAACCTGGTGCGTACCCATATGCCGGGCCGCAAGGAGCAGTGGTATCTGATCAAGCATCAGGACGAACAGGCGCGTCCGCTGGACGAATATGACGTGCTGGTCGCCGAGCCCGACAGCGTGCTGAGTGACCGCAGCCTGGTGCTCAAGACGCGCGGCAAAGGCAAGGGTGCGGCGGCCAAGCCGGATGCCAAAGACAAAGGCCAGGGCAAAGCTGGTGCCATGGCCGATAGCAATGCCAAGGCCAGTACCAAATCCAAATCAGCCAAATCGCAGGCTGAGCCAAAAGCCACCGAGGCTGACGCCGCCCTGGCCACACCTGAAGTCACCCCCGCCAAACCAATCGCCACCCCGTCCGCGCCGCCTCGTCGCAGCCGCAGCGCCAAGCTCGAAGGTGCGCGCGAGGCGCCGTTGCCTGCCAGCCTCAAACCCCAACTCGCCACTCTGGTCGATTCGGCGCCCGCCAGTGGCGACTGGCGCTACGAGATCAAGTTCGATGGCTACCGCGTGCTGGCGCGCATCGAGGGCGACAAGGTCCGACTGTTTACCCGCAATGGTCACGACTGGACGGCCAAGATGCACCACCAAGCGCAGGCCTTGGCAGAACTTGGGCTGGCATCTGGCTGGCTAGACGGCGAAATGGTGGTGGCCAACGAGCACGGTGTGCCGGATTTCCAGGCCCTGCAAAACGCCTTCGAAAGCGAACGCAGCGAACAGATCGTCTATTACCTGTTCGATGCCCCGTACCTGAACGGCATGGACCTTACCTACGTACCGGTAGAGCAACGTCGGGCGGCGCTGAAAAAACTCCTCAAGGCTCATCCCAGCGACACGCTGCGCTTCTCGGATGATTTCGACGAAGCCGCCACCTCTTTATTGGAGAGTGCCTGCCAGATGCAGATGGAAGGCTTGATCGGCAAGCGAGTCGGCAGCCCCTATCGCTCGCGGCGCAGCCATGACTGGATCAAGCTCAAGTGCAAGCATCGCCAGGAATTCGTGGTGGTCGGCTATACCGATCCGAAGGGCAGCAGGAGCGGTTTTGGCGCGTTGCTGTTGGGCTTGCACGATCAGGACAGTGGCGCGTTGCGCTATGCCGGCAGGGTCGGCACAGGGTTCAGCGAGGCGACGTTGCGCTCGATTTTGCAGCGTCTGAAGCCGCTCGAGTGTCGCACCAAAGCCGTTACCAATCCGCCGACGGGTGCCGATGCCCGGGGTGTGCACTGGCTGGAGCCCAAGTTGCTGGCCGAGGTGGCCTTCGCCGAGATGACCCGCGATGGAGTGGTGCGCCATTCGGTGTTCCATGGCCTGCGCGACGACAAGCCGGCGCGAGCTATCACCGAGGAAACGCCTGCGCCCGCGGACTCGCTGCCACCGACAATCCCCAGCAAAACCCAAAGCAAAACTCCCCGCAAAACCCCCAGCAAAAGCAGAGCCGACCCCAGTCACCAGGTGCGCATCACTCACCCGGACCGCATCATCGATGCCAGCAGCGGCACCACCAAGCAACAGCTTGCCGAATACTACGCTCGCATCGCCCCATGGCTGCTCCCGCAACTCAAGGATCGGCCGGTAGCCCTGGTTCGGGCGCCCGAAGGCATCGCCGGGGAACTGTTCTTCCAGAAAAACGCCGGCCACCTGGCCATTGACGAGTTGCAGCACTACGACAAGGCCGAAGCCGGGCAGGCGTGCATGGTGATCAATTCACCCAAGGCGCTGATCGGCGCGATCCAGATGGGCACTGTCGAGCTGCACACCTGGAACGCCACCTGCGCTGACTTCGCCCACCCGGACCGCTTCGTGCTGGACCTCGACCCAGACCCGGCGCTGCCCTGGAAGGCCATGGCCGAGGCAACGCAGCTGACCCTGACCGTGCTCGATGAACTGGGGCTCGAGTCGTTTCTCAAGACCAGCGGCGGCAAGGGCATCCACATCGTCGTGCCGCTCAAGCCCAAGGCCGACTGGGACAGCGTCAAGGACTTCAGTCATGCCATCGTCAACCATATCGCCAAGTTGGTCCCCGAGCGGTTTTCGGCGGTGTCCGGCCCCAAGAACCGTGTCGGCAAGATTTTCATCGACTACCTGCGCAACGGCCTCGGTGCGACCACCGCCTGTGCCTACGCTGCCCGGGCGCGCGAAGGCTTGCCGGTCTCGGTGCCGATTGAACGCGATGAAGTTGCGCAGCTCAAAGGTGCCAGCGAATGGAACATTCACAATGTGCACGAACGCCTGGCCGAGCTGCAGCGCGACCCTTGGGCAGACTTCGACAAATGCCGCCAGAGCATCACGGCGACTCTGCGCAAGCGCCTGGGCCTCAAAGCGTAAGCGTCATCAACCTGCTTTAAAGAAAAAGAGAAACCTGTGTCGAAGATAATTACCGAAACCACCGCCCCTCCCAGCGATAGCGACGCTGCACGCATGTTCGGCTCGGCGAAGGACCGCCTGGATTTCTACCGCAAGGAAATCCACTACGAAACCTCGCTGCTGTCCAACCGTACCAACGCTTACCTGTCGGCGCAGTCGTTCATGGTCATCGCGTTCGCCTCGTCGATGTCCAACCTCAATCCGGAATGGGGCAAGCTCTTCACCCTGTTCGTACCTCCCATGCTGGCGCTGCTGGGCATCGTCAGTTCGCTGCACGCCTGGCCCGGAATTCGGGCCGCCTACGACATCATCGATCATTGGCATTTCAAGCAAAGCCAGCTGTTGAGCAGCGAGCCGATCATGGGCATGGCCTACGATGACTCACCGCTGTTCAGTAGCCACGAGTCCACTGAAAAGGGTTATGCCAAGTCCTTGCTGTTCTCGCTGCGCACGCCTTGGCTGTTCTCGATTTTCTGGGCCGTCCTGGGGGTATTCGCGCTGTATGTGCAGTTCGGTAATCCGGGTGTCTGACGCCGATGAAATAGATTGAACCCCGTTAGCGGCAGGATGCCGTAATTCAACAGGCCGATTGTTGCGCGGCCGCGATGCGATTCACAAGGACAGGTGCTCGAACCATGAATAGTCAGCTTCCCAAGGACGCGCTCAGCGACTTCGCCCAGCGGCCGATTGCGCTCAGTGTCGATGACAACCTGCGCCAGGCCATGCTGCGCTGTATCGACCAACGGCTGACCGAGCTGCCTTTGCCTGGCGATGGCGATACGTTGGGGCGCTGGCAGGTGCTGGCCAAGGTGGCGGGCATGGATCTGGCCTTGCTCAAATTGTTCGAAGGCCATACCGATGCGTCGGCCATTCTTGAAGAGCTCGGCGCCGGCGACTTGCAGGCCCCAGGTATCTGGGGCGTGTGGGCCGCCGAGCCGCCCGATGCCAAGGTACGCATTGTCGAGCGCAGCCCCGCGGGGTTGCGTTTGCAGGGGCGCAAAGCCTGGTGCTCTGGTGCGTTGCAGGTAGATCACGCGCTGCTGACCGCGTGGGATGAGCAAGACCAGCCGCAGTTGGTGGCCGTCAAACTTGATCAACCGGGTGTGATTCTTTCAGAGCAGGGGTGGCAGGCGGTAGGCATGGCGCAGACCGCCAGCGTCGACGTGCATTTTGACTACGCGTTGGCTTACCCCGTAGGCGCGAGCGGTGAATACCTCAGCCGGCCTGGTTTCTGGCAGGGCGGTGCGGGCATTGCCGCCGCCTGGTATGGCGCGGCGCAAGCACTGGCTGAACATCTGCGCAGCAGTCGCGGGCGCAGCGACCCCCACGCCGACGCTCACCTGGGGGCGGTCGACGCCGCGCTTTACGGCGCGGCTTCCTCGTTGCGCGAATGCGCGGCGTGGATCGATGCCTATCCGTTCGACAATGCGCAATTGGCGGTGCAACGCGTACGCGCCCAAGTCGAGGCGGCAGTCGAAGCCGTGCTCCATCACGTCGGCAGGGCGCTGGGCGCCGGGCCTTATTGTCGCAATCCGCATTTCGCGCGGTTGATCGCCGACCTGCCGGTGTTTATCCGCCAAAGCCATGCCGAACGTGATCTGGCCGGCCTCGGCCGACTGGTCGCGGCGCTGCCTGCCGGGGAGTGGTCGCTATGAGCCGAACCAACGAAGCAACGCTGGATGCGCCGTTCGGCGTGGTGGGAACGCCCTTGCAGGACTGGCAAGCCAGCCGTGCATTGCGTCGCGTGCCAGTGGTCTCCATCGACGAGCTGATTCCTCCGGGGACGCGGCTGGTGGTGGTCGCGCCGCATCCGGACGACGAGATTCTCGCCTGCGGTGGCTTGCTGGCTGCGATGGCCGGTCGAGCGGCGGACGTGCATTTGATGTCGGTGACCGACGGCGACGCCAGCCACCCCGGCTCCCAGCAATGGCCGGTCGCGCGTCTGCGTGCCCAACGGCGGGTGGAGAGTGAATGCGCAATGGCGCGCCTCGGCCTGGATCTGGCGCGCCTCAGTTGGCAGCGGTTGGCGTTGCCCGATGCACGAGTCGCCGAGCATGAGGCGGCGCTGGCGCAGGCCATCAGCGCGCAGCTGCACCCCGGTGACTACGTGCTGGCGACCTGGCGTCATGACGGCCACGGTGATCACGAGGCAGTGGGCCGCGCCGCTGCGCAGGCAGCGCAGCAGCAGGGCGCGACCTTGCTGGAGGTGCCTGTCTGGGCCTGGCACTGGGCGCACCCGGAAGACCCGCGACTGCCTTGGGGGCAAGCCTGCAAGTTGGTGCTCAGCGATGATCAGCTCGAGCGCAAGCGCGACGCCATTCGTGCCCACACCAGCCAGCTGCATGAAGACCCGAGTACGGGCGCGCCACCCGTCCTTGACCGCTCCACATTGGAGCGGCTGTTGCAGCCCTTTGAATTGGTTTTTGCCCGAGTGACGCCGACATGAGTGAAGCCGCCATGAAAGAAGCTACCGCCAGCGTGTCCGCCGAGTACTTCGACCGGATGTTCGCCGCCAGCGACGACCCTTGGGCCTTTCGGACCCGCTGGTACGAGCAGCGCAAGCGTGACCTGACCATGGCTGCCTTGCCGCGCCAGCGTTACGAGCGCATCTTCGAGCCAGCCTGCGCTAACGGCGAACTCAGCGTGCTGCTGGCCGAGCGCAGCGAGTCGATGCTGTGCATGGACCTGAGCAGTGACGCGGTGCGCCTGGCCCGTGAAAGGCTCAGTGACTATCCCGGTGTCGAAGTGGTGCAGGGGCGTTTGCCAGGAGATTGGCCCGGCGGCGAGTTCGATCTGATCGTGCTCAGCGAAGTGGCCTATTACCTGTCGCCCGCTGACCTCAGCCTCCTGATCGACCGCGCAGTGGCGAGCCTCAGCCCAGGTGGCGCCTTGCTCGCCTGTCACTGGCGGCACCCCATTGATGGCTGTCCTCAGGATGGACGTGAGGTGCATGCCATGCTCGATGCGCAACTTGAGCTGCACCGCGCGGTGCGCCACGAGGAAGCGGATTTTCTCCTGGAATTCTGGTGCGCACAGCCCTGCGCGATCGACCTTGATGAGGCGGCGCTATGATCGCTGTCATCGTGCCCGCCCATAACGAACAGGATCTCCTGCCGCACTGCCTCAAATCCCTGCACATCGCCGCACGTCATCCGGGCCTTGGCGGCGAAGCGGTGGAAATTCTCGTGGTGCTGGACAGCTGTGATGACCAGTCAGGCAGTGTGGCGCGCGGCTTCGATGCGCTGACCCTGTCGATCAGTGCGCGCAATGTCGGTCATGCGCGTCGCGTGGGCGCTGCGTGCATGTTGTCACGCGGCGCTCGGTGGCTCGCCTGCACCGACGCCGACAGCCAGGTGCCTGCCGATTGGCTGATGCAGCAGTTGGCGTTCAAGGCGGACGTGGTCTGTGGCACGGTGCAGGTACTGGATTGGGAGAGCCACGGTATTGAGACCCAGGCGCGGTATCTGGAGGGTTATCAGGCTCGTGAGGACCACCGGCATATCCACGGCGCCAACTTGGGCATCTGCGCCAAGGCTTACCGTCGCGCCGGTGGTTTCAAACCGCTGACGGCGCACGAGGATGTCGGTCTGGTGCAGGCATTGGAGCGCAGTGGGGCAAAGATCGTCTGGACGGCGCTCAACAGTGTCAGCACCAGCGCGCGCTGCGATCCGCGGGCGCGGGAGGGGTTCGGGGATTATCTGAAGTCGTTGGCGGTGGCGGCGGCAGTCTGAATGCTGTGGCGGGCATGCGGCCTCTTCGCGGGCAAGCCTTGCTCCCACCCGATGCAAAGGCGTTGCTGTGGGAGCAAGGCTTGCCCGCGAAGGCGCCCGCAAGAGCGCCACCCCACTTGAGCATCAAAGATCAATCTGCAATTCCATATCCCCATTGTCCAACCGTCGCGCATGGGCAAGGCTGCCGCTCAAGCGGTGTTCGGGGGAGAGGGTGATGACCAGCGAGTGGGCTTTGTGCAGGTCGTCCGGCACTGGGGCCAGCACCTGGACTTGAAAGGCGCCCGGGGTGATGGGCGTGATGATGACGTCACAGTCGACACTTTTCGGGATAGGTCCGAACAGCGTGTCATGCGCGTAGTCGAGGCGGGCAGGGATAGCAGTAGCGGTAGCGGTCATGGCGCGGTCCTCGCGAAATCACAGCGTTATCACTGTGAGACTGCGAGCGGCGCTGGAGTTTCAATTTGATCCTGTGGCGAGGGGGCCTGCCCCCGATTGGGTATATCAGCCAGTACATCGGCGTCTGATACACCTGATCGGGGGCAGCCCGCTCGCTACATGGACATCAAGGCGCCGGGTTCGGCTGCTCGACGTGGATCGCTTCCAACCCGGCCAGCACCTCTGGCGACAACACCAGATCGATACTCTTCAGGTTGCTTTCCAGCTGTTCCAGCGTCGTCGCGCCGATGATGTTGCTGGTCACGAAAGGCTGCCCGGTGACGAACGCCAATGCCATCTGGGCCGGGTCGAGGCCGTGCTCACGGGCCAGTGCCACATAGGCCGCAGCGGCGCGGTCGGTCTGTGGGTTGTTGTAGCGCTGGAAGCGATCGAACAGCGTCAAGCGGCCTTTCGGCGGGCGTGCACCATTAAGGTATTTACCCGCCAACACACCGAAGGCCAGTGGCGAGTACGCCAGTAAGCCGATCTGCTCGCGAATGGCGATTTCAGCCAGGCCCACTTCAAAGCTGCGGTTGACCAGGTTGTAAGGGTTCTGAATCGACACCGCCCTTGGCCAGCCACGGGTTTCAGCCAGATGCAGGAAGCGCTGGGTACCCCAAGGGGTTTCGTTGGACAGGCCGATGTGACGGATCTTGCCGGCCTTGACCTGCTCGTCGAGCACCTCGAGGGTCTCCTCGATGGCGGTGAACTCGTCTTCCAGATGATGCTGATAGTTGAGTTGACCGAAGAAGTTGGTCTTGCGATCCGGCCAATGCAACTGGTACAGATCCAGGTAATCGGTGTTCAGGCGCTTGAGGCTGGCGTCAAGGGCGGCGGGGATGTTCTTGCGGTCGAGCCGTGGATTGCCGTCGCGGATGTGGGCCATACGGCCCGGCCCGGCGATTTTACTGGCGAGGATCCAGTCGGCACGGTCACCATGCTGCTTGAAGTACTCACCGATATAGCGTTCGGTGGTCGCATAGGTTTCGCCGTTCGGCGGCACCGGATACATCTCGGCGGTGTCCATGAAGTTGACACCGGCGGCCTTGGCCAGACGGATCTGTTCGAAGGCTTCGGCCTGGGTGTTCTGCTCACCCCAGGTCATGGTACCGAGGGCGATGGCGCTGACGTTGATATCCGTCTTGCCAAGGGGACGAAACTGCATGACTGGCTTCCTTATGTAACGGCTCTTTTCAGCCCCAAACCATAGTGGAATGGGTCATTCAATGCCAGTGAAACCCAGTCAAAGCGCCAATGGGCGTCCTGCCGCTTTGGCATATCAATAGATGTTTTTAGAGAACAGCGTGAACGGCGTTTTCACCAGGATCTTGATATCCAGCCACAACGACCACTGGTTGATGTAGTTCAGGTCCTGGGCAACGCGTTGCTGCATCTTTTCCAGAGTCTCGGTCTCGCCGCGATGCCCGGTGATCTGCGCCAGCCCGGTAATACCGGGTTTGAGGCGGTGACGGGCCATGTAGGCTTCGACCTTGCCCGTGTAATACAGGTTGTGGGTCACGGCATGGGGGCGCGGGCCGACCAGGGCCATCTCGCCGAACAGCACGTTGAACAGTTGCGGCAATTCATCGATGGAGCTGCGACGCAAGAAGGCGCCGACTCGGGTGATACGGTCATCGGTACGGGTCGCCTGGCGAACTTCGCTGTCGTCATGCACGCGCATCGAGCGGAATTTCCATACCTTGATCACTTCACCGTTACAGCCGTGGCGGTTCTGCTTGAAGAGTACCGGCCCCGGCGAGGACAGCTTGACGGCAATCGCCGCGCCGATCAGCAGCGGGCTGAGGGCGACGATTGCCAGCGCGGCCAGGGTGCGCTCCATCAGTTCCTTGCCCAGCAGGGCGGCAGGGTGGGAGCTGATCGGGCTTTCGTTGAGGTAGATCGCCGGCATCCGCTCGATCTCGGAAATCGACTGGTTGAGCAGCATCATACTGCCGAAGTCCGGAATCCAGACGACGTCGACGCTCATGTCCAGCAGGTCGATGTACAGGCCTTCGATGGTCGCCAGTTGAGCCAGCGGCAAGGCGATGTAGACGCGTCGAATCTCCTCGCGAACGATGATGTCGCGCAACTCGTCGACATTGCCGAGCAGCGGCAGGGTAGTGGGTACCAGGCCGTTTTCGCCAGAGGCAGCAATAAAGCCGATGACCGGCACGCGGTTGGGGCTGGTCAGTTTTTTCGCCAGCGCGTCGGCCATGGGGCTGATGCCGATGATCACCGAGCGACGCTCATTGCGCACCTTGCGCGAATGCATACGTGCCAGATAGTGCAGCGGCAGGAAGCTGGCCACTTGTGCCAGATAGCCCAGTCCAGCCCAGAGCATGATGACCTGGCGGGAGAACACCGCAGTGGTCTGTGTCAGAAAGGCGATGGCGATCAATGCGCCGAGCAGGCTCATCCAGCCTGCGAGCAGGCGGCCCATGCCCGACAGGATGCCGTGACGTTTGTGGTAGACCTGCAAAAAGCTGTAGGCCGGCACTGAACCCAGGACGGTCAGAATCATCGCCACGCGGTATTCGCTCGCGACGGTGCCGACGCGGTCCCACACCAGCATGACCAGTACAAGATTGGCCAGGGCCATGGCGCAGGCCCATTGGCTCCAGAAGGTCAGACCTTTTCGGTGTGTTGCGCGACTTGTGTATTGCGAAGTCATAGTCTTGTCTCCGACACGTGGGGCTGCCCTGATCACGGCGCACAAAAATTGCACGCACTTTCCCGCCATGCTGAAAAACAGCACGGTTTAAAAAATAGGTATTGGATGCTTCAAGCGATGCGGCTCGCACCCTTTAAAAGCGCCACGCTACCGCCACAAAGTGCTGAAAGCCCTTTGGGTGAGAGTGAACGTTTTAATAGGGGCGCTGCGAACAAACGGGCTGGTAAAGGTGCGTGAAGAGCACCGCCAGAAAACGCCTGAATATAGGCGCCAAATAATCGTTGTAGCTATTGTCGTGAAAATCCACGACTGGGAAAATTTACACCAGCGGATGTCATAATGCCAGCGTCGAAGACGAAATTTACTGCCGTCCATCGACACCGGTTAACGCTGTGTTGCTGGAACAATTAGTGCGACATGCATATGCGCTGTCAAGTTCCGCACTACAGAATAAAAGTGAATCGCTTACTGGCCTGCACCAGTACATACGCGGCCATCAGCGATGCGCACAGCACGACCAGGGTCATCAGGCTGGCGGTAAAGTTGAAAAACTTCAGGAAGGTGAATAAGAAGAATACATGAACGAAATAGATGGCTGTACTGTATTGCGCCAGATGAGGAATGTTGCCGCGCACATCAAGGTTGATGATCAGGATAAACAGCGCTGGACAAACGACTATCAAAGTCAGCAAGTTGTCGATGCCTTCCACCTGATGCAGGGCGTCGTAATTAAGGTAGGCCTCTGTTACCAAGAGCAGTATGCCGACCACGCTGGCAATCAGGGGAATGCGCAGTCCCAGCCGAGTATGTATTCCTGATTTACTGATCAGGAACCCGCCACAGAAAAAAGGAAACGCCAGCAATAGGATGTTGCGGTGTGACTCTGGCCGGCTTAGCAGGTCGTTGACCGCCGTGTCGCTGAATCGGTAGTAGAGTGCTGTGTATTGCACGGCGACGCCGAGCAAGAATGCGCCCAGCGACAGCATGAATAAATAACGCAATGGCCAGTGCTTCATCGATACCAAGAGCAGTGCCGAACCAATGATCCCGACCATATACCACAGGTGGTAGTAACCGCCCAGCATGATCCCGGTGAGGCGCAGCGCCTCTGCACCCGAAAAGCTGGTCGGGCGGAACCAGAAGTAGGCGTAAAACAGCATCCAGAACGCGTACAGCAGGACAATTCGGGTGATCCATTTCACGTGGTGTTTTTTCACCATCGCCGGATAGAAATAGAATCCGCTGATCAGGAAAAATATCGGCACCGCGATACGAAACAGTCCATCGACCGTTAAAAACATCGCCAAAGGGCTTACGTCCGCCAGAAAACGGGAGTGCAATGCCACCACCATGAGCGCCAGTACGACCTTGAACAGGTCCAACGCCAGATTTCTACTCACGCCCCACCTCTCGATTAAAGTAAAACACGGTGTTCAGATATTGATTCCCGCGGGCTAGCGATACAGCGCGGACGCTCTTCGCTCGACTCTCTTGGGTTTGATAGGGAACATTAACGTCGACAATACAACGCTGCTTCGGCAGATATAGTAGGCCGCCAGTGACAGTGTAATCGGTATCACAAAGGCAGCCATCCCGACGACGAGGGGGGAGTCGATCCAGCGAGGCAGGTTTCGCAATATCCAATACAATATCGGCGCATGGAAAAGCAGGATGAAAAGACTGGTCCTGCCGAAATAGCCTATTACAGTAGTGATGTAGCGGCTTTTGCCACAGTAATAACAAAAACCCAGCATCGCGAAGATACCGAAAAATGCCTGAAAAGGTGAAATCAGCAGATCCTGATATTCTCGGGCATTCAAATCCAGTGACAACGGGAATTGCTCGCACAGTACCAGCAACCCCACGACTGCAAATAACATTTCCAGGCGACGCGGCTTGAACCGTTTGATGGCATCGGACAGAAAGTGACCAATTAAAAAATACAGCGCTGTGACCAGCAATAAATCGGCACTGTACGGCAGGCCACATTCAAACAGGCGCATGGTGAATATCAACTGTTTGGTGCAGGAAGGGTTATCCAGCGGCGAGCTGAACATGTGCAGCAGATAATAGCCGCCCAGGCCAAAACAGATCAGCAGAAAGATTCGCTTGCGCAACGTATTGATGAGCCTTGGGCATTTGATCAGCAGCGCTGCAGTAAACACGTAAACGAGCCACAAGTGCGGCAGGAACCACAGCGGCGGCCAGGCAAAGGTGAATCCAGTGGCAAAGGTCAGGCTCAGCAACAACCCCTCCGGGGTGCCGACACCCAGCGCGATTTTCAGCACGCCGATCACGATCAGTACTACCGCGCAGGGTTTGAGCCAGGCGTCCGCCCGCTGCACCGCGACCTGGCCCAGCGTGCGACGCGCAATTGAAAAGGTGACGCCAGACATGAAGAAAAAGAACGGGATACGAAATGCGGCGAGTACTTCTGACACGAAGCTGAACGTGCTACTGAAGATAGTATTGTGGCCAAGCACAATGAGGAGAATCCCGAAACCTTTGGCCACGTCGATCATGGCGACTTTCGGAGTGCCGCTTTCATAGGGGGGAGGCACGCCCGGCAAAGTCAACTGCACAGTCATCATGTTTTTCCTTAGCCTGAATGTTCGGCCCTCGCCACCCGCTTCAATGGCTGCTGGCGGGCCGAACAGCTTCAGGTGCGGTACAAGTAGAATTGCTGTTCACGGGAAGCATCAAGGCGCGAGGAAAACGACTGTGCATCACGACTACATACAAAAGGGCTTACCCAGCCAACGGCACGACGCAGGCCGTTGCACCCACGAATAACGGCACGTCGATGAAGCGCGCAAGGTTATGCACCCGCAGAAAAACCACAGGCATTCAACAGGCTCTATTGCCGCTTGCCGAATTCGCGATTAGCACCCCGCGGCAAGGTCCTGTCAGAGGCACCGTCACCTGATTGATCGACGCGCCAGGGTGCGGCGAAAACTCGGTACCAGCTCACGTACCAAGGCGCCGAATCCTGCTTGCCGAGCGCTGAATCGCAATGCCCATCCTTCGGCCAGATTGCGTACCGTGTCAGCGGGATAGATGCCGGTGAACAGGCCCAGCAAGCCTTGGTCCTGGAGTACCGTGTGCAGATAACTGCCCTCAGGCGGGGCGACATCCTTGTGGTAGCCGACTTTCTGCAGAATGTTATTGAATAAATGCAGCGTCCTGGCATTGGCGGCGCGCTCAGTGCATTCATCGTAGTGTTCAGGCAGCAGGAACTTGGCCCATTCGTCCGCGCCCAGTGGGCTGAATTCGCTGGCAGGTGACAGGGCAGGGCGCTGGCCGCTGAATGCCAAGGCCTTGGGAATCACATATTGGGTGGCCGCCCACGGTACATCGCGGTCCATGAACTCTTTGGTCAAACGTACGGCTTCATCCAGGGTCTTGGCATCGTTGATGCGCAATACGCAGTTGATGATGTGTTCGTTGCCCTCCTTGACGAGCACTTGGGCAGGCCATGGGCTGGAATGTTTGCCCAGAGAGATGACGTCGCAATCGATCCATGCCGCGTTGGTCTTCTGGAACAAGACCAAGCGAAACAGATCGGCAAAGTGAGCAATATTCGGCTTGCCATTGGTAATGAAGCGCGGCAGGTAGTCACGCTCCAGAATGTCGGCGGCAGAACGCCACTTGATTCCAGTGTCCAGCGTGGGCTCGCTGAAACTGTAAAACGTCACGTCGTAGCCCTGATTGACAAACGATAGCAAGCAGGCTTTTTCAAGCGCGCTCACGGGGCCTTCCCAGAATGTCGCAACTTCCATCATGGCTCAGCTTCCCCTCACGTGTTTGCTCAAGCCCGGTGCAGCGGAGCGGGTCGGCATGAAAATTTCATCAGTGACTTGGTCCCAGTTCAACACTTGCGAGCGATCGATGCTGGCCCGGTCAAACGAGATTGCCTGTTCGAATGCATTGCACAGCGATTCGCGCTCCGCATCCGGGCTGAACGACAGCACGTGAGGGCGACCGGCTGCAGCAAAATGCGGCGCGACGATGGGCAGTTGGCAGTAGGTGTACTGGACCATCTTGAGACTGGACTGGCTGATATAGCCCACGCTCGGCGCATCATGGTACGGCGCGATGCCGATGTCCGCGTGTTGCAGATAACTCACCAGCGTGTCGAACGGCTGCTCGCCATATTCGATAACGTTGGCGATCGGCTGAGGCAGTCGGGCTTTCTTGCCGAACACGTGGAAGGTCCAGTCAGGAAAGTGGCTGGCGAGCCGTTCGATCACATTCGGGTTGAACAGCATGTCACCGACACTGATAGCGTTTTTTGGCGTGCTGAACGGCGTTTGCGTCGGCACATCGAAAATCGAAGTATCAAGCCCTGGCGGAATGTATCGGATCGGCGCAGCGGCCGGAAAACTGTCGCGCATTACAGCGGCTGGCACCCGGATGGTTTCAAAGTGCGCGAGCGCGGCGCGCTCGGCGACTTGCACCATCGGGTGAAAGGTCAAGGTCTCGAGCAGATCGCTCACGGTGTAGATCAGTCTGGCGTTGGGCGCCAACTTGCGGAACGCTTCGACCAAGGTCAGCCCGACGCCGCTTTCGACGATGATGATATCGGCCTGTTTGACACGCGAGGTGACCGCCTCGGGCAGCAACTTCGAATACAACGAGAACAGCGGCGCCGTCAGTGCATCCAGCACAGTTTTGTTCAGGCTGAACGGATGGAAAAGCGGCCGCCATACGAATTTGTTGATAGCCGGCGTCAGGGCAATCCAGGCGTTATAGGGTGCCGTGAACAAACGGTGATTTTTCTTGAATTGCGTCGCGCGGCTCAGCCCCACGGTCATGAAGTCGACGCGGTGGCCTTTCTTCTCGAGGCTCTCGGCCCAGAAGTGAAAATCAACTTTTCTACCCGCACTGGCATCATGGCCAGATACAAAAAATACGTTCAAACCGTACACCTCTTTGATCTGCCCAGGATTGAATCCATCAGCGCAGCAGGCCTCTGGCGGTCATGCCGCGGAGGGTGAAGACGAACAGGGCCGCGCCGAGCATGGCCATGGCAGCTCCGAGCAAGCCTAGAAATGGCGCCATGATCGAGATCAGCAGCGCTGAAACCACCATGGCGCAGATCGAGATTGTCGCAATACGCCTGTCTTGATGATGGGCGTAAAGGACGTTGTCGGCAGCTTCCGAAATCGTGCGCAGCACCGTTGCACCGAGCATCATGGCGAATACCAGTTGATGCTGGTCGAGCTTGGCGTTGTTCAAATAGTGGAGGACCCATGGCAACAACACCGCCATGAAGATTGCCAGGCCGATGCTCCAGACGCCGACTTCCTTGAACATCTTCGCGCACGCGGCCCTGATAGCCGGCTTGATACCTTCGTTGACCACCGCAATGATCCGCGGGGCTAACGGGTTGGTCACCGCGGTAAACACCAGATTGTTGACGGCGTTGGTCAGCGACCAGAAAAACGTATAGATGCCGGTCGCTTCAAGCCCCAGAAAAGTGCTGACCAGGAATCGATCGGAGTACAGCGCACCGGCGTTACCGATCTCCGCCACGTAGAAGTTGCGTCCGCGCACGAACAGCTCTCGGGCCAAGGTGCGATCAAATTGCAGCAGCTTGTGATAACCACGCGACAGCGACAGGCCGGCGAGCAACAGCATGACGGCCAACAGTGCGACCAACCAGAACGCCATGATGCTATGCACGGTGCGCAGCTGCGGCTCGAACCAGGCGCAGATGATAAATACCAGCGGCCATGCACCCGAGCGCAGGAACAGCAGGGTGGCCGCGAAGGTTGTCCTGAATCGGGCCATCAACAGGGTGTTGAGATCGGACGAGATGTTCTCGAGAATCAGAGTCGCCGCCACCAGCAGAATCAACATCAGGTCAGTCGACGGTAGCCAGAACGCCAGGCCGATGACTGCCAGCGGCGTGAGCACAGCGTGCAGGGCAAGGGTAATGCCCACCCGAGTACAGGCGATGCGTATACCGTCTGCGGTGCTGGCGCCGACACAGGTGCGCCCGGCCGGGCCATTCAAGCCCAGGCCCAGCAGCGATGGAACGATCGTCGCGCCCACCGCGATCAAACCGTACAAACCAAGGTCTGACAGGCTCATTTCCTTGGCGATAAACAGCGTCAGCAAAAACTTCGATGCCAGGCCTCCAGCCCGCAGGCCGAGCAGGAACAAGGTAAGGAACAGTGTTTTGAACGAGCGCCCGACCGGCGCTTGCGTGTAGGCGTTCACGCTTGCTTCGCTGGCCATCGCACCGGATGAGTCCGTGGACACGTTGGCGTCTGCTTTCATTTATTGGCGACCAGGTAATAAAAAAACTTGGGAATGCCCAGCACATAGCGTGCAAACAGCCGCTGTGGCTCTCGGATCAGCCGGAACAACCATTCGAGGTTGAACTTGCGCATCAGGCTTGGCGCCCGCTCGAAGCGCTGTGCTTGAAAGTCGATGATTGCGCCGCCACACACCACCAGGATCGCACCGTGACTGCTTTCGCGCAGACGCCAGGCGAGGTGTTCCTGCTTGGGCATGCCCATGGCCAGTATCACAATGGACAGTGCTTCCGGTCGTGCCCACTTCTGCACGTATTCAACGTACTGGTCGGCGGGGTGAAAACCGTGCAAAAGATGGCATTCACGCCCGTGCAGAAGTTGCCGAGCGCCTTCTTCGAGCCATGGCGATTCGGTCCCGAATATGAAGTAGTCCACATCGACGGCGCTGGCGTGGGACTGGTTGATCAGGGCCGGGATGAAGTCGGTACCATTGAGGTTGGCGCCTGGCTCCAGCTTGTTCCACTGACAGGCCAGTTTTATCCCGGCCCCGTCGCGCAACAGGTAATCGATATTGGCAAAGCTTTCGAGCACTGACGGGTTCTCGACTGCAAGGTTGTAGCCATGCTGGTTGAGAAAGCCCAATACGGTGCGAGATTTGCTCTGTAAAAGATTATTGATGAACAGATCGAGCTGCCCGTCTTTCAGAATATGCAGCTTATCAATAAGCGCGGACGCTTTTCTCAAGGGTACTTTCGTAGACATTAAAAATCTCCTCCGATACTGCCGTCCAGGAAAAACGCCTCGCATAGTGAGCCGCGTTTGCTGCCGTTGCAGAAGACCAGTTAGCAATCAACTTCTGGTATTGATGGTCAAAATTATCGGCGCCAACTTCGAACGTCACTCCTGATTCGGAGTCACGGACGAAGTCGCCGAAAGAAAGCGGTTCCGTCGACAAAAATGGAATGAGTCCATAGGACATCAGCTCGACGACACCCAGGCCGAACCCTTCGTACGCCGAAGCGCTGACAGTAGCTTTGGCTCTGATGATGGCGTCGGCAATTGCCGTGTCGTCGATATCCAGCAGCAATTTGACACGGGCACCGCAGTCGAGCTTGTCTATCAGCGCCTGTAATTGTTGAGCATCGCCGGTCTTGCTCCGTCCGATTATCTTCAGCAGCCCACTGGGATTGGTCAGCCCTGCGTAGGCCTCGATCAACCAGGCAAGCCGCTTGTTGGAGCTGAAACGTCCCAGGTAAATCAGATCGTCGGTGGTGGCGGCAGGCCCACCACTGCCTTCGCCGAATTTTTTGAGGCGAATGCCGTTGTTGACCATGACGCAGCGGGCAAAGATTTTTTCAAATACCGCTTGGTCGTTCGTGCTGTTGCAGATGACGCCGTCCACACCACTGAGCGTGAAGCGCGTCACCGTATTGAAGAACAGCTTTTTGAGCCATTGGTGTTTCTGTGTATGGAAAAATCCACCGTGGGTACAGAGCACCAATGTGGCCTGCAAGCGGCCGAGTCGTTTCATGAGCGACAGGTAGTCGATGAAAAAATCGACTGCATGCACATGGACCAGGTCCATGCTGTTCAGCAGGTCCATGTCCATGGTCGCGATGGGGTAGCGCATCGAGCCACGCCATGGCACTCGGCGTATCTCAATCCCCATGTACTGATCTACTGCGGGCAGTTGTTCGCCGGTTTGAAAGTCCGTATTCAACGTGATGACAACTACATCATGGCCTTTGGCGCGTTGTTCGATCGCCAAATTGTAGGTGTAATCTTCAAGGCCTCCCACGCTGGGGTAGTACTGCCTGACGACGTGTGCAATCTTCATGAATCTCACCTTGTGCAGCCCGGGAAGTGAACGCCGCAGCTTTTCAGAGACGGCGTTTTAAGGCCTTGCCTGGTAATTGAATATGGGCAGTTGCCATGAACCCGACCAACAGCCACAGCGGCGCACCCACCTTGATGGAGAACGTTGCAGTGCCGGACACCAACAAGTTGATGAACATATACAACGCCAGGCTGTTGGCGCAGCGTTTCTGTGCGGGCGTGATCTGTGGGACGACCAACGAAACGAACAGCCAGAACAGCACCATGCCGAAGATCGTGCTGGAATAGATCAGGTAGGGGTAACCGTTGTCCGCCAGCATCTTCAGGTTATCGATACTGGTGCCGAAATACTCCGGCATACCCATATGCGTCAGGACATAACCGGTAAATGAAGTCCGGCCGATGAAGTCGTCGCCCCGCGCATAGGGATACAAGGTGTAGATGAAGATCCCCAAGGCAATGATGATCGGCGCGAGCAGCACGTTGGAGTAACGCGGAATGCGCGGGTAGAGGTAATACCCGAACACCGAGAGCACCAGCAGGATCGAGGTGGTCCGGGTATTGTTGGAAAGTACGACCAGCAGGATGGTCAGAATATGCAGCATCTTGACCTTGATGCCGATTTGCGGCCAGAGCGACAGCAGCAGAATGCACAGCGCGGCCGCATAGTTGGCTAGCGACACCTGCTCGAGAAAGATCGACGACGTCCGCGGCCCGGTAAAGATTCCGTAGGAAAAGCGACCTTCGAAGCCCAGGGCATTCTTGAATATCCCCGAGTCGTCGTAGCTCAGTTCCTTGAACCCGCGCGTGTTGATGTAATAGTTGGCAGGCTTGAGCAATGCGGCGTACGAGCTGACATCACTCAGCTCCAGTATCAGCACGCCCAGCACCAGTAGCGTACAGGCCAGGAAAGCCGCCTTGATGGTCGCCACATTGGCACTTTTGCCAAGCCCGATGTACACGCCGACAATCAGAATATTACGGAACGCGTCCAGATAGATGCGCTGATTGAGCATGCCGATCACCAGACTGATGATCAAAAAACTGCCAACGAAATACAGCACGTTGCGATCGGTTGTCTTGATCCCGCGTTTCCACCAGACCAGCAGTGCCGCCCCGAGCACCGAGATCTCGAACACCACGACCATCGATACATTGACCGCAAAGATATGCGCATTGATGAACGCCAGTATCGCGTTGTAAGCCAGGCCCAGAAATGTCAGCACCACGATGGTCCAGTCGATACGTTCCGCCGTCACAGGTGTGGCGGTGACGTTGGCGTTGCTCATGATGATCGGGCGTGCCAGTCGCTGCTCCATCGGGTTGTGCTCTCCATCATCGGGTTAAGTAGTTGGCGCCGTGGCGCAAAGGCCACAGCGGTACGGGGTCAGCTCGGCACCGAGGCGCTGGCGCTGTAGTCGTAATAGTCGTAGTAACCATCAAAACGCTGACCGGTCCTGAGCGATTTCTTGATATCGACATGGTTGACGATGACACCCCGCAAAGGCGCTCGGTGCTGCAACAGTTGCGCGACGGCTTTCTCGACCAGCGAGCTGCGGGTGGTGGGTGACTTGACCACCAGAATCGTCGAATCGGCCAACGCCGAGAGCACCACGGCATCGCTCACCGCTTGTACTGGCGGTGTATCGATGACGATGCGGCGGTATTTGGCCTTGAGCAATTCGAGTGCCTTGGCAAAGCGCGGCGAGGACAGCAACTCCAACGGTGAACTGGTACCGGAACCGGCACACAGGACGTCGATCCCGTCCACTTCCTGGATGCATTCGGCCAAGGTGGCGCTCCCGTCGATCAGGTCAGTGAGGCCCACCCGACCTTTAGCGAAGCCGAACGCCTCGCCCACGGTAGAGCGGCGCAGGTCGGCGTCGATCAACAGGACCTTTTCCATCTTGCCCAGCGCACGCGCCAGGTTGATCGAGACTGTGGTCTTGCCTTCGCCGGGAATCGACGAGGTCATGACGATGACCTGCAGGTGTCGATCGGCTGGGTTGGCCAGGATCACACCGGTGCGGATGCTGCGAATCGCTTCGCTGAAGCGATGGTGGTTATGATCATTGAATACTTTGGCCAGATCCTTGCGCTTGCGACGTTTCATCAACGGCACGATGCCCAGCACAGGCAGGTTGAGGCGACTTTCGATCTGATCGATGCTGCTGAAGGTGTTCTTCAGTGCATCGCGCAGCAGGGCCAAGGCGCAGCCGAGGAACAAGGACAGCAGGAAGGCGAGGGCGACCAGCACGGGTTTGTTAGGCTTGACCGGTTTGTTGGGCACGGCGGCCAGGTCGATGATGCGGGTGCTGGTGGACGCCAGGTCGGCGGTAGCGGTCGTTTCCTTCAGGCGATTGAGGAAGGTGTCGTACAGCTGACGGTTACTGTCTACTTCGCGCTGCAGGGCCTGAAGCTTGAACTCTTTGCGGGAGATATCCTGGATCTGGGATTTATTGGTATTGACCGACGCTTTGAGCGAGCTCTCGTTCGCTGCGGCGAGCTGGTAATTACGCTCGATACCGGCGACCACCTGTTCGACCTGACCGCGCAAGCTGGCGGTTGCCGCCTCCAGTTCGGTGCGGGCGGAGTCCACTGCAGGGTGGCGTGGACCGTAACGGCTGGAGAGCTCCAGCAGCTTGGAGTTGGCCCGGGCCTGATCGGCCTTGAACTGGCGAACCACCGGGTCGGCCATGACGGCTGGCACGGTGACCAGTCGCTGCCAATTGCCCTGACCAAGGCCCTGTACCTGGCGGTACTCGCTTTCGGCTTCGGCACGGGCGCGACGGGCATCGATCATGCGTTCGCTGGTCATCGACAGTTCAGTGGCACTGATGGTGCTGACACCCTGTACGTCGACCAGATTCTCGGCCTCACGGTAGGCCTGCAGGCGAGTCTCGGACTCTTTCAACTGCTCGGCCAGTTCCTTGATACGGCCATTCATCCACACGCTGGCGGTTTCGGACATGCCAATGTTGGCTTTCGCCTGCCCATCGATATAAGCCTGTACCAGCGTATTGGTGGCGAGTGCCGCCTTGTTGGGATCGACCATTTCAACCTGAACCTTCACCAGTTGGCTTTTGCCCTGGGGTTCCACGGTCACGGTTTCCATGAATTGGCGGGTGACGCTGTCGAGCAGCGGGGTAGCAGTCTGTACCTGGGTGGTGCTGTTCAAGCCGGGAAACACCTTGGCCAGGCCAAGGCTCACCAGCGTGCGCTTGATCAGGCTGTCGGATTGCCCCGGTGTGCCGATCTTGAACACAGGGTCATTGGTGAAACCGAGTGTCTGTACCACTTGAGTCGCCAGCGAACGGGACCGGATGATTTCGGCCTGCGTTTCAATATATTGGCTGTTGCTGCGCTCGCCACCGCCGGAGGTATCGAACGACACCACCTGCTTCTTGCTATCGTCCATCAGCAATGTGGCCGTCGCCCGATAGACCGGCGTCATGACAGTGACTGCGATCACCGCAATCAGCGTCACGACGATGACCAGGGCGGCGATACTGAACTTGCTGTTCCAGATCACACGCCACAGCTTCATCAGTTGAATGGAGTCGTTAGCAGGCTCCACACGCAAGGTGCGCAGGCCTGTATGGAGGATTTGAGGGTGGCTGTCCATGATCAACTATGCTCTTGATGAAGTGCGCACGCACGGATGCGTACGGGTCTACCCGAATAGCGGGCTGCGCCGTTGTTTAGCAATCTGCGAGTCAAAAAAAGCCTTCAGGCACGGTAATGGTGTCGCCGGGCATGAGTGGGGTATCGAGGCTGGCTTTTTCGACAGGTTTGCTGCTCCCCTGGTCATGCGCGATGGTGATCTTGCTGTCCGAAGCGCGCTCGGTGAAGCCGCCCGCCAGTGCCACTGCCCGCCCTAAGGTGAGGCCTGGCTGGAAGGGGTAGCCTCCGGGCCGGGTCACTTCGCCGCTGATAAAAAAGTCGCGGTATTGCACGACGCTGACCGAGACCTTGGGGTTGACCAGATAGTCGCCTTTCAACTTGCTGATCAGGGTCTGCTCGATCTCGGCGGCAGTCCGGCCTTTGGCCTGTACCTCGCCAATAAACGGGTAGCTGAAGGTGCCGGCGTCGGTCAGACCTATTTTTTCGAAGCTCAGGTCTTTTTCACCGAACACGCTGATGCTGATGACGTCCCCGGAGGCAAGTTTGTACTCGGCGTTTCCAGCAGCTATAGCTGACTGAGCCAGGCTCGACAGTCCTGCGAAAACCAATGCGCACAGCAGGCGAATGATCATGGGAGAGGATCGCTCTTTTGAAGATGAATGTAAGTCGAACACAAACAAACAGCAGCCGACTGGCTAGGAGGCAGCTGCAGGGGTCTGTGATCATAAAACAACGGCTGGATCGATACGGATTGGAGCGGTTGAGGTTCAGCCATGCTACCGCCCCAAGATTGGTCGTCAATTCTTGAGAACGGGCCCAAATCACCAGACGCATCGCAGGTGAATGCGCTGACGTTTGCGGGGCTGACAGGGAAGAGGTGTGGCTGGAGTCGATGACTCCTTATTGTTTTAGCGCTGTTCGATGACAGCGTCGTGGCAATCTGAGTAGCAGCGCCAGAAATATGCCGGTCATGCTAGCGTTCTGACATCAGATTCACTGATGTGTTCCATAATAGAGACGCCATACGTCTGGATCAAGTAACAAAGTGATTTAACGTCAAAAAAAACCCGGTTATTTATTAGGCGCGAAGACACTTTCAATCAAGGCGCCAGAATTAAGTCGGGCGCACGTTGTCATGCCGTTGGCGTCAAATTTCACAGGCAAAAAAGTCTTTGATTTTCAGTGTGCTATCCAGTGTACCGGCCTGTTATGAGCTACTGGGCGCGCGCCAGATCTTGCTGTGTGTATGCAAAAAGTGCATGAAGTAAAGTGCGCCCGCCCGCAGAGCCGAATGTTTGAGGAAACGCTGGCGAATGACCCGATCTTCCTTGAGTGCATCAAACCGCCGAGTTTGCGAAATACCGGTCGAATCGAAGTTGCATAGTGTGATTGGCAAACGCAGTATTTCTTCACTGAGGTCAATGCCTGATACAAACTCGATGATCATGCAGTAGTCGGCCGACAGTTTGTATTCGTCGCGAAAACGTACCGTGCTCAACCGCTGGTTTTCGAAGTACATGGCCTGGTGGCTGGTGGGCATGCCCAGATGCAAGTGACTGATCGCCTTGCCCGCGACTGGCGTGAGTTTTCCTGCGGCGTCCTCCAGGCAATAGTCGCCGTAGACATACCGCGGTACGGAACCCGCGGCTTGAATCGCGTACGCCACCTGCTTGAGCACGTCGGCATCGTGAAAAGTGTCACCACTGTTCAGGAACAGCGTGTAGCCGGGCGTCGTTACCGCACTTGCCAGTCCTTTGTTCATTGCATCGTAAAGACCCTTGTCGCGCTCTGAGGTGATTTCGGCGCGAGCGTCCTGGACATTGTCGAGCCATTCGACGCAACCATCGGTCGAGGCGCCATCCATCACGATCCAGCGAAAGTGCTGATACGTCTGTGCGGCGATACTCGCGTAGGTCTTGATCAGTCCAGCGAGGTTATTGCGGTTGATAGTGACGATGCTGAACTGGACCATTGGCCATAGGCTCCTGATGAGTTGACGTCGTAGCGGCGTTTGGCTGCCGAGCGAGGTAAAGGAAAATCGCCGCCGAGATCCCCGAGATCTCACCGCCGTACATGATCGAGTTGGATAACACCAGGTTGAAAAAAGCGAAGGTGAAATCCAGTTTGAAAGCAGCGAGCAGATCACCCTGTGCCTGGCACTGACGCATGATTCGCCAGAAGCCGATGTAGTAGAGCAGGGCAATGAACGGCGTCAATATGCCAAAGCGGTAGTACACACCCAGGATGCCCACATCCGACAGGTAGAAATACGAGCTATACAGGTTTGAGAAACCGCCTTCCCATTGCAGAGAAAGTGCGCCCATACCGGTAAACCAGTGGCTTTGCACTTCACGCAGGATGATCGAGATGGTGGTTGCGCGCACACTGGGCGAGTCAGCGGCCTCGGAAACCAGTGCCGTGAGCTTTTCATATTGATTGATGAAAAATTCTGGCTTGATGGCATACGCCACCAGCAATAATCCAAACGCCATGGCTGCCATCTTCAGCAGCATCGCGGGGCGATCGCGGAATATCCACATCCCCGCTGCCGCCCAGATCACCATCACGTTGCGCGTCTGATTGATCAGCCACAGATCGGCTGCGAACGCGAGCAGCAGTACCACCTTCCAGGCAGTGATGCGGCGTTTGAGGCTGTACATCAGCATGAATGCGCAGAGGGACAGATAGCCGGTACCGATTCGATAGCGATCTGGACGCAACGGATTGTTGCCGAAGTCTTTCTCGTCAACGTTGAAGCTGACATTGGTATTGGGTGAGACGATACCCAGGTAATAGCAGAAGCCCACCACCACACACGCCAAACCTGAAACCAGAAAGAACTGTTCGAGCTGGCGTTGCGTTGGCTGCAGCTTGATCATCAGGAAATAGAACGGAAAAAACAGCAGGTACAGAAAACTCCGCCGCTCTTCGAGCAGGCCATACAAAATCGGCTGGCCGAGGCTGAGGTGAGCCAGCACAGCCGAGAGGCTCGGCAAGCCCAGCCCGAAAATCGTGATCCACACTGCCGTGCGCGAGTGATGGACGCGTTTCCACGTCAGCATCAACAGCAGCGCACTGGCCAGCACCATGACAATGAACAGTTCGCGCAGGTAGGGAATCCCGGCTTTCTTGTCATCGGTCAGGAACAGGCAGGACGAGTCCAGCAGCAGTATCAGCAGCAAGATGTTGCGGGTGGCGAACAATGTCCTGATCACGACGACGGTCCCGTACGAGTGGCAGCCGTATGTTCGGCCTCTGCCATTGACATGCCCTGCAACGCCCGCGGGGGTATCCGCTGCGGTTGTTGTGGGAGGAGGTTGTCGGGATCGGCCTGGTTGAGCACGACGCCGTAAAGAGTCGCACCGCCGCGTTGCAGGTGGGCGATCCCTTTGCGCACCAGCGCTACCGCCGTGCTGTCGGCTTTGATCACGTAGATCACGCCGTCGGCCTGATTGGCCAGCAAGGCACTGTCGCTGACCGACAGCGTCGAGGGTGAGTCGATGATCACGCTTTCGTAGCGAACGGCCCATTGCGCCAGCAGCTCGGCAAAGCGCGGGCTGCTCAGCGCCGCCTGTGGATCGTGAGGCGGCGTGCCCGCCGCGATCACGTCGATGTTGCCGTCGCGGTGCAGGCACTCGGAAACCAGCGCGCGATCCGCCACGAGGTCGGCGAGGCCGGGTTGGCCGGGGTTCATCCCCAGACGCTTGGCCAGCGCGGGACGGCGCAGGTCGGCTTCCACCAGCAGTACTTTTTGCAGCTTGCCCAGCGCGAAAGCGATATTGGCAGCAACGGTGCTCTTGCCTTCCTCCGGTATGGACGAAGTGACCAGCAGCACGCGGTTTTCGGCAGCGTGGTCGGCCAGCGTGACGCAGGTGCGCAAGGTGCGAATACCTTCACAGAACCCCGGGTCCTGATCGCGCTCGAAGCAATATTCAGCGGTGCGTCTAGCGCGACGGGCGATGCGCGGCAGTACGCTCCAGAGCGGCAGATCGATCTTGCCGACCAGGTCTGCGGCGGTAGTGAAGGTCTGGTGGAGCCGCCCGCGCAGCAGCGCCCATGCGGTCCCCAGCATCAACGCCAGCAGCGCGGCGGTGAACAGGACGGTAGCCTTGCGTGGCCCGCTTGGCTGAGTGCTCAGGGCTGCGTCAATCACACGGACGTTGCTCACATCGACGTTCTTGCCTGCTTCGATTTCCTGTAGTCGACGGTCGAACGCGTTGTACGTATTGCGATTGTTGTCGACATCAAGGCTCAGCGCTTGGAGTTCGAACGATTCTCGGGCCGCGGTTTGCAGCTCGGCCTTGCTCGCATCTACCGCTTCACGCTGGGCACTTTCGTTGGCCAGCGCGAGCTCGTAGTCGTTAGTGATCCCGGCTGCAAGCTGGGTCACTCGGCTGCGCAAGCTGGCGTTTGCAGTGCTCAACTCAGCCTGAGCGGCCAACAGCGCGGGATGGCCGCTGCCGTAACGTGCACTGAGCTGCTGGACCTTGGCGTCGGCTTTGGCCTGCGCTGTCTTGAGCGCCTGTACCAGCGGGTCGGCGAGTACGGCGGGAACGTTGGCGAGTTGCTGCCAGTCCTGAGCAGGGATCGCCTGGAGCTGGCGGTATTGGCTCTCGGCCTCGGCACGCTGGCGGCGGGCGTCGATCAGGTGTTCGGTGTTGAGCGTGAAGTCATTCAGGCCCTGGGTATTGGAGCCGTCGAGGTCGGTCAAGTGATGGGCTTCGCGATACGCCTGCAAGCGCGCTTCGGACGCTTGCAGGGCATCGCGCAATTCGGCCATGCGGCCCTTCATCCATTGGCTGGAGCCGGATGCAGCGCTCAGGTGCAATTGTTGAAGGCGCTGCACGTAACTGCGCGCCAGGGCATTGGCGACGGTGGCAGCGAGTTGCGGGTCCTGCAAGGTGACGTCGATCGACAGAACACGGCTTTCACCGGTAATGGCGGCCGTGGATTGATCCATCAGCAATTCGACCGCCCGGTTGAAGGCCTTGGTCTCCAGTGCATCGGCATCGCCCGAATTGGCGGCACCGAGCCTGGGTCCTTGCACTGCGGTGCGCAGGCGGCTGAACCAGGTTTGTTGCTGGCGCCTGTCAAACAGCGGGTGGGTCGCCAGATTCAGCTCGCGGACCACGCTTTCTGCAACCCCTCGGCTCTGGATCAGACTGACCTGCGTCTGCAGCATCTCTTCCGATCGCGCGGGCGACTCATGGGCTTGGGCTGCCAGCCAGGGTTTGGACGCAACGGGTTGCACCAGCAGCGTGGCGCGTGCGGTGTAAAGTGGATGAATAGTCATGATCAGCAGACCGGCGAAGGTCAAGAACGCCAGCAACAGGGCGCCGATAGCCGTCTTGCGCGAGCGCAGCGCCCGCCAGGTCTTGCCCAGGTCGATGTAGTCCGGATGGGCGGCGGAGGTCGGGAAGCGCGAGACCGATCTATTGGCCATCCCTGCACCTCGAGCGGTCCAGGCGGCGAGCTTCTTGCAATACCATGGCGATGACGAACAGGCTGATCACGCTATTGGCAGCGCCATACGCGATCACCACCGCAACCGGGTTTTGATACATCGCGGCGCCAGCCAGTGCGGCGGCGATACGCAGTGCGGTGCTGGCGATTTCGACTGCCAGATAGCGGCCCTGCAGATTCAGCGCCGGTATCGCTATTGTGCAAGGGCGTGCCGTAAAGCCGATGAACTCCGCCAGTGCCAGCCAGCGGGCAAACTCGCCGGCTTGTTCCCATGGCGCACCGAATGCAATGACGAACATCTGCGGGCCGAACAGCATCAAAGCGCCAAACGGCACCAGGCCGATCAGTCCAAGCCCAGCGACGCCCTTCGCCAGCAGCGGCAGCAAGCGTTCGCCGGCATGGATTGCCTTGATCACCCGCGGATAGTAAACGTCGCCCACCGATTTACCCATGAGGTTGGTGGGCATGCTCAGGACCTGTGCGCACAGGGCGAAGAAACCTGCTGGCACCGCCCCGAACGAAGCGGCCAGGACCAGCGTCGGCATGTTGTAGCCCAGCGCATTGATCAGCACTTGCGGCGCGCGAAACAGCGGGAAGTCGCTGTAGCGCTTGATCAAGGATTTACCGTCATCGAGCTCGGTTTCTTCGACCTGTGGCGCCGCTTCGGATGCGTTCGCGGCTTTGCCTTTGCTCAAGCCCATGGCGCCGAGCAGCACTGACGCGTACATGGCGTGATAAAGCGCCGTGGTGATCACCAGCACGGGCGCCGACGCGCTGACCAGGCCTGCCAGGCTGCGCATCGAGTTGTAGCACAGGGCGTGCACGGTGGCGCCGCCTGCGGTGAGGCGAAAGCGCTGCTCGCGGTAAAGCCATTGTTGGGTGATCTCGAGCACGGCGCCGCTGAACATCGCCAGGGGCAGCAACATCAGGTAGGGCGTGAGGATCGCGAAGCCGGTGAGATCGGCCAGCGCGCTACCCCAGAAGAAAAGCACGACACCCAAGGCTACCGCTATCGCCAGTGCCACCCTCAACGAAAGACGCACCAGTGCCTTGGCATCGGATACCCGTCGGGGCAGGGCGATTGCCATCGGCCACGTCAGGGCTGCCACCGGGATCAGTACCATGCTGATGCTCGAGAAGGTGCCCAGCACCCCGAACGCTTCAGGACCGTAGATACGCATGACGATCGGAATCATCGCCAGGTTGATGGCTTGTGCAAATGCGGTACCCGAGACTGCCGTCAGGATCTGCCGGAACAGTGGGCTTTGCCGGGCTTTGGCGAGCAACTGGCGAAGGCTGGGCGAATTCGCCGCAACGCCAGACAACTGGGGATCAGCCATAGGTGTGCACTCAGCCTCGGGCGTGTTGCTGGTTGTCCACGAACCATTGATAGGCATCGCGCAGGCCGTCTTCGAGACTGATGCGTGCCTCCCAGCCCAGCGACGTCAAGCGTGACACGTCCATCAGTTTGCGTGGCGTGCCATCCGGTTTGCTGCTGTCGAAACTCAGCCGCCCGGTGTATTGGGTCACCCGTGCGAGGGTTTGCGCGAGCTCGCGGATGGTGCAATCCACACCAGTACCGACGTTGATGTGCGAGAGCATTGGCGAGGTGTGGGCATCGTAGGTGGCGCGATCCAGATTCATCACATGGACGCTGGCCGCAGCCATGTCGTCGACGTGCAGGAATTCACGCATCGGGTTGCCACTGCCCCAGATCACCACTTCTTCGTCGCCGCGCTGGGAGGCTTCATGGAAGCGGCGCAGCAGAGCCGGAATGACGTGGCTGTTTTCGGGGTGATAGTTATCGTGCGGCCCGTACAGATTGGTCGGCATCACGCTGCGATAATCCCGACCGTACTGGCGGTTGTAGCTTTCGCAGAGTTTGATGCCGGCGATCTTCGCCACGGCGTAGGGTTCGTTGCTGGACTCCAGTACGCCGGTCAACAGTGCGTCTTCACGCATAGGCTGCGGGACATCACGCGGGTAGATGCACGAGGAGCCGAGGAACAGCAGTTTGTCCACGCCGTTGCGATGCGCGGCCTGGATCACGTTGGCCTCGATCATCAGGTTCTGATAGATGAACTCTGCCGGGAAGGTATTGTTGGCGTGGATTCCGCCGACCTTGGCAGAGGCCAGATAGACCTGATCGATACGTTCGCTGGCGAAGAACGCTTCGACATCCGCCTGGTTGACCAGATCGAGTTCGGCGCGGGTGCGGGTGATCAGTTCGATCGGCTGCTGTTCGAGCTGACGCACGATGGCCGTGCCGACCATCCCGCGGTGGCCCGCGACGAATACGCGTGGACGTTGCTGCATCAAGTGTTCTCCTGCAAAAAAGGGCAGAGCGCTGCGGCCGGGCACCCATGATGGGCGCCCGGCAACCGGTCACATGGATTATTCGACGGACACCAGCATCTCGTGACCATGCAGCTTTAGCAGTGCGTGGCGTTGGGCAATCTTCAGGTCCTCGCGGACCATCTCCGCGCACATTTCCTGGGCGGTCACTTCCGGCACCCAACCGAGCAGGCGCTTGGCCTTGCTGGGGTCGCCCAGCAGGCTTTCGACTTCGGCCGGGCGGAAATAACGCGGGTCGATGCGGACCAGTGTATCGCCGACCTTCAGGGCCGGCGCCATGTCGCCCTCTATACGTTCGACGATGGCCTGCTCATCGATGCCTGTGCCTTCGAAGCGCAGGGTAATGCCCAAGCCGGCAGCGGCCCAGCCGATGAATTCGCGGACCGAGTACTGCACGCCGGTGGCAATCACGAAGTCGTCCGGCTGCTCCTGTTGCAGCATCATCCACTGCATGCGCACGTAATCCTTGGCGTGACCCCAATCGCGCAGCGAGTCCATGTTGCCCATATACAGGCACGGCTCCAGCCCCTGGGCCATGTTGGCCATGCCGCGGGTGATCTTGCGCGTCACGAAGGTCTCACCACGGCGCGGTGATTCATGGTTGAACAGAATGCCGTTGCACGCGTACATCCCGTAGGCTTCGCGGTAGTTGACGGTCATCCAGTAGGCATAGAGCTTGGCCACTGCATAGGGCGAGCGAGGATAGAACGGTGTGGTTTCCTTTTGCGGGGTTTCCTGCACCAGGCCGTAAAGCTCGGAAGTCGAGGCCTGGTAGAAGCGTGTTTTTTTCTCCAGGCCCAGCAGGCGAATGGCTTCGAGCAGACGCAGGGTGCCCATGGCATCCACATCCGCCGTGTACTCGGGCGCCTCGAAGCTCACGGCAACGTGGGATTGGGCACCCAGGTTGTACACCTCGTCCGGCTGAATCTGCTGCATCAGGCGGGTCAGGTTGGAGGAGTCAGACAAGTCACCGTAGTGCAGAACGAAATTGGCGTTCTCTTGATGGCGATCCTGATAGATGTGGTCCACGCGTTGAGTGTTGAACGACGACGCACGGCGCTTGATGCCGTGAACTTCATAACCTTTTTCCAGCAGCAGCTCCGCCAGGTAGGAACCGTCCTGACCTGTGATGCCGGTGATCAACGCGCGTTTTTTGTCCATGAGTCTGTACCTGCTCCGGATGAGCATGAAAAGGAGTAGTCCACAGGCAGTCGCCAGTGGCTTGATCAATAGGCCAAGTGGATAGGGCGCCTGAACAGGCGCCGGTCATTCATGTCGCAGTGTGGGAGGGCGTCTGGCTGTAACCGTGATAGTCGTAGTAACCGTCGAAGCGGTTGCCGAACTTGCTGGCCTTGCCGATATCCACCTGGTTGATCACGATGCCGCGCACCGGAGCACGATGCTGGAGCAATTGGCCGACGCCCTTCTCGGCGAGCGAGATGGACGTCGAGGCCGACTTGACGACATAGAGCACCGACTGCGCCAGTGTTGCCAGCACCTTGGAGTCGCTGACCGCCTGGGTGGGCGAGGTATCGATGATGATTCGGGTGTAGCGTCCCTTGAGCGCCTCGAGCGCCTGCGCGAAGCGTGGCGAGGACAGCAGTTCCAGCGGCCGATCAGTGGCGGAGCCGGCGCAGATCACATCGATGCTATCAATGGTGGTCACGCATTTTTCGAAGGTCTCGGTGCCATTGATCAGGTTGGACAGCCCTGGCGCATTGGTCGGCAGGCCCAGGGCCTTGGCCAGGGCAGGGCGGCGCAAGTCAGCGTCGATGAGCAGGACTTTCTCCATCTGACCCAAGGCTTGTGCGAGGTTGATGGAGACAGTGGTCTTGCCTTCGCCAGGCACCGATGAAGTGATCACGATGACCTGCTGCGGCTTTTCGTAGCCGCTCAACATGACGTTGGTACGGATGGTGCGGATCGATTCGTTGAAGCGGGTATAGCGACCGTGATTGAACATCTTCGCCAGTTGCTTGCGATCCCGGCGACCGACCAGCGGCAGGATGCCGACGACGGGAATGTTCAGGTGTTCTTCAACCTGTTCGACGCTCTGAAAGGTGTTGTTCAAGGCGTCGATCAGCAACGCAACGGCCGCACCAACGACCAGGCCCATGAGAATGGCAAAGGCGACGATCAGTGACTTGCGCGGCTTGATGGGATCGGACGGCACCATGGCGGCATCGACAATCCGGGTGTTGCTGCTGTTGATGTCGGCGGTCGCCGTGGTTTCCTTGATGCGGGTCACGAACGTGTCGTAAAGCGAGCGGTTGCTGTCCACTTCGCGTTGCAGTTCCTGAAGCTTGAATTCCTTGCGGGAAATGTCCTGGATCTGCGACTTGTTGGTATTCACCGACGCTTGCAGGGAGCCTTCGTTGGCGGCTGCCAGTTGGTAGGTGCGTTCAATGCCCGCAGCGACTTGTTCAACCTGAGCTTTCAGGCTGGCCGACGCTGCATTCAGTTCGGAGCGAGCGGCATCCATGGCGGGGTGACGCGCGCCGTAGCGGCTGGACAACTCATCGACCTTGGCCTGGGCCTTCGCCTGCTGCGCCTTGAATTGCTGAACCACCGGGTCTGCCAGTACGGCCGGGACACTGGCAAGTTGCTCCCAGCCACCTTTGCCCATCGCCTGCACCTGGCGGTATTGACTTTGTGCTTCGGCGCGCGCGCGGCGAGCGTCGATCATGCGTTCGCTGGTCATCGACAGTTCAGTGGCGCTGATAGTGCCTACGCCTTTGACGTCAACCAGATTCTCCGACTCGCGATACGCCTGCAACCGCGCTTCAGATTGCTTGAGTTTGTCGCCCAGCTCGCCAAGTCGCCCGTTCATCCAGTTTGTGGCGGTTTCCGAGGAGCCAATACTGGTCTTCAGTTGGGTCTCGATAAACCCCTTGGCCAGCGCGTTGGCGGCAGCGGCGGCCATCTGTGGGTCGTTGAGATCGACCTGCAGTTTGGCGAGCTGGCTTTTGCCCTGTGGCTCGAGGCTGATCTGGTCCATGAACGCTCGGGTGGTCGCTGCCAGGCGTTGCTCATCGTTCAGTTCCGGGCCGCCCTTGAGTTTGAGCATCACGGAGGCAGGCACGAAGCGCTCCAGGCCGGCAGCTGTCAGCCAGTGGCCCAGGGTCATCGCGAAAGAGGATTTTTGTCGGGCATCGAACTGCGGGCTGTGGGTCAGGTTCAGCTCCTGGACCACGCGTTCGGCCAGCGAACGGGATTTAAGCAGTTCGAACTGGGTTTCCATGTACTGGCTGGTGGTGCTGTCGGCAGCAATGGTGTTATCGAATGAAATCGGCTTGGCGCCTTTTTCGTCGATCATCATCGACACTTGAGCGCGATACACCGGGGTCATCGCAAACGCCGCGACCAGTGCACCGACTGTCACGATACCAGTAAACCCGAGGATGGCTGCCTTGCGGTGCCAGATACTGCGCCAGAGCTTCAACAGCTCCATGTCGTCTTCACTCTTTTCCCGAGGCAGGACCTGCGGATAAGTAACTGCAACCGGGAGGTTATTTTCCATTATGGCTAACTCTGAGAAAGGTGAATACGCGCGCGCTGGCTGAGGAGCACGCAATCGTCTGGCAGCAAAGGGCTTGGTGGCGGGCTTGCTTAAAAGAAGCCTTCAGCGACAGTGATGGTGTCGCCCGGTTTGATCACCGCATCCAGGTTGGCTTTTTCCTTGCCTTTTTCAGGACTGGCGTCGCGCACGATGGTGATCTTGTTTTCAGATGCTCGTTCGGTGAATCCACCGGCCAGTGCGACTGCTCGGCGCAGCGTCAGGCCTGGCTGGAAGGGGTATCCACCTGGCGTCTTGACCTCGCCGCTTATATAGAACGACCGGTATTCGAGCACGCTGACGGACACGCGTGGGTTGACCAGGTAATCGCCCTTGAGCTTGCTGACCAGCAACTGTTCGATTTCGGCCGCGGTGTGTCCACGCGCCTGAACCTCACCAATGAAGGGGTATGAAAATGTCCCGGCATCGGTCAGGCGCAGTTGTTTTACACTGAGGTCGGGTTCGCCGAAGACATTAACGCTGATGACATCGCCAGAACCTAATTTGTACTCGGCGTTACCTTCAGCATTAGCGTTTTGAGCAATAAGAAGCAGTGCGGCGACGCAAACACTGTGCAGGGTGCGAATAATCATGGTGAACACTCACTGTTATAGAGAGGCAAGGCATAGAACGGCCGACACTTTTGTTGGAAAGCGCTACCGTTCCAAGATTTATCGCCAGATCTTGAAAGCTGTATTGCAATTGACACCGCCCTACATTCGAGCCCCGGAAACGTCCAGCGGGTCGAATATACGGTGTGACAGGCAGTTGTTTTTTGTTGTGCGATCGCTGCTCTATGACAGCGTTTGTGACGGGGGAGATCGGTCTCGGCCGCGTCCGGTTATTGACGCCGGTTTGGCCTGAGGGCAAATGGCTATCCCCTTTTTCTGAATACTAGGGTCGGAGCAAAGCCTTGGCAAGCGGACGCTTTAAAAAATAAGAGGAAAAATACAGACTCTTCGCAAGCCCCATAAAAGCCATGTTTATCAATCAGTTACCATTATTTTTATTACGTCGCCATAAACGCCTGGCTGTTGTGTTTGCCGTTTAAATGACGGCAAGTGCTTGGCGTTCTGGCTCGGTCAATTTATGGCTGTTGTAAAAATGGCTTTTATTCGAGGTGTTGATTTAGCCAGATTTCTGGCTCTGCTCTCGCCGTTACAGGCTGAACGCAAAGCTGAGCATGTAAATATTGCGGGTGTAGCTCTGTTCGGACTCGGTGGAGTCATCTTTGGCGTGACGGTAGTTCATGGAAACGTCCATCCAGCGACGCATCTTGTATTTGAACCCTACGCCATAACTGTTGATCCTGTCGTTACGGGTGATGTCCTGGTATTCCTCTTCCACGCGCTGATAGCTGATCTCGGTGCTGAAGCGGGTCGCCCAGTAGTGTTCCCAGCCTACCGATCCGGTGGTCTGCTTGATCGAGCTGGCGCCGTCATCGCCTTCGATCAGTGCCTGGCGGGTTTTGATATCGAACGTCGAGTAGGTGCGCGGCTTCCACTTGGCGCCAACTTCCCACAACGAACCTGAAGCGCTGTTGATCCCTGAGGTGTCATAGGTCTTGCGCTCGGCGCCTATCTTGATGCTGCCGCTGGTCTTGGCCGTGGCTTCCCACTCCGCACCGCCGAGCAGGGCGAGCTTCTCGCTGTTGAGGCGGGTATTGGAAACATAGTCGTAGTCGGTGTAGCGACCCTCGACCAGCGCACGCGTGCGTGGGCTCAAGCGATAATAGAAGGTGCTGACCAGTGCGGTGGTGTCGCGCTCTTTGTCGTCGTTGAGGTGCATGCCGTTCTGGAAACGCAACTGGGCATAGTCGCCGCCCAGTTCGATCTGGCCCCGGGCGCTGTTGGCGCCATAGGTATAGGTGCCGCCCGCGTGGCTGACAGTATATTTGTCGTTCTCGATCCGCTGATCCATCGTCGCGGTTTCTTCGATTTTCTGATAACCGGCGCTGAGTTTCAGGCGGTTGCGCGAATCGAAGTTGAAGCGCGCATCGGCGTCCAGGTAATGGTCGGTGTTGTTGTCCTTGGTGCTCTCTTCGAAGATATCGCTATCGGCTTTATACGCGACCCGGTAGGCCACCTTTTGGGTCTCGGCACCCAAAGCGAAAGTTGGGGAGATGCGGGTGATCCAAGAGGATTCGGTATGAGTGTTAACTTCACGGAAGTTGTCGTCGTAGCGCTCACTGACTTCAAGTGTCGGCGTGAAACTGAGTCCTTCAGCGATCTTGATGCTCTGCGGATCAGTTGCCCAGGCATTGGCGCACAGGAGCGCAGACAGTGGAATCAGCGAACGTGCGTTGTTCTTTGCTTTCATTTAAGGCACCGGGTTTATAAATATCGTGAAAGGCCGGTCCCGAAAACAGGAGCTGGCCAACTGCATCATGGGCAACTTTGTGTCTGTATGTGCTTGCTCAGTACGGTCCATTGCGCTTTGACCACACCGGCCTGTGGCTCGATGGAAAGGGGGTAGTCGCCCCATAACGGGCCCGCCGCCCAATAGGTCAGAGGTACGCAGTGTTTCTGCAGGTAGGTGAGCAAGCGATCCATTGCCTGTGTCCAGCGTGGATCGTTGCCAGGTATGCCGGACTCGCCGATATGCCCGCGTCGATTGTTGCGTTTGAGCCACTCAACGAACGCCGTGGCGCGCTTCACGCCGATATCGAGGTCGAAGTTGTCGCCGGGGCCTGTCTTGTAAGTGCCGCTGGCATCTGCGTCAAAATAAAGATGCGCGGAAAAAATCAAATTGTTGGACGGGTCGCGAAGCGTCAGGAGCGGGCCGTTGACCGATGCCCAGCGATCAGCGCTCGACCAGGAACGTCCCTCGATGTAAATCGGCTTGACGGTATCGAAGCGGCGGATGCCATTGATACCGGCTTGCGCCGCGGCAGGCCAACCGGCATCGAACGCATCGTGCGGCTCATTCATGATGTCGTAGCCGTTAAGTCCAGGATTGCCTTTCCAGCGGTCGGCGACACGCCACATGAGATTCGCATAGTGACTCAGCGTCACATCCGAGGAGCCGATCAATTTGGTCCGGTAGGTGCCGTAGTTATGGATATCCAGAATGACGGTCATGCCGCGCTCGTTGGCCATGCTCAGTGTCTTGTCGATCAACTTGGCATAGACCGAATCGAGCGGCTCATTCAATACCGGCTGCAGTCGCTCCCAGAGGACCGGGACGCGCACGACTTTAATGCCATTGGCCTTCCAGGCATTAAGTGAAGTGGTGGTCGGGAACATGTAGTCGTAGTTCGGCCGTCCAGGCAGCGTGCCGCCGGCAAACTCTGCACCCGCGAGATTGACCTGAACCATCGAGACTTGATTTGCCGCCAGCGCACAGGCGCTCCCAGCCATCAATGTTGCTGCCAGCAACATCGTCCGCAATCTATTCATCGCACTGTCCTTTGCCTGCTTGTCGTAGGGGTTGCTTCCTCGCGCGCGCAACCGACTCGCGCAAGTGGCACGAGGCGTTTGCCCGTTCAACGCAAGGTTAGTCGATGCGTATCGTTACGCATGGGAGGATCAGTGGGGCGATTTGAAAATTTCGAACAGATCCGAACACGTACAGCCATGCTACCGCCACAAACCCCCAGTTATGGGGGTGAGTGAACGGGTGAATTCTGGTGATGTGACTTGGGTAGAGCGCGACTTCAGCTAATGGCGCGGACTTTAACACAAGGCATTCCTAAAGTGTCCGGCTCGTGCCATTAAAATGTCGGATTTTTCGGTGCAATCATCAGGCCACGTCTACGACGCTGAGACCTGCAACGACACGGCTCTTCATGTTGTTTCTCGAAAAAACTATACATACTGTTGATTAATAAAGAGAAATGCATTCCAAAGCAGTGCGCCGATCTTATGGCGCTTGAAATTCTCACAAGTCAATAAAGTGTCATATTCGCGCGTCATGTGACAAATCGGTGCACGTGGCCTGATTGGACGGCGATGTGCTTGTCACTGATCGATAGGGTGGAGTGAGCCAATTTGTCGCAGCACGCTCGTCGAAATACCTTGCAACATGTTCGAATCCGAAAGTCAAATCAGTTATCATACAACCGTCATGAAGGCTGATGGCCTTTTCATGGCATTTTCAGCAATCGGTACCTGTGACAAGGGCCAGCTGCCACCGTTCACTTTTATTGAGGTCTAATTTCGCCATGGGGCGCATCGTTCTGTTTTACCTGTCTCAATTCGCCAGACGCGTACTGCAAGGCTTCACCGCGCAGTCGCGCGACGAGGCTCGCAGCACCTACGAAGACAGTGAAGATCGTCTGTCGAAAACCGCCATCGCCATGATCACCGGCCTGGGGTTCTACATTGCCATCGGCCTGGGTTACTACGTCAAAGTGCACTGCTGGGACGAGTTGACCGACGCGCAGAAAGGCGTCGTCGTACAGGCCATGATCGCTAACGATCAAGCCCTGTAATCACTGAGCAACAACTTGGTTTACCTGCTGCACCCCGTCCAGCGCGATCGCGCGGACTCCCACAAGAATAATCACACCGGTGGCTGACGTTCGATCTCATGGGTCATATCTGGCTCTTGCAGGTTCGGCCGCGCCGTTTTTGTCGACATTTCGGCACGAAGCTGCGGCAGGCACTCAGGATATTGATGATTGATGAATGCGATAAGACGCTCGCGCACGTGACAGCGCGCATCGAAGTTTCTGGAGGAGTCCAGCGAGCTGAGGAGGATGCGTATCTGCATGGTTTTCTCACTGGTGTCGGTGACCTGCAGCACAAATACGCGCCCGTCCCATAGGTGAGGGATCTCGTCACACGCGCGCTTGGCTTCTTCGCGCAGGGCCTCGAGCGGCATGGAATAGTCGACCCAGAGAAATACCGAGCCAATGATATTGGCGCTGGCGCGGGTCCAGTTCTGGAACGGCTTTTCGATGAAGTAGGTGAGGGGCACCACCAGGCGTCGTTCGTCCCAGATCTTGACCACCACGTAGCTGCCGGTGATTTCTTCGATGCGTCCCCATTCTCCCTCGACGATGACCACGTCATCGAGGCGGATGGGCTGGCTGATAGCGATCTGCAGCCCGGCGATCAGGTTGCCCAGTACCGGCTTGGCGGCAAAGCCCGCAGCCAGCCCGGCCAGGCCAGCGGAGGCCAGCAGGCTGGTGCCGATCTGCTGTACCGCCGGGAAGCTCATGAGGATCAGGCCGCTGCCGAACAGGATGACCAGCACGTTAAGGCAGCGCACCAGCACTCGCACTTGAGTCTGGATGCGCCGTGCGTTGAGGTTGTCCTCGACCTCCAGGGGGTTGCGCAGGGCAATGGTGTGGGCCACGGCGCGCACGAAACGCAGTGCCAGCCAGATCACGGCAGCGGTAACGAACAAGCCATTGACGTGCCGTACGCTTTTGATCAGCAGCAGGTCGTCGTCGGCGGAGGTCCATACCGATTGCAGCGCCAGCAGCGGCATCAGCCACAGTGACGGTTGCTCGGCGTTGTGCAGCAGTTGCTGGGCGAGCACGAAGGGCTTGGAGACGCGGCGCAGAACGGCCAGGCCGATCCAGCGGATCAAGAGAATGACGATAACGGCAACGACGGCGGCGGCGAGGGTAGCCAACCAGGGCATGGGCAGTTTATCGAGCCAGCGTTCGGGCAACAGATGATCCATGCGTGGACAGCTCCGGTGAAAGGGTTCAGTAAGAACCGACCCTGCATTGGAGCTGGGGTTCCCGAGCTAGACGCATTGCGCCCGGACGCAGCGAGGGGGCTTGCCGCCGATTCGTCCGTTCAGTCACCCCATCAGAGACTGAACGGACCAATCGGGGCGAGCCTCCTCGCTACAGGGTTGGGTGAAGCTACGCCTGGCGCCAGTGCACTTCTTCGATACCGAATTTCTCGGCGATCGGCTTGCTGGTCTTCTTGACCTGGTCGCGGCCGAACTTGCCTATTCGCCCTACGCCTGCGTCACAACTCGCCCAATGCCAGGCCTCGGCGTTGTCCATGTTTGCAGCGCGAATCACGAATGATTTCGGCGCCCCGTGGAGGGTGTAGTCGATAACGAAGAGTTTTGCGCTGTTCATGGTGCTGTGTATCCTCCTTGTGATGCAGTACAGAGTGTGATGCGCATCAAAAAATTCCATCTGATTGCTCAGCGGTCCTCTCCCGGCCTAGGCCAAACAGAACAGTGCCACCTGCGGATCGTCGCTGAGCCACTGATGGCTGACCTTCCACCCGGCCTGAGCGGCCAAGGCGGTAAAGGACTGCACGGTGAACTTGTGCGAGTTCTCGGTGTGCAGCGACTCGCCGGCCTTGAAGGCGAACGCCTGCCCGGCGGCATGGACGATCTGGTCGCGCTGGCTGACCAGGTGCATCTCGATACGCGCGAGCTCGGCATTCCACAGGGCCTTGTGGGCAAAGGTAGCGAGATCGAAGTCAGCGTCCAGTTCGCGGTTCATGCGGGTCAGCAGGTTCTTGTTGAACCGCGCCGTCACTTGCCCGGCATCGTCATAGGCGGCTTCTAGGATGGCGCTGTCCTTGACCATGTCGACGCCGATGATGAAGCGCGCGTCGCGGCCCAGCAGATGGTGAGTCGCGCGCAGGAAGTCCACAGCCTGGGCATGGGTAAAGTTGCCCAGGGTCGAGCCTGGGAAGAAGCCCACTCGGGCCCGTTCGCGGGTGGCCGCTGGCAGGTGCATGACTTGGGTGAAATCGTCTACCTGAGGCGCTATCTGCAGATTCGGATACGCGTGACGCAGTTGCTCGCAGGCGCGCTGAAGCGCGTTCGGGCAGATATCGATCGGCACGTAGACGCCCAGCTGCGGAGTGGCATCCAGCAGCAGTCGGGTCTTCTCGCTGGCGCCGCTGCCGAATTCGATCAGTGCGGCGTCATCCGGGATCAATGCGGACATCTGCGGCGCGACGCGGCTCAGCAGCGCAGCTTCGGCGCGGGTCGGATAGTATTCCGGCACCTTGCAGATGTCCTCGAAGAGCTGCGAGCCGAGGGTGTCGTAGAAGTACTTGGGCGACAGGCTTTTGTGCGGCGCCGAGAGCCCGACGATCACGTCGGCGGCAAAGGCCTTGCGCTCCAGGTCCTGACCTTCGGTTTCGGGACCGTTGCACAGGGCAGGGCGAGTATCCCTGGCGAGGCGCACGGCGCTGAACATCCAACGCTGGTTGGCGGCGAAAAAGTTACGATAGGCAATCCGCGCGTGATCGGGGCTGGTGACACTGGCGCCACCGCGCAGGACCATCTGGTTGATCATGAACTTGCCGTTGTATTCGCCCACGGCACTGGCGGCGGGGCGAAAACCCGGGTACGCGCTGTAGGCGCTTTGAGTCCACTGCCAGCCGACATCGTCGAGTTGTTCCAGCAGCCCGGCGTGGGCCGCGACTTCCCATTCGGCTTCGGTGGGCAGGCGCGCCTCGGCCCAGTGGGCGTACGCGGCGGCCTCGTAATAGCTGACGTGGGTCACCGGTGCATTCGGGTCCAGCGGGTGCAGACCACGCAAGCTGAACTCGTACCAATCGTCCCCTTGGCGATACCAATAGAAAGGCGCCTGCCAATCCTCGGCCTGGACCGTCGTCCAACCTTCGGACAGCCACCAATTGGCTTGCTGATAGCCCCCGGCTTCGATAAACGCCAGCCACTGGCCGTTGGTGACCAGGCGATCGCTGATCTCGAATGGTTCCAGCCAGACCTTGTGTCGCGGGCTCTCGTTGTCGAACGAGAAGCCTTCGCCAGCGTGGCCGATATCCCGCAAACCGCCGTCCAGCGCGCGCCATTTACCCTTGCTCCCAGATTTGTCGCGAGGCCACAGCGCATCGTAGGCCGGCTTGAGCGACGACAGGCTGAACAGATGCAGGGTGTCCATCAGCAACAACTCCTGATGCTGCTGCTCATGGGCCAGGCCCAGGTCGAACAGCTCGCTGGCCTCTTTATTCAAGGTGGTCTGCAGCAAGTCCTGCATGTGCAGGTCGACATAGGTGCGGTAGGCCAGCACCTGGTCCAGCGTCGGCCGGGTCATCATGCCCCGCTGCGGGCGTGGCTGGCGCGGGCCGACGGCCTCGTAGTAGGAGTTGAACAGATAGGCGAAGTGCGCATCGAACGGGCGGTATTCAGAAAGATTGGGCTGCAGCAGAAAGGTTTCGAAAAACCAGGTGGTGTGCGCCAGGTGCCATTTGCCCGGACTGGCATCGGGCATGGATTGCACGACCAGGTCTTCGGGGCTCAGGGGCGCGATCAACTGTTCGGTGTAGCGGCGCACGGCCTGATAGCGCTGAGCGGCATCGCTGTGAGCAGGCAGGGATTTTACAGTGTGGGCGATCTGGTTCATCTATGGCGGCTCCAACGGCTCCGTCGCGGGCGACGATGGGGGACGGTAGGGGACTGCTGCCCGGTACGCACATGGCTGACTGCGGGGCGTGATCGGTGTCCGGCAGCGCAAGCGTTGGCATCACACCGCGCGCTAGCGAATCCTTGACCGTTGCGCTCGCCTGCACGCTCAGGTGGTTAATCTGAAAGATGTGACTGGGGTGAGCGCCGGGGGTTCGGATTATTTTGCGTGCAAGCACTTCCGTCCGGTCGAGTGGTCGCCGGGATGGGAGTGAACCGCGTGCCTTTCAGACGGGTCGGACCTTCAGTATCCCTGAGTGGAGAGCGTTATGGCCGGCGTGCATATTGGTATATCAGGTTGGCGCTATGTGCCGTGGCGCAAGGATTTCTATCCCGAAGGCCTGGCACAGAAGAACGAACTGCATTTCGCCTCACGGGCGGTCAGCAGTATCGAAATCAACGGTTCGTTCTACGCGCTGCAGACCCCTGAGCGTTATGCGCAGTGGTACAGCGATGCGCCCAAGGGCTTTGTCTTCAGCGTCAAGGCCCCGCGTTACATTACCCATACGCGGCGGCTGCGCGAGATCGAAGTGCCTTTGGCAAATTTTTTCGCATCCGGGGTGTTTCAACTCAAGGAGAAACTCGGGGCGCTGCTGTGGCAGTTTGCGCCGAGCTTCAAATTCGATGCCGAGCGCTTCGAGCATTTCCTGCAATTGCTGCCGCAGACGATGGCGCAAGCGCGTCAGTGTGCCGAGGGCTGCGACGAGCGGTTGCGCAAGCCGGGCTATCTGGATATTCCCAAGCGCGGCAAGTTGCGCCATGCGGTGGAGATTCGCCACGCCAGTTTTGCGGTGCCCGAATTCATCGCTTTGCTGCGCAAGTACAAGGTTGCGCTGGTGATGGCTGACACGGCAGGCAAGTGGCCGTACGCCGAGGACCTGACTGCGGATTTCATCTATATACGCCTGCACGGTGATGCCGAGTTGTACAAGAGCGGCTATTCGGCCAAGGCGCTCGAGCACTGGCGCCAGCGCATCGAACGTTGGGCGGCGGGGCAGCCGGTCGACGATGCGGTGACCATCGATTCGACCAAGGCGAAGAAGCGTACGGCACGCGAGGTATTCTGCTATTTCGATAACGACGTCAAGGTGCGGGCGCCCTACGATGCGCGCGCTTTGATCGACCTGCTGGATCTCGGTGCAACGCTGCAGGCGTGCCCTGGTGAGCCGTTGTAGCGAATTCGCTCTGCAGGGCGGATATTTGGGGGGTACGTCTCCCGGCCACGGGGTGGGCAGGAAAACCAGACAAATGGTCGATCTGGTTTATAGGAAGGCTGAATCGATTATTGCCGGGGTCTTGATTGCCAGGTTCGTTGATCTGGATCATGTGGCGGGTGATCGCGAGTGCAGGCTGTCCGCAGGCTTTTGCGGTCCAGGGCTGACAGGTATATACCAGAAGACTACTGCAGGCCCTGCCTGCCGCGTCAAATCACTGTCTGAGGATCGCCATCATGCAAGCATTAGGTTTATGCCCGCTGGAAATGCGCCAGATCATCGAGTCGGAGTTTCTGCCTCTCAGGTGCGAGTGCCTGGAGGAGGAGGGCAATACGTTGATGATTCGTATCCACAACCCCGAGACCGGGCAAGTCGACTTGAGCGTCAGCGGCATCGCCCACGAGCGATTCAGCAGCAGCCGCGCGATCCTTCATCTGGTGGGCGAACTGCGCAACGAGCTGCAACATCGACAGATGCCCCACGCCAAGGCCAGCTGATGCATTGCACCGTTTGACATCCCCGCGCAGGCGCGGCTTCCAGGCCCCTGCGCTGCATGCCTTCGTAGTGCAGCGTCTTTCTTGGCCAAAGGAATCGTGGTTAACTTTGCCTCTTCCCAAAAACCAGAAGGAATCAGTTCATGGCTCAAGTGACGCTTGGTGGCAACCCGATCACCGTTAATGGTCAACTGCCGCAAGCTGGTGCTGCTGCGCCGGCGTTCACGCTGGTAGCCGGCGATCTGTCCGACGCGACGCTGGCGACCTTCGCTGGCAAACGCAAGATCGTCAATATCTTCCCGAGCGTCGACACCCCGACGTGCGCAACCTCAGTGCGCAAGTTCAACGCGCAGGCCAGCGAGCTGGCCAACACCGTGGTGCTCTGCGTGTCTGCCGACTTGCCATTCGCCCAGGCGCGCTTCTGCGGTGCTGAAGGCCTGGAAAACGTCAAGAACCTCTCCAGTTTCCGTGCCGCAGACTTCGCCAGCAGCTACGGCGTTGCCATCGCCGACGGTCCGCTCAAGGGCCTGACTGCCCGCGCCGTGGTAGTACTGGACGAAAACGACAAGGTCCTGCACAGCGAGCTGGTCAAGGAAATCAAGGAAGAGCCTGATTACGAAGCGGCGCTGGCCGTTCTCAAGTAATTCGAGCACCTGAACAGCAACGGCCTGGCGTTTTCGTCAGGCCGTTTTTATTTGTGCGCAGGTCCTGGGGCCGTAATGGCATAGTACTGGCGGGGGAAATCCACCCTCTGACATTTCAGGATACGTAAATTGCCCGTAAAGGCACTTTGCTAAAAACGTATCAATGCTTATCTTGCATCCCTCTGAACGTAAAAGCCTTCTTGAACAAGGGTCGTCCACCCCATGCAATCGTCTGATTCGCGCCGTTTTTCCCTTCGCTGGCTGTTGTTTGTCGTGTTGTTGATCGTGTTGGCAGGCGCTGCTTGGTGGTATTGGGCGCATCGCGCTGACACAAGCCAGGCCGCCGCAGGCCCCGGCGCTACGGCGGGCAGCCATGGCGGACACACCGGCCGTCGCGCCGGCGGCCCTGGCCGGCCGGGCTTCGGCGGTTCCGAGGAGCCAACGCCAGTACGCGTGGCGGCGGTGACCCAAGGCGATTTCCCGGTCTATTACAAGGCGCTGGGCACGGTGACGTCGACCAATACCGTGAGCGTGCGCAGCCGCGTCGCCGGGGAACTGGTCAAGGTCAATTATCAGGAAGGCCAGGTGGTCAAGGCCGGTGACCTGTTGGCGCAGATCGACCCGCGCAGCTATCAGATCGCCCTGCAACAGGCGCAAGGCACCCTGGCGCAGAATCAAGCATTGCTCAAGAACGCACAGATCGACCTGCAGCGCTATCAGGGACTGTTCAAGGAGGACAGCATCGCCAAGCAGACACTCGACACTCAGGCCTCTCTGGTGGGGCAGTACCAAGGCACCATCAAGACCAACGAAGCGGCGGTCAACGATGCCAGGCTGAACCTCGACTTCACCCAGATTCGTTCGCCGATCAGCGGCCGCGTCGGCTTGCGCCAACTGGACGTCGGCAACCTGGTGGCGGCCAATGACACCACCGCGCTGGCGGTCATCATCCAGATGCAACCGATCACCGTGGTCTTCACCCTGCCGGAAGCCGAGCTCAACCCAGTGCTGGAGCGTTATCACAGTGGCGCCACACTGCCGGCCGAGGCCTGGGATCGCGGCGACGCCAAGCTGCAGGCCAGTGGCGTACTGGCGAGCCTCGACAACCAGATCGATATCACCACCGGCACCCTGAAGTTCAAGGCGCGCTTCGAAAACCGCGACGAGGCGCTGTTCCCCAATCAGTTCGTCAATATCCGCCTGCTGGCCAACACCCTGAAAAACGTCGTACTGGCCCCGAGTGCGGCGATTCAGTTCGGCACCGACGGCAGTTACGTGTACGTGGTCGGCGATGACAAGAAGGTCAGCCTGCGCCAGCTCAAGCTGGGAGGTAGCGATGGCTCTTCGACGGTCATCCTCGACGGCCTCAAACCCGGTGAGCGGGTCGTGCTGGAAGGCACCGATCGCCTGCGCGACGGCAACGCCGTAGAGGTAGTCAATGATCCGAGTCAGGTGCCCACCGAGCCGCGCCAGCATCTGCAAGGCAAGGATAAAAACGCCGGCGAAGGCAAGCGCGGCGCATGAACCTTTCACGCCTGTTCATTCTGCGGCCGGTCGCGACCACGCTGAGCATGCTGGCAATCATCCTCGCGGGCGCCTTGGCCTATCGGCTGCTGCCGGTCGCCGCGCTGCCGCAGGTGGATTACCCGACTATTCGGGTGATGACCCTGTACCCGGGCGCCAGCCCCCATGTGATGACCAGTGCGGTGACGGCGCCGCTCGAACGCCAGTTCGGACAGATGCCAGGCCTGCAGCAGATGGCCTCGACCAGCTCCGGCGGGGCGTCGGTGCTGACCCTGCGCTTCAGCCTCGATATCAATATGGACGTCGCCGAGCAGGAAGTGCAGGCGGCCATCAACGCCGCCACCAACCTGCTGCCCAGCGACCTGCCGGCGCCACCGGTCTACAACAAGGTCAACCCCGCTGACACCCCGGTGCTGACGGTCGCGGTCAGTTCGAAAACCATGCCGCTGCCCAAGCTCAACGACTTGGTCGACACCCGCATGGCGCAGAAGCTGGCGCAGGTATCCGGGGTCGGCATGGTGACCATCGCCGGCGGTCAGCGTCAGGCGGTACGGATCAAGGTCAACACTCAGGCGCTGGCGTCCCACGGCCTCAATCTCGAAGATGTGCGCACGCTGATCGGCGCCTCCAACGTCAATCAGCCCAAAGGCAATTTTGACGGCCCGACACGGGTGGCGATGCTCGATGCCAACGATCAACTGCGCTCGCCGGAGGAATACGCCAACCTCATTCTTGCCTACAACAATGGCTCGCCGTTGCGGCTCAAGGACGTCGCCGAGATCGCCGATGGCGCCGAAAACGAGCGGCTGGCGGCCTGGGCCAACAAGAACCAGGCGGTTCTGCTGAACATCCAGCGCCAGCCCGGAGCCAACGTCATCGAGGTCGTCGACCGTATCAAGGCGGTGCTGCCGTCGATCACCGACAACCTGCCAGCCGGTTTCGATGTCACGGTACTGACCGATCGCACCCAGACGATTCGCGCCTCGGTCAAAGACGTGCAGCTCGAACTGTTCATCGCCATCGCGCTGGTGGTCATGGTCACGTTCGTCTTCCTGCGCCGCGCCAGTGCCACACTGATCCCTTCGGTGGCGGTGCCTTTGTCGCTGGTCGGCACCTTCGGGGTGATGTACCTGGCGGGTTTCTCCATCAACAACCTGACGCTGATGGCCATGACCATCGCCACGGGTTTTGTGGTGGACGACGCCATTGTCATGCTGGAAAACATTTCCCGGCACATCGAGGAGGGCGAAACGCCCCTGCAGGCGGCACTGAAGGGGGCCCGGCAGATCGGCTTCACCCTGGTTTCGCTGACGTTGTCGCTGATTGCCGTGCTGATACCGCTGCTGTTCATGGCCGATGTGGTCGGGCGCTTGTTCCGCGAGTTCGCCATCACCCTGGCGGTGGCGATCCTGATCTCGCTGGTGGTGTCGTTGACCCTGACGCCGATGATGTGCGCGCGGTTGCTCAAGCGCGAGCCGCAACCCCACGAGCAGGGTCGTTTCTATCGGGCCAGCGGGCTGTGGATCGACTGGCTGATCGAGCGCTACAGCCACGGCCTGCGCTGGGTGCTGCGCCATCAACCGCTCACGCTGCTGGTCGCCGTCGCTACCCTGGGCCTGACTGTGGTGCTCTATATCGTGGTGCCCAAGGGTTTCTTCCCGGTGCAGGACACCGGCGTGATCCAGGGGATTTCCGAGGCGCCCCAGGCCATATCGTTCAAGGCCATGAGTCAGCGCCAGCAGGCCTTGGCGGACGTCATCCTGCAAGACCCGGATGTCGAAAGCCTGTCGTCCTATATCGGTGTCGACGGCGACAACGCCACGCTCAACAGCGGGCGTTTCCTGATCAATCTCAAGCCCCATGACCAGCGCAGCCTGACCGCCAGCCAGATCATCACGCGCCTGCAGCCCAAGGTCGATACCCAGGTGGGTGTGCGGCTGTTCATGCAGCCGGTGCAGGACTTGACCATCGAGGATCGGGTCAGCCGCACGCAGTACCAGTTCAGCCTGTCGTCACCCGATGCCGATATGCTCGCCACCTGGAGCGACCGCCTGGTGCAGACGCTCAAACAGCATCCGCAACTCACCGATGTGGCCAGCGACCTGCAGGACAAAGGCCTGCAGGTCTATCTGAATATCGACCGGGACACCGCCAAGCGTCTGGGCGTCAATGTGTCCGATATCACCAACGCCCTGTACGACGCCTTCGGTCAGCGGCAGATTTCGACCATCTACACCCAGGCCAGCCAGTACCGCGTGGTGCTGCAGGCCGCCGACGGGGGGGTGATCGGCCCACAGGCGTTGGAGCAGATCTACGTCAAGACCAGCAACGGCGCCGCAACCTCGACCAGCAATACCGCCACCGGCACCAACGCGGGCACCAACGCCGGCACTACCGAGGCCACTGGTGGGCAGGTGCGCTTGTCGAGTCTGGCACGCATCGAGCAGCGCCAGACGCAACTGGCGATCACCCACATCGGCCAGTTCCCGGCGGTAATGATGTCGTTCAACCTGGCCGAAGGCGTATCGCTGGGCGAAGCCGTGGCACTGATCGAGCAGGTGCAGCACGATATAGGCATGCCGCTGGGCGTGCGCACCGAATTCCAGGGCGCGGCGCAGGCGTTCCAGGCGTCGCTGTCGAGCACCCTGTGGCTGATCCTCGCGGCGATCGTGACCATGTACATCGTGCTGGGCGTGCTCTACGAGAGCTTCATCCACCCGATCACCATTCTGTCCACGCTGCCGTCCGCCGCGGTCGGCGCCTTGCTCGCATTGATACTCACCGGCAATGATCTGGGGATGATCGCGATCATCGGCATCATTCTGCTGATCGGTATCGTCAAAAAGAACGCCATCATGATGATCGACTTCGCCCTCGATGCTGAGCGCAGCCGCGGTCTCGATCCGCAGACCGCGATCTTCGAGGCGGCGCTGCTGCGCTTTCGGCCGATCCTGATGACCACGCTGGCGGCGCTGTTCGGCGCTATCCCGCTGATGCTGGCAACGGGTTCCGGCGCCGAGTTGCGCCAGCCGCTGGGGCTGGTGATGGTCGGCGGCTTGCTGGTGAGCCAGGTGCTGACCTTGTTCACCACGCCGGTGATCTACCTGTATTTCGACCGTCTGGGGCGGCGCTGGCGGCCCAAGTCGCGACCTGCCGACCCAGGTGGCGATGACCGTGCCCATGGCATCAGGCCGAGCCATGAGTGACGCGCGATGAACATCTCCGGGCCGTTTATCCGTCGTCCGGTGGCCACGCTGCTGCTGAGCCTGGCGGTCATGTTGCTGGGCGGCGTGGCCTTCCGGCTGCTGCCGGTGTCGCCGTTGCCGCAGATGGACTTTCCGGTGATCGTGGTCAGCGCGCAGTTGGCCGGCGCCAGCCCCGAGGTCATGGCGTCGACCGTCGCTACCCCGCTCGAACGCGCTTTTGGCAGTATCGCCGGGGTCACCAGCCTCAACAGTCGCTCCACTCAGGGCTCGACGCGAGTGATCCTGCAATTCGACCTCAAGCGCGATATCAATGGCGCTGCCCGCGAAGTGCAAGCCGCCATCAACGCCTCGCGCTCGCTGCTGCCCAGCGGAATGCGCAGTATGCCCACCTACAAGAAGGTCAACCCCTCGCAAGCGCCGATCATGGTACTGGCCCTGACCTCGACGGTATTGCAGAAGGGCGAGCTTTACGACCTGGCCTCGACCATCCTGTCCCAGAGCCTGTCCCAGGTGAACGGTGTCGGCGAGGTGCAGGTGGGTGGCAGTTCGTTGCCGGCGGTGCGGGTCGAGCTTGAGCCACAGGCCCTCAGTCATTACGGGGTCTCGCTGGATGATGTGCGCAGTGCGATCGCCAACGCCAACGTCCGCCAGCCTACCGGCTTCGTCGAGGACGCCGTCAACAGCTGGCAGGTGCAGACCAACGATCAGCTGGAAAAAGCCAAGGACTACCGGCCGCTGATCATCCGCACTCAGGACGGCGCGGTGTTGCGGCTGTCGGACGTCGCCCGGGTCACCGATGCGGTCGAGAACCGCTACAACGCAGGCTTCTTCAACAAGCAGGCGGCGGTGTTGCTGGTGATCAATCGCCAGGCCGGCGCCAACATCATCGAGACGGTCAAGCAGATCAAGGCCCAACTGCCGGCGCTGGAGTCGCTGCTGCCGGCCAGCGTCAAGCTCGACCTGGCGATGGATCGTTCGCCAGTGATCACCGCCAACCTGCATGAGGCCGAATTGACCCTGTTGATCGCCGTGGGCCTGGTGATCCTGGTGGTGTTTTTGTTTCTCGGCAACTTCCGCGCTTCGGTGATCCCATCGCTGGCGGTGCCGGTCTCGCTGGTCGGCACCTTCGCGGTGATGTACCTGTACGGTTTTTCTCTCAACAACCTGTCGTTGATGGCGTTGATCCTCGCTACCGGGTTGGTGGTGGACGATGCCATCGTGGTGCTGGAGAACATCTCGCGGCGCATCGACGAAGGTGAGGCGCCGCTACAGGCCTCTTACAATGGCGCCCGCGAAGTGGGATTCACCCTGCTGGCGATGAACGTCTCGCTGGTGGCGGTGTTCCTCTCGATCCTGTTCATGGGCGGCCTGGTCGAAAGCCTGTTCCGCGAGTTTTCCGTTACCTTGGCCGCTGCGGTGCTGGTGTCGTTGTTGGTGTCGGTCACGCTGACGCCGATGCTCTGCTCGCGCTGGCTGCAGCCTCACACCCCGGGTGAGGAAAACCGCCTGCAGCGCGCCAGTGCGCGGCTCAACGAGCGGCTGGTGGCTGGCTACGATCGCACCCTGGGCTGGGTGTTGCGCTACCCGCGGCTGACCTTGCTGGTGTTGCTCGTGACCATCTGCGTCAATATCGCCTTGTACGTGGTGGTGCCCAAGACCTTGCTACCACAGCAGGATACCGGGCAGTTGATGGGCTTTATCCGTGGCGACGACGGCATGTCGTTCGCGGTGATGCAGCCAAAGATGGAAATCTATCGTCACGCCTTGCTGGCGGATAAATCAGTGGCCAGCGTCGCCGGGTTCATTGGCGGCAACAACGGCACCAACAATGCCACCGTACTGGTGCGCCTCAAGCCCGTCGAGGAGCGCGACGACAACGCCCAGCAGATCATCGACCGGCTGCGCAAGGCCCTGCCACCGGTGCCGGGTGCACGGCTGTTTCTGATGGCCGATCAGGATTTGCAGTTCGGCGGCGCCCGAGACCAGCAGACGTCGCAATACAACTATGTGGTGCAGAGCGACGACCTGGCGGCGCTGCGCCTGTGGTTTCCCAAGGTGGTGGGGGCCTTTCGCGGGTTGCCGCAGCTGACGGCCATCGATGCCCGTGAAGGCCACGGCACCGCGCAAGTCACCCTGGTGGTGGACCGCGATCAGGCCAAGCGCCTGGGCATCGACATGAACAGGGTCACGGCGGTGCTCAACAACGCGTATAGCCAACGGCAGATTTCGACCATCTACGACAGCCTCAACCAGTACAAGGTGGTGATGGAAGTCAACCCCAAGTACGCCCAGGACCCGATCACCCTCAATCAGGTGCAGGTCATCACGGGTTCCGGGGCCACTGTGCCGCTGTCGGCGATCGCCCATTACGAGAACAGCCTGGCAGACGACTCGGTCAGCCATGAAGGGCAGTTCGCTTCCGAAGATATCTCCTTCGACCTGGCCGAGGGTGTCTCCCTGGATCAGGCCGGCGCGGCGATCGAGCGGGCGCTGACGGGCGTCGGCCTGCCGTCGAGCATCATCGTCAAGAATGGCGGTACGGGCGGCGCCTTCGCGGCCGCACAAAGCGGCCAGCCGCTGATGATTCTCGGGGCGCTGGTGATGGTCTATCTGGTCCTTGGGATTCTCTACGAAAGCTATGTGCACCCGCTGACCATCCTCTCGACCTTGCCGTCGGCGGGGGGGGGGGCCTTGCTGGCCATTTACCTGACCGGGGGCGAGTTCAGCCTGATCTCGTTGCTGGGGCTGTTTCTGTTGATCGGCGTGGTGAAGAAAAACGCCATTCTGATGATCGATCTGGCCTTGCAGCTGGAGCGCAATCAAGGCATGACTCCACTGGAGTCGATCCGCCACGCCTGTTTGCAACGCCTGCGGCCGATCCTGATGACCACCATGGCGGCCATCCTCGGCGCCTTGCCGCTGCTGTTGGGCACGGCCGCGGGAGCCGAAATGCGCCGCCCGCTGGGCCTGACCATCATCGGCGGGCTGGTGCTCAGCCAGATCTTGACGCTTTACACCACGCCCGTGGTTTACCTTTCTCTGGATCGCCTTCGTCACCGGGTCAACCGCTGGCGTGGGGTGCGTACCGATGCTGCCCTGGAAACTCCGCTATGACTGCTCGTTTGCCTGATTCCCAGCCCTCTGCGTTGATGGAGCGGCTGTTCGCCGCCCGCGGGTCACGCGTTGCAGGCCTAGCATTGTGCGGGTTGATGTTGAGCGCGTGCGCCGTGGGGCCGGACTACCATCGCCCTGCGGTCGCCGCGCCCACGCAGTTCAAGGAAGCCGCTGGTTGGCGTCAGGCACAGCCCAGCGATGCCTTGGCGCGGGGTGCCTGGTGGGAGCTGTATGGCGACGCGCAACTCGACCGGCTGGTAGAAGCCCTCAATCGGTCCAACCAGACGGTCGCCCAATACGAGGCGCAGTATCGCCAGGCGGCCGCGCTGGTGAGCAGTGCCCGTGGTGCTTTCTTCCCCAGCGTGACGCTGGATGTCAGCAAGAGCCGCGCGAGTCAGGGCACCGGCAGCAGCGGTTCGAGCCTGAGCAGTTCCAGCAGCGGTATTCGCGATACTCACAACGCCCAGCTTGGCGTCAGTTGGGAGGCCGATGTGTGGGGACGTCTGCGTCGTGGCCTGGAGGCCGATACCGCCAGCGCCCAGGCCAGCTATGCCGACCTGGCGGCGATGCGCCTGAGCCTGCAATCGCAACTGGTGCAAGCCTATCTGCAGGTGCGGGTGCTGGATGAACAGAAGCGCCTGCTGGAATCGACGCTTGAAACCTATCAGCGCTCCCTGACCCTGACTCAGAACCAGTACAAGGCAGGTATCTCGGGGCAGGATGCGGTGGCCCAGGCGCAGACCCAGCTGAAATCGACTCAGGCCGACCTGATCGACCTGATCTGGCAGCGGGCCCAGCAAGAGAACGCGATTGCCGTGCTCACCGGCCAGGCACCGGCGAACTTCAGCCTGGCGGCGGTGCAGAGCGTGCCGCAACTGCCGCAGATTCCGCTGGGCGTGCCGTCGCAGTGGCTCGAGCGACGCCCGGATATTGCTTCCGCCGAACGTGCAATCATTGCTGCCAATGCCAATATCGGGGTGGCCAAGACTGCCTATTACCCCGACCTGACCTTGAGCATGGCCGGTGGCTACAGCAGCAGTACCTTCGCCAATTGGATCTCCTTGCCTAACCGTTTCTGGTCGGTGGGGCCGCAGTTGGCCATGACCCTGTTCGACGGCGGCCAACGTGCCGCAGAGGTGCAGCGCAGCGAGGCGGTGTACGACCAGACGGTGGCGCAATACCGGCAGACGGTGCTCAACGGTTTCCAGGAAGTGGAAAACTACCTGAGCCAGTTGAAGGTGTACGAGGACGAGGCGGCTGTTCGCCAGCAGGCGCTGGATGCTGCCCGGCAGTCGTTGCGCTTGACCACCAATCAGTACCGTGCAGGAGTGATCGGCTACCTGGACGTGGTAACGGTGCAAGCCACAGCGCTGAGTAATGAACGCACCGTGCTGGCGTTGCAGCAGAGCCGGCTGATCGCCAGTGTGCAGTTGATCGCCGCGCTGGGTGGTGGTTGGGATGGGGAATTGAATCGGCCGTGATGTACGGCTCAGGTGCGACTTGCACTGTGGGAGCAAAGCTTGCTCGCGATGGGGTCGGCAGCCAAACCACAGGTGTGTGGTGCTACGCTTGACGTCTTCGCGGGCCAGCCTTGCTCCTGCAGGGGCGACGAGCGCTTAGACCGGGAACAGCTCGCTCAACTTCATCGCCAGCATCATGTCGCCTTCAGCGCGCAGCTTGCCGCCCATGAACGCCTGCATGCCGTCGGTCTCGCCGCTGACGATGCCCTTGAGGGTTTCGCTGTCCATCACCAAGGTCACGTTTGCGTCCGGATTTTCGCCTTCCTGCAGTGTGCAGGTGCTGTCCTTGACGATCAGCGAGAAGTGCTTTTCTTCATCAATGCGGAAACCGAACACCAGGTCCAGGCCACCGGCGGCAGCGGGGTTGAACTTGGCTTTCATGGTTTCAACGGCTTTGGCTACATCGGTCATGGCGCGTTCCTTATTGAGTGATTTGAGCAACCGCCCGGGGTCAAGGCGGGCACTGGCGGGGTGGTTGAAATCGACCACTCCGATAGCAGGACTCGACGAGGTTAGGGGGACCCCAGCGAGCTGTCAACGAAAACATACAAGCGTTTGAAAAGCTCGTTTGAATCATCGTTTCGCGACCCGTGGCCTGGCAGCTCTACGGGCCCGATTCTGTTCCGGCAAGGCACATCCGCTGTCGCCTGGGCCTGCTTATCGAGTCCTCAGCAATATCTACAGCATCGTTAGACCCTGTCTTTGCTTTTCTGTGCGGCCCACTCCCCACAGGAACAGCCCCATGACCAAGACCCTGCAACCCGGGGGCCTCAACGGCTCCTTCATCAAGCGCCAACTGCCCGACTGGCTCAAGCATTCCACCTACACGTCCCTCAAGCGCCTCGGCGATACCCAGATCGATGCGCAATACACGCCAAACGGCCTGGCGCCGTGGTTTACCCGCGCCACTGCCGCGCAGCAACAAAGGTTGCAGGACTGCCAAACCCGATTGCGCCATCGCAAGCGAGGGTTGGCCGGACTGCTCAAGCGGTTCCAGGGCATCACCCAATTTGCCGAGCCCCTGCTCAAGGCCCGCTTGCTGGCCGTCCACGGCCTGGACCTGGATGTAAACACTGCGCAATGGGTGCGTATCAGCCGCGAATGGACCTTCAACGGCCGTTGGGAAAAGATCACGGCGGTTCGCCAGAGTCTGCTCCAGGCCGCCCTGCAGAACTTCACCAGCGACGCCACCTTCAGCGCCGACGACTGTTTGTCGGCAGACGGTCAATACCTGGTAGACGACAAGATCATTTATGAGCCAGCGGTGGTGCATTTCAGCCAGCCCATCGCCCTGAGCCCGAAAGAATTTGCGGTGCTGTGCCACGATCTCGACCTAGGGCGCCGCTATCAGGAACACCTGAGCGAGGTGTTCGACTCGCCCTTGGTCAGCTCGCGCATTCGCTATGAATCCATCGACGCCTACAAGGCCCTGCTGCACGTGCAGATGCACGTGGCATCGATGAAAGGCGAGATCGGCAGCAACGCTTATGACGCACTGGCGAACCTGCTGGATGGCAACACCGCGCCGCACTATTACAACCAACCGTTGAATATCGAACAGTTCAGCCTTTACGGGGTGCCACTGGCGGATGCGTGGATCATTTCCGGTGGCGAGCAGGGCGACGGCCTGCACCCGGTGATCGTCTACCTGCCCGGTGCGCCCTTGTACCCGCTCAAGGAATACCCGTCGCTGCGGGCCTTCAAGGATGACCTGCGCATCAGTCTCAGCCAGCCCGATTATCAAGCGTTGCTGGGCGGATACGTCGCCCGGCGTGACGAAGTCGATTTCGCCCGGCTGATACGCGAGAACATCTTCCATCGGGTGACTGGCGTCGCCGAGCCGGTCTACAACCCCAATGCCAGCCTCAAACTGCGCAGTCGCGCTGTGCATGGTGATTTGTTCAAGGCCCTGCAAGACGAGCACCTGCAAAAGCTCAAGGACGACGCGCTGATCCTGGCCGTACCCAGCGCTCAGGTCGACGCACAGGCCAGTGCCGCACGGCTGGCGTACTGGGAAGGCAAGGGCTTGAACGCCCTGAACGTCGCGGCATTCTTCATTCCCGTGGTGGGGGAGGTAATGGCTTGCGTGGTCGCCGAGCAACTGGTCAGCGACGCCATCGAGGGTGCCGAAGCCTGGAACGATGGTGACCGTGCCACTGCCTGGTCGCACTTGGAGGCATTGGCGATCAGCATGGCCATTGCCGCCGGCCTTGGCGGCGCCTTGAAACTCAAGGCAGTACTGGGGCGTGGCGTGGTGCTGGACGAGTTGGTCGCCATCGAGTTGGCCAATGGTGAACGCCGCCTGTGGCGCCCCGACCTCAAGCCCTACGCCAAAGCGGTGTCACTGGCCGACCACCTGCCCGATGCAGAAGGCATCTATACAGTGGGCGCCAAACGTTATGTGAGCATCGATCAACGCGCCTACGAGGTGACTCAAGACGCAAGTGAGCAATGGCGCATCGAAGCCAGCGTGCCCCAGGCTTACCGCCCACCGATCTATTCCAATGGTCAGGGTGCGTGGCAGGCTTACGGCGAACAACCGCTGAGCTGGGAGCGTCGCCAGCTGTTGCGTCGTCTCGGCAACGTGGCACAGGGCTGCAGCGATACCGAGCTGGCGCAAGCGGCGGATACCAGTGGTATCAGCGATAACAGGTTGCGCAAAGTGCATGTCGATCGCTTGCCTGCGCCGCCCGTGCTGGTCGATGCGTTACAGCGCATCAAGCTCGACCGCCGTGTCACCTGGCTGGTCGACAGCGTGCGCACCGGCACGCCGAGTGGCAGCGATCTGGGTTATGTGCCACCGCTGGCGCTGGAACTGCCCAAGTGGCCGGGCACGGCCATCGAAGTGTTCAAGGGCCCCGAGACCTGGGGGGAGTCGATCGTGTATGGCCCTGACGGTTTCAATGACCCTGCGCCAATCAAACTGACCCAGGAAGAGGTCTACGCCAATCGGTTGCCTGACACCATCGTCCACGCCTTCGACGAGCCCACCGCCCGGGCGTTCTTTGGTGAAGACGTCGAGCCTGCCGAGCGCGTTCAGGTGTTACGCGACAAACTTGCCGATCGCCTGCAAACGCGTCGTGCCACTGTCAGCGAAGGCCTCGCGGCCAGTCTTCGCGCCCCGCGCTCGAAAGCCGTCGAGTGCATGCAGCGCGAGTTTGCGCAGTTGACGGATGAGGCCGCCACGCAATTGGTCGACAGCGCCAGTTCTGCGCAGCTGGATGCGCTGCAGGGTGATCCTGGATACGTGCCGGTGGGCCTGGCAGAGCGTGCCCGCAGTGTGCTGCGCGACTTGGAAGTCAGCCGCGCCATCCAGGGCCTGTTCGAGCCTGGCTATGTGTCCCTGGACAGCGATCGCCTGGCCTTGCGCTTGCTGCCCAGGCTGCCGGGCTGGACTGGCACGCTACGCCTGGAAATGCGTGAGGGCAGCATGCAGGGCACCTTGCTGGACGCCATAGGTCCACAGGACGGCGAGCTCAAGACTATCGTGCGTGGCACCACCTACACCGCGTACGACAGGGCGGGCCTGGAACTGGGCGTCAGCGCTACCCTGTATGGCAGCGTGCTCAATGCGCTGCCCGACAGCGAGCGCGTGGCCCTCGGGTTGCAGATTCACCAGAGCACCGAACTGAGCCGCGCATTGGGTGCTCAGGCCCTCGCTGACCGCAATCATGTGGCCCAGGTGATGGGCCAGACCACCCGTCAACTGTGGCTCAAGCCGCAGCCGCGCGAGACCATCGGTTACAGCCTCAGCGGCGATCCTGAGACGGTTGGGGCTGTGGGCGGTAGCTACAACCCGTCGCTGATCAGGCGAGTTCGTCGTTTATATCCAAGTATGGAGGACAGCGCCGTCACGGCCTTGCTCGATACGTTGCAAATGGATGAAGCACAGCTGGCCCTGGAAATGGACAAGCGCCAGGCAGAGCTTGACCAGTTGCGCCAGGATCTAGCCGCATGGGCCGCCAAGGACCAGCACGAAGTCGTCGGAACTCAACATGTACGGCCGATACCGCGAGCCTATCGCGAGCAAGCCGCGCGGGCCATTGAAGGTGCGTTCCAGCGCACATCCGAAGCCAGAACCAGCGCCGATGGCCTGAACATCGGATACGAGCTGAATCTGACCGGCATACGCCTGGCCAACCTGCCGAGTTTGACAGCGGACATGAGACACGTCGCCAGCTTGAGGTTAGCCAACATGTCGTTGCAAGAAGTGCCCGAGGCCTTTTTGCGCGGGTTTAGCGAGTTGCGCTGGCTGGACCTAGCCAATAACCGTCTGACACGCTTGCCCGCCACCCTTGAGACTTTTCAGGGCCTTACTCGGCTGAGCTTCAAGAACAATCAAATCGTTCTGGACGCAACCGGGGTTCAGATGCTTGCCGGTCTGCGTCGCTTGAAAGTCCTGAGCCTGGAAGACAACCCCATCGAAGCATTACCCGATGTCAGCCAGATGCTCGATCTGCGCGGCCTGATGTTGCGGGGTACGGCTATTGATCGGTGGCCGACTGGGGTATTGACCCTCGAGCGTTTGGAAGTGCTGGATTTGCGCGCCAACCGCATCACGCACATCCCTGAAGAGGTGTTGGAGCCTGCTGCCGAGCAAGCGGCAACTGTACAGCGCGTCAACGCGGCGACCTCCCTGCATGGCAATGCGCTGGATACCGACAGCCGCACGCGCATGGACCTCTATCGCCAGCAGACCGGTGTCGATTTTGGCGTGGTGGCCGCCCGAGGCCCGCATATTCCGCCTGCCGGGAACCCTGCTGAACAGTGGCTGGCAGGTACGCCGGCGGCCGATATAGCCGCCGATCAAGCGATCTGGACCGGATTGGCGGCAGAAGCGAACAGCGATGATCTATTCACCGTACTCAGGGATCTGCGCGGTTGCAGCGAATTTCAGCGGGCTTATACCCACCTCAAGGCGCGCGTCTGGAAGCTGTTGCGAGCCGCCGCGAGCGATTCTGACCTGCGCGATGAACTGTTCGAGCTGGCGGGCCACCCGCAGACCTGCAGCGATGGCATTCTCATGGTTTTTGGCAACTTTGAAATGCGCGTCTTGCTACATGAAGCGCTGGCGCTGTCGGAGCAGGAGGGGGTAGAGCGCAGCCTGATGGACCTGGCGCGCGGGCTGTTTCGCCTGGAAGCCGTGGAACGCATCGCGCTGCGGGTAATCGGCGAACGGCGCGGCCAGAATATCAGCGTCGACGACGTCGAGGTGCGGCTTGCCTACCGAATCGGCCTGGCCGACTCGCTGGATCTGCCCGGTCAGCCCAAGTACATGAACTACGCGCGCACCGCGAAGGTCAGTGCGGCTGATCTGCAGGCCGCCGAGGCCGAGGTGCTGGCGGCTGAGACATCCGTCGCACTGAAGCAATCGCTGGCGGGTCGCGAGTTCTGGCTGAGTTATCTCAAGCGCCAATACGCTGAGCGCTTCGAGGCGGTCAATGGTCCGTACTTCGCCCGTATCAACGCGCTGGATGTGGACAGAAATGTGCTGTCCGACAAGCAATACCTTGATCAGGTGGCGAAAATCGACAGTCGCCGCAAGATAGAGGAAATGCGCCTGGCGCAAAGCCTGACCGCGCAGATCTGGAATGACCTGCCGGAACAATCGACCCGCCTCTGATCCACTTCCGTAAAACGACAAAAGGCCGAATTATCGGCCTTTTGTCGTGTTTGGCTGGCCCTCACAGCAGCCAATGGCTGGGTTGCAACGGGCCTCAGCGGCGCCGGAACAGCGGCAGCGGCTCGTCGGTCGCAGCCTGATAGGTCACGCTGAAATCCTTGAGGCTTTCCAGCGCTTCGTACGGGTCTTTGTCGGCGCGCAGGGCGAAAGCGTCAAAACCGCAGCGGTGCAGGTAGAACAACTGGTCGCGCAACACGTCGCCGATGGCTCGCAGCTCGCCTTTGTAAGCATAACGATCGCGCAGCAAGCGTGCGTTGGAGTAGTTGCGGCCGTCGGTGAACGCCGGAAAGTTCAGGGCGATGACCTGAAAGTGCTGGACATCGTCGCCGATTTCTTCGGCTTCTTCGTCAGCATCCAGCCACACGCCCAGGCCGCCATCACGGGCCTTGAGGGCGTTGCCGTGTTCGCGCCACAGCGCCAGCGGCACAATCAGGTCGTCGCAGTTGCTGATGCTGTCAAAGCTGGTGTCCTTGGGCAGCAGGTGCCAGGTCTCGTCGATGACGGCGTTGTTCTTAATGATTCGCTGCATAGACGCGCTCCTTGAACGGATCGATACCAATACGCTGGTAGGTGTCGATAAAACGCTCGTCTTCCGTGCGCTTTTCTACATAAACGTCGATCAGTTTGCCGATCACTTCTGGCATCAGTTCCTGAGCGAACGAAGGGCCAAGAATCTTGCCCAGGCTGGCGTCACGGCTGGCGCTGCCGCCCAGGGACACCTGGTAGAACTCTTCGCCTTTCTTGTCGACACCGAGGATGCCGATATGGCCGACGTGGTGATGACCACAGGCATTCATGCAGCCAGAGATGTTGACATCGATGTCGCCGATATCGAACAGGTAGTCCAGGTCGTCGAAACGGCGCTGGATGGATTCGGCGATCGGGATCGACTTGGCGTTGGCCAGCGAGCAGAAATCACCGCCAGGGCAGCAGATGATGTCAGTCAGCAGGCCAATGTTCGGCGTGGCGAAACCACCCTCGCGCAGTTCCAGCCAAAGGGCGTGCAGTTGTTGCTGCTCGACGTCGGCGAAGATGATGTTCTGCTCGTGGGAGGTGCGCAACTGGCCGAAGCTGTAGCGCTCGGCCAGGTCGGCAACGGCGTCCAGTTGCTTGTCGGTCAGGTCGCCTGGGGCAACGCCAGTGGGCTTGAGCGACAAGGTCACGGCCACATAGCCGGGCTTCTTGTGCGCGAGGGTGTTGCGGGCGCGCCAGCGGGCGAACCCCGGGTGTTCGGCTTCCAGGGCGCTGAGTTGAGCGCTGAAGTCGGGCAGGGCCTTGTAGTCCGGATCGACGAAGTGCTTGGCCACGCGCTGCAGCTCGGCTTCGGTCAGCGTGGTGCTGCCGCCGCGCAGGTGCTCCATCTCGGCGTTGACCTTTTCGGCGAACACTTCAGGGGTCAGGGCCTTGACCAGAATCTTGATGCGCGCCTTGTACTTGTTGTCGCGACGGCCGTAGCGGTTGTACACACGCAGGATGGCGTCGAGGTAGCTCAGCAGGTCCGGCCATGGCAGGAATTCATTGATGAAGGCGCCGACCACCGGGGTACGGCCCAGGCCGCCGCCCACCAGTACGCGGAAACCCAGCTCGCCGGCTTCGTTGTACACCGGCTCCAGGCCGATATCGTGGACTTCGATGGCTGCACGGTCGGTGCTGGCACCATTGAGCGCGATCTTGAACTTGCGCGGCAGGTAGGCGAATTCCGGGTGGAAGGTGGTCCACTGGCGGATGATTTCGCACCACGGGCGCGGGTCGATGACTTCGTCAGCGGCGACACCGGCGAACTGGTCGGTGGTGACGTTGCGCAGGCAGTTGCCGCTGGTCTGGATGGCGTGCATCTGCACGGTGGCCAGCTCGGCGAGGATGTCCGGGATGTCTTCGACCGCTGGCCAGTTGAACTGCACGTTCTGGCGGGTACTGATGTGAGCGTAGCCCTTGTCGTAGTCGCGGGCGATCTTGGCCATCATTCGCGTCTGGCGCGAAGTCAGTTGACCATAGGGCACGGCGACTCGCAGCATCGGCGCGAAACGTTGGATGTACAGCCCGTTTTGCAGGCGCAGCGGGCGAAACTCTTCTTCGCTCAACTCCCCGGCCAGGTAGCGGCGGGTCTGGTCACGGAACTGCTTGACGCGGTCCTCGATGATCCGTTGATCGTATTCGTCATAAACGTACATAGTGGTCCTGTTCTCAGGCTGCTACAGCATCTCTGCATAACTGCGCGCACGGCCGCGCACTCCGGCTTCGGAGCCGACGGAATATACCCGTTTGCGGATATGCTTAATAGTGACGTTTGAATATAAGGAAATAACCTGGGGTTATAACTGGCGTGGTGGTTAATCATTCAGTACTGAGTTTGGCCGATATCCCTACTTGTAAGAAGGGGATTGCTGAACTTGACTGTGTTGTATGTCCTGCCGCAGTGACATCTCCGTCCTATAACAACCACAAGAGACGACGCCCGATGAGCCATTCAATCAAACCGCGTAAAAATGCCAGTCATGTCGATGCCTGGGCCATCGCTTTTGTGGTCATCCTGGTGGTGGCCGCAGGGGTGTTCTGGGCCAGCCATACCAGCTAGTAGACTGCGATAAGCACTGCTGGCGCTCCCACATGTGTACGCCTGTGGGAGCAAGGCTTGCCCGCGAAAGGGCGTGCGGCCAGCACCCATCAGCTGTCGTACCCTAGGTTCGGCGACAGCCACCGCTCGGTAACGCTGATGTCCTGGCCCTTGCGCGCGGTGTAGCTTTCGACCTGGTCCTTGTCGACCTTGCCAACCGCAAAATACTGCGCCTGCGGGTGTGCGAAATACCAGCCGCTGACCGCTGCCGTCGGGAACATCGCGTAGTGCTCGGTGAGCGTCACGCCGCTCTGGTTGTTGGCGTCCAGCAGGTCGAACAGCGTGCCTTTTTCAGTGTGATCCGGACAGGCCGGGTAGCCGGGGGCAGGGCGGATGCCCCGGTATTTCTCTTTGATCAACTCGTCGTTCGCCAACTGTTCATCCGCGGCATAACCCCAGTGCTCCTTGCGCACCTGCTGGTGCAGCCACTCGGCGCAGGCCTCGGCCAGGCGGTCGGCCAGGGCCTTGACCATGATCGAGTTGTAATCGTCGCCGGCGTCCTGGTAGGCCTTGGCCACTTCCTCGGCGCCGATGCCTGCGGTGGTGATGAAGCCGCCAACATAGTCGGTCACGCCGCTGCTCTTGGGCGCCACGAAATCGGCCAGAGAGAAGTTCGGTTTGCCGTCGGTCTTGATGATCTGCTGACGCAAATGGTGCAATTTGGCCAATGGCTGGCCATCGTCGTCATAGAGTTCAATGTCGTCGTCCTGCACCTGGTTGGCGGGCCAGAAGCCCAGTACCGCGCGGGCCTTGATGAGTTTCTCGTCGATCAGCTTGCGCAGCATGGTCTGCGCATCGGCGAACAGTGCCGTTGCTGCTTCGCCCACCACTTCGTCGGTGAGGATGCGCGGGTACTTCCCGGCCAGGTCCCAAGAGATGAAGAACGGTGTCCAGTCGATGTAGTCGGCCAGCACGTTGAGGTCGATGTCGTCCAGCACTTTGGCGCCGGTGAAGCTTGGCTTGACCGGCGTGTAGGTGCTCCAGTCGAACGCCGCCTTGGCCTCCAGTGCCTTGGCGTAGCTCAGACGCTCGGTGCGCGCACTGCGTGCGGCGGTGCGCTCGCGGACTTCGACGTATTCGGCACGGGTGCGCTCGACAAAGCCGGCTTTCAACTCCTTGGACAGCAACTGGGTCGCCACGCCCACAGCGCGTGAGGCGTCGGTCACGTAGATCACTGCATCGTTGCTGTACTTGGGCTCGATCTTCACCGCGGTGTGGGCCTTGGAGGTGGTCGCGCCACCGATCATCAACGGCAGGTGGAAGTCCTGGCGCTGCATCTCGCGGGCCACATGGACCATCTCGTCCAGCGACGGCGTGATCAGACCGGACAGTCCGATGATGTCGCACTTCTGCTCGCGGGCCACCTGGAGGATCTTGTCCGCCGGGACCATGACGCCCAGATCGACGATGTCATAGCCGTTGCAGCCGAGCACCACGCCGACGATATTCTTGCCGATGTCGTGCACGTCGCCCTTGACCGTGGCCATCAGGATCTTGCCCTTGGCTTCGGGCTTGTCGCCTTTTTCCAGCTCGATGAACGGGATCAGGTGCGCAACCGCCTGCTTCATCACCCGCGCCGACTTGACCACCTGAGGCAGGAACATCTTGCCCGAGCCGAACAGGTCGCCAACGATGTTCATGCCGGACATCAGTGGGCCTTCGATCACCTCGATCGGACGGGTGAAGGATTGCCGGGACTCTTCGGTGTCTTCGACGATATGGGTGGTGATGCCCTTGACCAGCGCGTGCTCGAGGCGCTTGTTGACTGGCCAGCCGCGCCACTCTTCGGTCTCGGCTTCCTTGACGCTGCCGTCGCCTTTGTACTTGTCGGCGATGGCGAGGAGGGCATCGGTGCCTTCCGGCGTGCGGTTGAGGATCACGTCCTCCACCGCGTCACGCAGCTCGGCCGGGATCTGGTCGTAGATCTCCAGCTGGCCGGCGTTGACGATACCCATGGTCAGCCCGTTGCGGATCGCATACAGCAGGAACACCGAGTGAATCGCCTCGCGCACCGGGTTGTTGCCACGGAACGAGAACGACACGTTGGACACGCCGCCGCTGGTCAGGGCGTAGGGCAATTCGTCACGGATGTAGGCGCAGGCGTTGATGAAGTCGACGGCGTAGTTGTTGTGCTCTTCGATACCGGTGGCGACTGCGAAGATGTTCGGGTCGAAGATGATGTCTTCCGGCGGGAAGCCGACCTGGTCGACGAGGATGTCGTAGGAGCGTTTGCAGATTTCCTTCTTGCGCGCTTCGGTGTCAGCCTGGCCGGCTTCGTCGAAGGCCATCACCACCACGGCGGCGCCATAGCGTTTGCACAGTTTGGCATGGTGGATGAACTGCTCGACGCCTTCCTTCATGCTGATGGAGTTGACGATGCCCTTGCCCTGGATGCATTTAAGGCCGGCTTCGATGACTTCCCACTTCGAGGAGTCGATCATGATCGGTACACGTGAAATGTCCGGCTCGCCAGCGATCAGATTGAGGAAGGTGACCATCGCCTTCTTCGAATCGAGCATGCCCTCGTCCATGTTGATGTCGATCACCTGGGCGCCGGCTTCCACCTGCTGCAGGGCGACTTCGAGGGCTTCGGTGTAGTTGTCTTCGCGAATCAGGCGGGCGAATTTCGCCGAGCCGGTGATGTTGGTGCGTTCCCCGACGTTGACGAACAATGAGCTGCGATCGATGGTGAAGGGTTCGAGGCCCGACAGGCGGCAGGCCTTGGGGATGTCTGGAATGACCCGTGGCGCATACCCGGCGACGGCCTTGGCAATCGCGGCGATATGGCCTGGCGTGGTGCCGCAGCAACCGCCGACGATGTTGAGGAAGCCACTCTGGGCGAACTCTTCGATGATGGCGGCGGTTTGCGCGGGCAGCTCATCGTACTCGCCGAAGGCGTTGGGCAAGCCGGCGTTGGGGTGCGCAGACACGTGGGTCTCGGCCTTGTTGGCCAATTCTTCCAGGTAAGGGCGCAACTCGGCGGCACCCAGAGCGCAGTTCAGGCCGACCGAAATCGGCTTGGCGTGGCGCACCGAGTTCCAGAAGGCTTCGGTGGTCTGGCCCGACAGGGTGCGGCCCGAGGCATCGGTGATGGTCCCGGAAATCATGATCGGCAGTTCGAAACCCAGCTCCTCGAACACGCCCTGTACGGCGAAAATCGCCGCCTTGGCGTTCAAGGTGTCGAAAATGGTTTCGATCAGGATCAGGTCGGCACCACCCTCGATAAGGCCCTTGGTAGCCTCGGTGTAGTTTTCCACCAGTTCGTCGAAGGTGACGTTGCGGTAGCCGGGGTTGTTGACGTCGGGCGACAGCGAGCAAGTACGGCTGGTCGGGCCGACGACGCCGGCGACGAAGCGTGGTTTGTCGGGGGTTTCGAGGGTCTTGGCGTCGGCCACCTGGCGGGCGATGCGCGCACCTTCGAGGTTGAGCTCGTAGGCCAGTGCTTCCATGCCGTAGTCGGCCTGGGACACCTGGGTCGCGTTGAAGGTATTGGTCTCTAGGATATCGGCGCCGGCGTCGAGGTATTCCTTTTCGATCGCCGCTATGACGTCCGGACGGCTGAGCAGGAGCAAGTCATTGTTGCCCTTGACGTCGCTCGGCCAGTCGGCAAAACGCTCGCCGCGGTAGTCCTCTTCCTCGAGCTTGTAGCTCTGGATCATGGTACCCATGCCACCGTCGAGGATCAGGATGCGCTCTTTGAGTGCTTGCTTGAAGACTGACAGACGAGTGCTGCGATCGGACATGGGAGGACATACTCTTTAAAGACAATTCGGGCGCTGAAGGCCGTTTACAGGGGGTCGATGATAGCAAAGCTGCAGCGGATTGGACGGGGTCGGGATGAACATGAATAGCGCTCATGTTGAAGTCGGGATATTGCGGCTGGGCTCTACGCTGGCGAACGCGCAACCTTGCTCTCACAACGACGGTTCCTCAGTCGTACGAGTGTGGGAGCAAGGCTTGCCCGCGAAAAAGCGATCTCATGAGCACCGCATCAATACCCTGTTACCACCCCGCGTGCACGCGACTGGCTCCCGCGCGCGCGCGTCGGTATGCTGGGCGGACAAGCGCGCCGGGACAGCCGGGCGCTGTGCATCGGTTAAAGGAGCCCTCTTGAATTTTCTGTTCGATTACGCCAGCTTCCTGGCCAAGACCGTCACCCTGGTCATTGCCATCGTCATCGTCCTGGCCAGTATCGCCTCGCTGCGCGCCAAAGGTCGGCGCAAGAGTGGCGGGCAGTTGCAGATCAGCAAGCTCAACGATTTCTACAAGGGCCTGCGCGAGCGTCTGGAGTCCAGCATGCTCGACAAGGATCAGCTCAAGGCCTTGCGCAAGACTCAAGCCAAGACCGCCAAGGCAGAGAAGAAAAAGCCCGACGCCAAGGCGCGGGTGTTCGTGCTGGATTTCGACGGCGACATCAAGGCGTCCGCCACTGAAAGCCTGCGCCATGAAATCACCGCGCTGCTGACCCTGGCCACGCCCAAGGACGAAGTGGTGCTGCGCCTCGAAAGCGGCGGTGGCATGGTCCACAGCTACGGCCTGGCTTCCTCGCAACTGGCGCGTATCCGTCAGGCCGGGGTGCCCTTGACGGTGTGCATCGACAAGGTCGCTGCCAGTGGCGGGTACATGATGGCCTGTATCGGCGAGAAGATTGTCAGCGCGCCTTTCGCGGTTTTGGGTTCCATCGGCGTGGTGGCGCAGTTGCCGAACGTCAATCGCCTGCTGAAAAAGCACGATATCGATTTCGAAGTCCTCACGGCAGGCGAGTACAAGCGCACGCTGACGGTGTTTGGCGAAAACACCGAGAAGGGCAGGGAGAAGTTTCAGGAAGACCTGGACATCACCCACAAGCTGTTCAAGAACTTCGTGGCCCACTACCGCCCGCAGTTGCAGATCGATCAGGTGGCCACCGGTGAAGTCTGGCTGGGTGTTGCCGCCATGGATAAAAAATTGGTCGATGAGTTGAAAACCAGTGACGAGTACCTCGCCGATCGCGCCAAGGTCGCCGAGGTATTCCATCTGCATTATGCCGAGCGCAAGAGCTTGCAGGAGCGGGTAGGTATGGCGGCGAGCACCGGGATCGAGCAAATGGCGATCAAGGCCTGGGGCAAGATCAGCCAGCAACGGTTCTGGTAGTTCTATGCAACCCCTGTAGCGAGGGGTCTTGCCCGTGAATGGTTTCTGGCCCGACAGTAGGCGTTCTGACAGAAAGCTATCGTGCGCAAGCCCCCTCGCTACACAGGTGCCAGCATTGGCCATGAACGGTACAATCGGCCGCTGACGATCCTGGATACCTGGCCAAATGCCTTACCGTTCGATCCTTTGCGCTCTCCTGCTGTTGTTTTGCGGGAGCCCTCAGGCGCAAACCCCGGCGACCCCGGCCATTTCCTATACCCGTGACGTGCAGCCCATCTTTACCGAGCGCTGTATCGCGTGCCATGCCTGTTATGACTCTGCCTGCCAGCTCAACCTTGGCAGCGCCGAAGGTGCTGCACGTGGCGCCTCCAAGGTGCCGGTCTATGACGGCTACCGCAGTCTGGCGCAGCCGCCGACTCGGCTGTTCATCGACGGTTTCGGGCCCGAGCAATGGCGCCACAAGGGTTTTTACTCGGTCCTCGATGCTCAAGGCAGTCAGGCCGCGCTGATGGCGCGGATGCTCGAGCTTGGGCATCAGGCGCCCCTTGTGCCCAATGCCAAGCTGCCCGATAGCATCGTGCTGGGGCTCGAGCGGCAGAACACGTGTCCAATGCCGGGCGAGTTCAATGCCTACGCCGGTGCCCATCCCCGTGAAGGGATGCCATTGGCGGTCACCGGGCTGACCGATGGCCAGTATCACACTTTGCAAGCCTGGCTCGCCCAAGGCGCACCTGTCGATCAGCAGGCTGTGCAGCCGAACCCCAGCGAGGCGCGGCAGGTCGCCGAGTGGGAGGCTTTGCTCAATGCCCCTGGCGCTCGGGAGTCTCTGGTCGGCCGTTGGCTCTTTGAGCACCTCTATCTGGCGCACATCTTTTTCGACCGCGGTCAGTCCGGGCATTTCTTCCACTGGGTACGCTCACGCACACCCAGCGGACAGCCCATCGACCTGATCGCCACCCGGCGGGCGGACGATGATCCAGGCACGACCTTCTACTACCGCCTGTGGCCTGTGGAAGGTGCGATCGTCTACAAGACCCACATCACCTATCCGTTCGACGCGGCAAAAATGGCGCGGATCAAGCAATTGTTCTACACAGGCGATTGGCAAGTCACCCGTCTGCCGGGTTATGGCCCGCAACACCGGGCCAATCCGTTCGAGACCTTCGCGCAGATTCCGGCAGGTGCGCGCTATCAGTTCATGCTCGATAACGCCGATTACTTCGTCGACACCTTCATTCGAGGCCCGGTTTGCCGCGGGCAGATCGCGACCGACGTGATTCGCGACAATTTCTGGGTGATGTTCCAGGCACCGGACCACGATCTGTACATCACCGACCCGCAGTATCGGACCAAGGCCACGCCATTGCTGGCCATGCCTGGGCAGAACGACGACGTCGGCAGTGTGCTGGGCCTGTGGCTGCGTTATCGCGACAAGCGCAATGCCTACGAGGCACTGCGCCGCGATACCTATAGCGACGCACCCCCGCCGAGCTGGTCGAGCCTGTGGGCAGGCAACGACAATGCGCTGTTGAGTATTTTCCGTCACTTCGACAGCGCCACGGTGACCAAGGGGCTGGTGGGTGAAGTGCCGCAGACCCTATGGCTGTTCGACTACCCGCTGCTGGAACGCACCTATTACCAATTGGCGGTCAACTTCGATGTATTCGGCAACGTTGCTCATCAGGCGCAGACCCGCTTGTACTTCGACCTGATCCGCAACGGCGCCGAGGTCAATTTCCTGCGCTTGATGCCTGCTGACAGCCGTGAGGACTATCTCGATGACTGGTATCAGAACGGCGGCAAGCTGAAGATGTGGCTCGATTATCAGAAGATCGACGACAGCAAGCCCACCGGACTGGTCTTGATCAAGAAAGACCCCAAGGCCGATTTCGCCAAGCAATTACTGGCACGCTACGCCACGCTGAACGCCAATCCCGACCCGATAAATCGGTGCACTGGCGCCTACTGCTCGCGTCCGGGTGCGCCGCCCTTGATCCAGGAAGCCGAACAATCCCTGAGTCGCCTGGCTTCGCGCCCGGCAGGTGGGCTCGAGGTGATCGATCAGATGCCTGAGGCGACCATGCTGCGCGTCGATGATGGCCAGGGCCATCGGGTGATTTACAGCGTGTTGCGCAACCGGGCACACAGCAACGTCGCCTTCCTGCTTGGTGAGTCCAGTCGCTACCAGCCAGCGCTGGACACCTTGACGGTGTTCCCGGGGGTCATGACCAGTTATCCGAATTTCATGTTCAATGTCCCGGCGTCCGAGGTGCCTTCGTTCGTCGACCAGATGATGGCGGTCAAGGATGCGGCTGGATTCGAGAAAATCGTCGATCATTGGGGGATACGTCGCAGTCATCCGCAGTTCTGGTTTTATTTTCACGACCTGACCACCTACCTTCAGGAGACCAATCCGGTGAATGCCGGGGTGCTGGACATGAACCGGTACGAGAATTTGTGACAGCCATTGAGCCCTTCGCAGGCAAGCCTCGCTCCCACAGGTTGACGACTCGCCGGTGTGGAAGCGAAGCGTGATCGCGAAGAGGCCACCAGCATTGCCCGGGCACTACCTATCAGACTTTCTGGGGACCTTTTTCGCCTATGTGAAGTCCCACGGGGTACAGGGTGCCCCGAAAGGGTGCGCCAGTTGTGGGATTCAAGACAGGCGTTTGCAATGCTGATTTCGCTCCAAGCACTCCGGGCGCTCGCCGCCTGGATGGTGGTCTGCCATCACTTCATGCAGATCTTTTTCGACTTTCATCCGAGCGGCCCGATCGGGCAGTTCTTCACTGACAGGGGGGCGGTGGGCGTCGATATCTTCTTCGTCATCAGCGGCCTGGTGATCTACCTGTCGACTCAAGACAAGGACCTGCCTGCCGGGCGTTTTCTGCTCAATCGCGCTATCCGTATCGTTCCGGCCTATTGGCTGTACACGGTGCTGATGGGGCTGATGCTGGTGGGCCTCGGCCAGTGGTTGCCGCACCCCGCGGTGGATCTGCCGCATTTTGTCCTGTCGTTGTTGTTCATTCCCGCGGAAAACCCAGGGGGGTACGGCCTGTATCCGACCTTGAACGTGGGCTGGACGCTGAACTACGAGATGTTTTTCTACCTGCTGTTTTCACTGGTGTTCACGGTGCCGAAACGTCATCGACCCCTGATCGTCGCGGCCGCGTTGTTTGCGGTCAGCGAGGTGCTGGGGCGTTATGGCATTGTCAGTCGTTTTTATGAAAACAACATCATCTACGAATTTCTGCTGGGCATCGGCATCGGCATTCTCTACCGTCGCGGCTGGGTGGTGCAGGGGTTCTGGGCGCCATTGACGCTGATCGCGGCATCGGTGCTGGCTATCTATGAACTGGATGCCAGCGATCGGTTGCTGCATTGGGGCGTGCCCAGTGCCCTGATCGTGCTCGGCTGTGTGGCCATGGAGCCGTACTTCAAGGGCAGCCGCCTGCTCAAGGCGCTGGGTGATTGCTCGTACTCGGTGTATCTGGTGCACGTGCTGGTGTTGTATGGCGGCTGGCTGGCGAGCGAGCACTGGCAGCTCAATCCTTATGCGGTATTCGCGGTGTGCGTACCGGTGATCGCGGTGATCGGCTGGGTCAGCTATGTATTGATCGAGAAGCGCCTGTATTGGCGCATCAAGGGCTGGACGGATGCGCGTCAGGCAGTACCGGCGCCGACGGCTATATCCCGACAAAAATACTAGGACTTTGTCAGCGGGCCAGGTTTGGCGTAAACTGCGGGCAAGTCTGTGAGGAACTTACATGAGCGCTATTACTATTACCGACGCCGCCCATGATTACCTGGCCGATCTGCTGCAAAAGCAGAACACGCCCGGAATCGGCATCCGCGTATTCATCACTCAGCCTGGCACCCAGTACGCTGAAACCTGCATAGCGTACTGCAAACCTGGGGAAGAAAAGCCCGAAGATACCGCGTTGGGGCTTAAAAGCTTCACCGCGTGGATCGACTCGGTCAGCGAGGCGTTCCTCGATGACGCGGTCGTCGACTACGCGACCGATCGCATGGGTGGCCAGTTGACCATCAAGGCGCCGAACGCCAAGGTGCCGATGGTCAACGAAGACAGCCCGGTCAACGAGCGCATCAACTACTACCTGCAAACCGAGATCAACCCTGGGCTTGCCAGCCACGGTGGTCAGGTGAGCCTGATCGAAGTGGTCGAGGACGGTATTGCGGTATTGCAGTTCGGAGGTGGTTGCCAAGGCTGTGGTCAGGCCGACGTTACCTTGAAGGAAGGCATCGAGCGCACCTTGCTCGAGCGTATCCCGCAGCTCAAGGGTGTTCGCGACGTGACCGACCACACGCAGAAAGAAAACGCCTACTACTGATAGCGTCGGCTGCGTGACATGAAAAAACGGCACCCGTGAGTGCCGTTTTTTTATGGGTGATGATCGGCAATCCGCTTTGCGGCAGCGGGCGTTGATCAGTGGCGATACAGGTGTGCATGCCCCGCGCGATATAGCGAAGATTCACTGAACACATCATTACCCAGCACTCGACCGACCAGAATCAGTGCGGTGCGCTTGAAGCCTTTGCTCACCACCTTCGCCTCGATGTCCATGAGAGTGCCCATCACCCACTCCTGGTCCGGCCAGCTGGCGCGGTGCACCACCGCGATCGGGCAATCATCGCCATAGTGGGGGCGCAGTTCGTCAATGATCTTCGCCAGATGCTGTACGCCCAGATGGATGGCCATGGTCGAACGGTGCTGGGCCAGGCTCGGCAGATCTTCGCCCAAGGGCATGGGGGATTTGTCGGCGTAGCGGGTGAGGATCAGGGTCTGGGATATATCCGGCAAGGTCAGCTCGGCACCCAGCAGTGCCGCGCAGGCTGCAGTGGCGGTTACCCCTGGGACAATCTGGTAGGCGATGCCCAATGCGCGGAGCTGGCGGATCTGCTCGCCGATGGCGCCGTACAGGCTCGGATCACCCGAATGCACGCGGGCGACATCTTCGCCTTTTGCGTCGGCTTCGCGCATCGCCTCGATGATCTGCTCCAGATGCAGCTCGGCGCTATTGAGTACCCGATGTGCGCTATGGCCCTCCAGCACCGCGGCAGGCACCAGAGAGCCTGCGTAGATGATCACCGGACATTGACGAATCAGGCGCTGGCCTTTGACGGTGATGAGGTCTGGATCGCCGGGACCGGCGCCGATGAAAAAAACGGTCATGAGAGGCCCGAAGTTGAAAAGGATTCACATTGGAAAGGTGGCGAGGGGGCTTGCCGCCGAAAAACCCTCGCGGGGCGGTCAGTCTGGCGCGGTGGCCTTTTGCTGGCAAGTCCCCTCGCTACAGGCCAGCGCGAGGGTTGCTCCGGGGGCAAGCTGGCGGTTGACCAGCAGCCGTGGTGACGACGCACCCAGCTCCTCGGCCAGCGCCAGCGCCGTGCTTTCTGCCACGCCATAGCAGCCGGTATGGGCAAAGGAGGTGTCCGAGCGGTGGCTCAGTAGCGGGTCGTGAACCAGCAGTTCGGTGGCACTGAAGGTGTAGAAGGGTACACGCAATTGCGCCGCCAACCTCACCAGCCCGGGCTCGTCGGCCTTGCGGTCAAGGCTGGCGATACCGACCAATTGGCCACGATCCAGGCTGTTGGCGTGCAGGGTCTGGTCGAGCAGTGCCCCCAGCTCCTCGACCGAGCAGCCGCGGCGACAACCGAATCCGGCCACCAGTCGGCTCATCAAGCAGCCTCTTTACGGCGAAACAGCCACGCACTGATCAGGCCCAAGGCCAGCCAGAATGCCGCGTTGGTCAGTTGCGAGGCCCACTTGAACTGGCGCTCCAATGCCTCGGGGGCCAAGCTGGCATGGACTTCGGGCTGCGGTGCGCCGACCCAGTGCGGGATCAGCAGAATGACAACGCCGGCCACCTTCAGCAACCAGTGGCGGCCGAACACGATCAAAGCCAGGGCGACGGCGGTAGAAGCCGCAGTACTCGCCCACCAGATCTGCCGTTGGGTCAGATCGGCCGCCGCCGTGCCGGGCAGCTCCGGTGGCAGTCCCAGGGTCGGCGCCAGGCAGAACACTGCGTAGCCCGCCAGCCCCCACAGCAATCCCTCGCGTGTGCGGCCAGGAGCCCGCAAGGTATAAAGGCCGACCAGCATCAAGGCAAAACCGACAGCCACCACCAGGTTGCCACTGGTGGTGGACAGCACGCGTTGCCAACCGTCCTCCGGCTCCCAGGCCTCGGCAGCCTGTTCGTGGGCCGCCATCGCCTCGTGGTGTTCATGCACGGCGGCGGGCGCCTTCTCGTAGGTTTCGGCCTGCTGAATCAGCGGCGCGACCCAGAAGCTTTGCATCAGGGTCAGCAGCAGGGCACCCAACAGCCCGGTGAAGCCTGCGGTTTGCGCGATACGCTTGATCATCACAAACCTCAGTGGCAGGGGAAGGCGGCGCTGTGGCGGGTATCGTGTGCGGCGTTGTGCACCGCTTCGATGTGCGAGAAACCGGCGAAATACACCAGGCCCACCCCCAGCAAGATGGCGCCGAGCGCGACTATCAGACGCTGACTTTGCGTGGTTGCAGTGCTGTCGGCTATGGCGCCGGAGGTGGTGTTGCTGATGGACATGGCAGTTCCCTCTGAAGGTCAGGGTGCGGGAACGGCGCAGACGGCCTGGGCACGAGCGCGCGCAGGCAGCAACAGCGCCCGCCCACCGCGGGTATTTGTCGAAAAATGGATTGGGCCGGTCTCCGGGCTCACGAGGGGAGGAGGCCAAGGCATCCACCAATCAGCGTCACCTTCCCATGCCTTGACGCTGGCACAGTGGATCAGACGCTTCTCTCGCTTACCGTTGCGGGGGCAGCACCGGACTGATCGCAACTTGCCTGCAGTAGAGGAAGGCAAGTTTGACGACGCACCGGTTTCCCGTTTCACCCTGTGAGGGGCACCCAAACGAACGCGTAGAAAAACATGGTCGTTGCTGGGAGTCAATCTCATAGCCCATGTTCGCTGTCTGCACGAGCACGGGGAAACCTTGCAGCGTCGATTGACCTCGTTCCCCACACTCCGTACCCTTGCTGCACTGAGGTTCTGCCCCTTGCGAGGGTGCAGCTAAGAAGGGAACGCGGTCCAATGCCGCGGCTGCCCCCGCAACTGTAAGCGATGCCTGGTTCGACACTGCCACTGCGCCCTGCGCGGGAAGGCGTCGAACCACTCCAGCCTGGGCCATTTGCCAGTGACTGGCACATCGCAAGCCAGGAGACCTGCCTCGAACCGTTTCTCTTAACAACCGGGCGGGGTGATCCGGTGGCGAACGCACCGTGGGCTCAGCGCACCGCGGCTCTCGTCCCGTATGCCCGCCACTCCTGCCAAGGGCATCCGATGAAAACACTGGCCAAACTTCCCGTCACCATCGTCACCGGCTTTCTCGGCTCGGGCAAGACCACCTTGTTGCGGCACATGCTCGACAACGCCCAGGGCCGGCGCATCGCTGTGATCGTCAACGAATTCGGCGAGCTGGGTATCGATGGCGACCTCCTCAAGCAGTGCAGCATCGGTTGTACCGAGGAAGAAGCCAACGGCCGGGTCTACGAGCTGGCCAATGGCTGCCTGTGCTGCACCGTCCAGGAAGAATTCTTCCCGGTGATGCGCGAACTGGTAGCGCGCCGTTGCGACCTCGACCATATCCTGATCGAAACCAGCGGCCTGGCCTTGCCCAAGCCTTTGGTGCAGGCCTTCCAGTGGCCGGAAATCCGCAACGCCTGCACCGTCGATGCGGTAATCACCGTGGTCGACAGCCCGGCTGTCGCCGCGGGCACCTTCGCGGCCTTTCCGGATCAGGTCGACGCCCAGCGCAAACTCGATCCCAACCTTGATCACGAATCGCCACTGCATGAACTGTTCGCGGATCAACTGGCCAGCGCCGATCTGGTAATCCTCAACAAGGCTGATTTGATCGACCCGCAGGCACTGGCTGCCGTGCGCGCTGAAGTCGCCGAAGAGCTGCCGCCGGCGGTCAAGGTCATCGAGGCCAGCAGCGGTCGCGTGCCGTTGGACGTGTTACTGGGCCTGGGCGCCGAGTCCGAGGTGCACATCGATGGGCGCAAGACGCACCATGACCATCACGACGGTGATGACCACGACGATCACGACCACGACGCCTTCGACTCGATCTCCATCGAACTGCCGCAAGCCGACGAAAGCCTGCTGCTCGACGCACTGACGCAACTGGTGGTGCAACACGGCATCCTGCGTATCAAGGGCTTCGCCGCCGTGCCGAACAAGCCGATGCGCTTGCTGATCCAAGGCGTAGGCACGCGCTTCGACAAGCACTTCGACCGGGCCTGGCGCAGCGAAGAAGCGCGCATCACCCAACTGGTGCTGATCGGGCAGGAGCTGGATGCTGCGGCACTCGAAGCACAATTGCGCGCTGCGTTGTCGGCCTGACCCATGCATCTGCTCAGAACCCAGCCCGGCGGCTTTGTCCCGGACGACAGCATCGCCGACCTGGGGCAGACCCCCGCCGAGCTGGTGATTCTGTGCAGTGGCGACTCCCATCTGGCCATGCTCGCCGAGGTCGCCCAGCAGTTGCCGGACGACTACCCGACGCTGCGCCTGGCTAACCCCATGCAGGTGCAGAATCACGCCTCTGTCGACCTCTATATCGATCAGGTACTGCGCCACGCCAAGGTCATCCTGTTGTCGTTGCACGGTGGCATCGGCTACTGGCGGTACGGCGTCGAGCAACTGCTGACACTCAAGGCCCGTGGCACACAGGTGATTCTGGTGCCGGGTTGCGATCGCCCGGACCCTGAGCTGAGTGCCCTGAGCAGCGTGCCGGCGGCGGAGGCCGAGCGGCTGTGGCATTTCCTGCGCCAAGGCGGCGTGGAGAATGCGCGCCACCTGTTCCATTGCCTGGCCGACCGCTGGCTGGGCCGCAGTGGCTATAGCTGGCAGGAGCCAAAGGCGTTGCCGCGCACCGTTGTCTATCATCCGCAAAAGCCCCAGGCCGACCTGGATTTTTGGCGTCAGCACTGGCTGCGCGAAGCGCCGGTGGTGCCGATCCTTTTCTACCGCTCCCACCTGCAGTCGGCGAACACGGCGTTCATCGACTGCTTTTGCGAGGCATTGCAGGCGTCCGGGCTCAATCCTTTGCCCATCGCGGTCGCCAGCCTCAAAGAGCCGGCGTGCCTGAGCGCGGTCGAGGACTGGCTTGATGAGGTGCAGGCGGCGGTGATTCTCAACACCACCGGCTTTGCGCAGTCGACACCCGAAGCGCCTCATATCAGACCGTTCCGGCGCAATGTCCCGGTCATCCAGGCCATCTGCGCCCAGGACAATGAACCGGCCTGGACCGCCAGCGCTCAGGGGCTCGGCTCCCGGGACCTGGCCATGCACATTGCCCTGCCGGAACTGGACGGGCGCATCATCAGCCGGCCGATCAGCTTCAAGGACCTGGCGTGGCGCAGCGAGCGGAGCCAGTCCGATGTGGTCTGCTACCGGCCGCACCGCGAGCGCATGGACTTCGTCGCTGAGCTTGCACGGCGCTGGGCCGAGTTGGCGCGCCTGCCTAACGGGCAAAAACGCGTGGCGTTGATCCTCGCCAACTACCCGACCCGCGACGGCCGTATCGGCAACGGCGTGGGCCTGGATACGCCGGCGGCAGCACGCAATATCCTGCGCGCAATGGCCGAGCAGGGGTATCCGGTCAGCGATATCCCTGCTGATGGCACCGCGCTGATTCATGCGCTGCTGGGCGGCGTGACCAACGACCCGGACGGGCTCGACCAGCGCCCGTGCCACCAAAGCCTCGACATGGACACCTACCTGCAGGCCTTCGCACGCTTGCCGCAAGCCAATCAGGACGCGGTACGCGCGCGCTGGGGCGAGCCTGGCAGCGACCCGATGTGCCGCAACGGGCGAATGATGGTCGCTGGGCTGCGTCTGGGCTTGACCTTCGTCGGTATACAACCGGCGCGTGGCTTTCAGGTCGACCACAGCGCGGTCTATCACGACCCGGACCTGGTCCCGCCTCATGGCTACCTGGCGTTCTATTTCTGGCTGCGCCATGCCTATGGCGCCGATGCGCTGATTCACGTCGGCAAGCACGGCAACCTCGAGTGGCTGCCGGGCAAGGGCGTGGGCTTGTCCGCCGCCTGCTGGCCAGACGCCTTGCTGGGGCCGATGCCGAACATCTACCCGTTCATCGTCAATGATCCAGGGGAGGGCGCCCAAGCCAAGCGCCGCACCCAGGCGGTGATCATCGATCACCTGATGCCGCCGCTGACCCGCGCCGAAAGTTACGGACCATTGCGCGACCTGGAACTGCTGGCCGATGAATATTATGAAGCGCAGTTGCTCGACCCGCGGCGGGCGCTGGAGCTTCAGCGTGACATTCTCGAACTGGTGCGCGAAGCCCGTCTGGACCAGGAGTTGGCGCTGGATGCCGACGCTGAGGCAGCGGTCTGGCTGCCGCGGCTGGACACCTACCTGTGTGACTTGAAGGAGTCGCAGATCCGCGACGGCCTGCATATCTTTGGCGAGGCACCCGAAGGTCGCTTGCGCATCGATACCCTGGCGGCGTTGCTGCGTATTCCTCGTGGCGACGGCCGTGACGGGCGCGGCAGTGTGTTGCGCGCGCTGGCCAAGGGCTTCGACCTGGGGTTCGATCCACTGGATTGCGACCTCGGTGCAGCCTGGCAGGGCGGCAAGCCTTTGGCGTTGGCGCAGATCAGCGCCGAGCCCTGGCGCACCCAGGGCGATACCCGCGAACGGCTCGAATTGTTCACCTTGCAGCTGATAGAGCAGGCGCTGCAGGGCCACCTCACACTGCCCGACGATCCCGCCTGGGAACCGACCCGGTTGATCGTCGACGAGTTGCTGACCCAGGTGGCCCCGCGTCTCGACGCCTGTGGCGCGGCCGAAATCACCGGTTTGCTGGATGCTCTTGGCGGCCGTTTCGTGCCGGCAGGCCCAAGCGGTGCGCCGAGTCGCGGGCGCCTGGACGTACTCCCCACCGGGCGTAATTTCTTTTCGGTGGACGTGCGCAACCTGCCGACCACCACGGCCTGGCGCATCGGTTTCGCCTCGGCCAACCTCATTCTCGAACGGCATTTGCAGGATCACGGCGATCATCTGCGCCAGCTCGGGTTATCGGTATGGGGCACAGCGACGATGCGCACCGGCGGTGACGATATCGCCCAGGCCATGGCGCTGATGGGCGTGCGACCGGTGTGGGCCACGGGCAGCCAGCGTGTCGATGACTTCGAGATTCTGCCGGTGAGCCTGCTGGACCGCCCGCGGGTGGACGTCACGCTGCGGGTGTCAGGCTTCTTCCGGGATGCCTTTGCCAACCTGATCCGCTTGTTCGATGCCGCCGTACAGGCTGTCGCCGCGCTGGATGAGCCGGACGATCTCAATCCATTGGCGGCGCGGGTACGTGCCGAACGCGAAGCTTTGCTGGCCGAAGGGATGAGTCTCGATCAGGCCGAGCGCCAGGCCGGGTGGCGGATCTTCGGTGCCAAGCCCGGTGCCTATGGTGCAGGCGTGCAGGGGGCTGTGGAGGGTCGTTTGTGGCAGAGCCGCGCGGACCTGGCCGAGGTCTATCTCAATTGGGGGGGCTATGCCTACGGCGCTGCCGACGAAGGCACGCCGGCGCGCCAGCAGTTCGCCACGCGTCTGGGCCAGGTGCAGGCGGTCATCCAGAATCAGGACAATCGCGAGCACGACCTCCTCGATTCCAACGACTACTACCAGTTTCAGGGCGGCATGCTCGCCGCTGCCGAGACCCTGAGCGGCCGCAGCACCGCCAGCTACCACGGCGATCACAGCCAGCCCGACGTGCCGCGCATTCGCACCCTCAAGGAGGAGCTCAACCGCGTAGTGCGTGCGCGGGCGGCCAATCCGAAGTGGATCGAGGGCGTCAAGCGTCACGGCTACAAGGGCGCCTTCGAAATGGCCGCAACCGTCGACAATCTGTTTGCCTTTGACGCCACCACCCAGTTGATCGACGATCACCAGTACGCACTGCTGGCCGATGCGTATGTGCTGGATGCCGACACGCGGCAGTTTCTCCAGCAGCACAATCCGGCGGCCCTGCGCGATATGACCGAGCGCCTGCTTGAAGCTCAGCAGCGTGGCCTCTGGGAGGAGCCGGGCGAGTACCGTCAGGCCCTGGAAAACCTTTTGCTCGATATTGAAGAAGACGCCTGAGCCCCCATGACCCAAGAGACTGTCCATTTCCCCCTTGCCGCTGTAGTGGCTGCAGATTCACTCAAGCTGGCGCTGTGTCTGACCGCCATCGACCCGCAGATCGGCGGCGTGTTGATCGAGGGGCCGCGGGGCATGGCCAAGAGCACGGTCGCCCGTGGTCTGGCCGATCTGCTGGGCAGCGGTACTTTCGTGACCTTGCCGTTGGGCGCGACTGAAGATCGTCTGGTCGGCACCCTCGATCTCGATGCGGCGCTCGGCCAGGGGCAGGTGAAGTTCTCGCCCGGTGTGCTGGCCAAGGCTGACGGCGGCGTGCTGTACGTGGATGAGGTCAATCTGCTGGCGGATCCGTTGGTGGATCTGCTGCTCGATGTGGCTGCCAGTGGCCGCAACCGGGTCGAGCGCGATGGCATCTCCCATGAGCATGCGGCGCGTTTCGTGTTGATCGGCACCATGAATCCGGAAGAGGGAGAATTGCGTCCGCAGTTGCTCGACCGTTTTGGTCTTGACGTACTGCTCGACGGGCTGCCTGAGCCCGCGCTGCGCGGCGAGATCGTGAGGCGCCGGCTGGCATTTGACAGCGATCCCGCCGGCTTCTGCGCACAGTGGGCGGTGGCACAACAGCAGTTGCGTGAACGCTGTGCGAGTGCGCGCCAGGCGTTGGCAGCCATTCCTTTGGATGATGCGGCGCTGGACGAGATCAACCGTCGCTGTTTTGCCGCCGCCGTGGATGGCCTGCGCGCCGACCTGGTGTGGTTGCGTGCCGCCCGTGCGCATGCGGCGTGGCGCGGGGCAGTGGCAATCACCGCGGTCGATATCGACGCGGTGGCCGAATTTGCTCTGCGTCATCGTCGTCGCCAGGCCGATCCCGGCGAGCCGCCCGCAGCTACCGAGCCACCGCCGTCGTCGCCGGAGCAATCGCCCGAGAGCTCGGCGAGTGACGCAACAGCGCTTGCGCCATCGCCTGAAGGCCAATGGGGCGCCATGCCCGCGCAACCCGAGGCCGTAGGGCCGCGGCGGGACGTGCCGAGCTGGCCAAAAAAGCCCTGAGCATTCGCCCGGCCAAAGCCCTCGGGGCGGATGGCGCAAGACCCAAGGGCAGGCTGGCGCAGGGGCATCGGGGCAGGGCGCAAAGCGGTCGAGGCGAGCACATCGCCTGGGTGACCACCTTGCGTCATGGTCGGCCGCAACGCCAAGCCGATCTGCATTGGCAGCAGCGTCACGGCAAGGCGGTCGAATTGTGGTTGATCGTCGTCGATGCTTCGGCATCCACTCGCCGTCATGGCGCTTTGAGCCATGCCAAGGGGCTCTTGGCCAGTGTCTTCGATGACGCTTATCGCCAGCGCGCGCGGCTTGCCTTGCTCACCGCCAGCGGTGCAACCCCGCAATGGCAGCGCCAAGGGCTGAAAGCCTCGGCGGCACTGCAGTCTTGGCTGGTGCAACTGGGAGCTGGCGGTGGGACGCCCTTATTGCAGGCTGTGCAGCAAGCGCGGCAGTGGCTGCGGCGTCGGCAACTGAGCCATCCTGACGAAGTGCAGCGTTGTCTGGTAATGACCGATGGACGATTGAAGCATTGGCAGGCGCAAGAAGCGCTGCCGTGCCAGACCTGCGTGGTGGACATCGAGCGGGGCGCCATTCGGCTGAGGCGCGCACAACTGTTGGCGGATCAGTTGGGCGGAGAATATCGACACATCGACGAGCTGTTCGAACAGCCGTGAAACTTGATACCACCCGCGACCGAGGGTCAGCAGGTGGTCAAGGCAGCGCGTGTGGCGCTATTGCGGCATCGACCAAGGCTGCAACACGTAGCCTTTATCGCTGAGTTCAGCGCGTACCTGCTCGATCATGCCTGCCAGTTGGGCCGGATCGCAGTAGGTGCTGCGCGGTACCTGCTTGCGGTCGATGGAGGCGCAAGTGCGGTCAACCACGGTCAGGCTTAATTCACCGTTACCGTCCTGCGGCGCCCAGGCGACGCACTGGAAAGGTTGAAAAGCGTGGCCGGCGATCAGAAGTGCTTCGTTGACACGGAGCGGGGCGTTCATGGGGTCATCTCTCTCGTTGCCCAAGTTTGTGTGTGCTTCGCGCTATGGCGATTATCCATACTGATGCACTCAGAGCACCTGAGAGTCACAACCTGGAAATCAAATAATAAATTTCCTTGATAACCTTATAACCCTCAATCCCTCATGCGCACTGTGGACGTTGAATAAGAAGGAAAATTCCCGAAGGCCGGTTCATGGAAATTAAGTTGCAGACAGACGGTAGCGCTAAAGCGTCAAAATAATTGTTACTGTTGCAAACAGGCGCGCCAAATACCTGTTTTAAAGCGTAATTCCCGATAGGCGCGCGGGAGATAACATGCTGGAACTGGCACCCGTTCGACGTGTGTTGATCGTCGACCCTTGCGATGCCTGCCACAGCCTTTTGCCGGATCTGAGTGCGCATGGCTGGGCAGTCGACACCTGCAGCCTGGGCGCCGCCGGCGATATTCCTTGTGATGTCGGGATTCTGCGGCTGCGGCCGTTTCATCTGGAATGGCCCCAGGAAATCCAGGCATTGATCAGCGGCAGCACTGCGCAGTGGCTGGTGATCGTCGATGCCGATGCCTTGCGTCTGCAGGACATTGGCAATTTCGTTTGTGAATTGTTTTTCGAGTTTGTCACCCTGCCTACCGAGCCTCGTCGACTGCTCGACGCTCTGGAACGCGCCGCAGGTGGGCCTACAGCGCCCGCAATCAACGACGCCGCGGTGGCGGATGACGACTGTGATCTGGTCGGAGAGAGCCGGGCCGTGCGTGATCTGCGGCGGTTGTTGGGCAAGTTTGCCAGCACTGAATCGGCAGTGCTGATCCGTGGTGAAAAGGGCACCGGCAAAGAGCGTGCAGCGCGGCGCCTGCACCGTCAGTCCAGTCGCGGCGGACAGCCATTCGTGACGTTTTATTGCGCGCCCATGTCAGCGCAGACGTTACATCGCGAATTGTTCGGTTTCGACCGCGGCACCTTTATCAGCGCCCCCGAAGGGATGCTCGGGCGTTTGGAGCAGGCGCAAGGTGGCACGTTGTTTCTCGATACCGTCGAGGCGCTACCGCTGGAAACCCAGGCGCGATTGCTGGCCTGCCTGCAGGAAAAACGCTTCCAGCGCGTCGGCAGTCAGACCGCATTGGACCTGGATGTGCGGGTATTGGCGGCCAGTTCCGCGGATCTCGAATCGGCGGTCGCCCAAGGGCGCTTTCGCGATGATCTGTTTTATCGGCTCAACGTATTGCAGGTGCAGACCACACCGTTGCGCGAGCGTCACGGCGATCTGGCCATGCTGGCTCAGCATTTTGCCCGTCGTTACAGTCACGAAATCGGCGTCAAGGCTTGCGGCTTCAGTGAGGATGCCTTGGTTGCCATGGCCAGGCATGCCTGGCCTGGCAATGTCCGCGAGCTGTCCAACCGCGTGCGCCGTGCGGTCATCCTCGCCGAGGGGCGGCATATCGCCTCGGCAGATCTGGGCCTCAAAAGCGCTGACACAGCGAGTGCTCCCATGGGTACGCTCGAAGAATACAAGCACCGGGCAGAGCGCCAGGCCCTGAGCGATGTACTCAATCATCACAGCGACAATCTCAGTGCCGCAGCCAAAGTGCTGGGCATCTCAAGGCCGACGTTCTATCGGCTCCTGCACAAGCATCAGATGCGCTGATCCGCGCTCCACAGTTGCGCCACGGCAGCGATGGCGGCTGCCTCTCGCTGCGCCCATGAGCCCCGCAAGGGTGCCCACCGCTGTCGGTGCTCGCTCAGCCAGTCTTCGCAGGCATGGTAGAAGGCCTGACGCTGGCTGAGCTCAGGCTGGCAGCGCTGACCGTCCGCGACCCAAGGGACGCCTTCTGGCGCGAGCAGCAGATGCAGATGGTATTCGCGGCTCAGCAGTTCGGGTTCGAGCCATGCCGGGCAGTCGTTAAACAGCGCGTGGCTCCAGAGCATATTGCTCAGCAGGTGAGTGTCGAGCACCAGCAGGGGAGGTTGTGCCGCACGCGCAGCGTCCTCCCGGGCCAGTTGCTCGCGGGCGATGATCTCGATGTCGCCATAGTGGGTGTCGCGCTGCTGGGTGTCGATATATTCGCGAACATATTCCCCCAGTACAATCCCGCCGAAATGACGCTGCAGTTGTGCCGCCAGCGTGCTTTTACCCGATGATTCGGGGCCTGCCAGCACCACGATCTTCATCGCGCTGACCTCCGGGATCGGGCGCTAAAGGCCGATGCAGCAAATTCGGCAGGGTAATCAAGCGCGAGCATGGTGTTTCCTGTGCGTAAAAGCTGGCGATTGTAACCCTTGCCGTGCTACTTAGAGCGGTGTCGCGCCATTAATGGCATTAAGCAATCATTTCGTCGCCTGGATGGTTGGCTACCCCCGGATTGGCACGCGGCGTGCTTGGTCATATTTCTGACAGTAATAATTTTACGCTTCAGAAATACTTGATTTGTTTCACATTTTTTTTATTGCCGATGATGCACACTGCTCTTGTCCGCAGGTACGCCTTAGGCGCTACGACAACTATTACCGGTCATGCCTAAGGCTGACCTGTCCCAGGGGAATACGATGGATTTATGGAGTGCCGCACAGGCTGTGATTCTGGGGGTGGTCGAGGGACTGACCGAATTTCTGCCGATATCCAGTACCGGGCACCAGATTATCGTCGCCGACTTGATCGATTTCGGCGGTGAACGGGCCATGGCGTTCAACATCATCATCCAGCTCGGTGCAATCCTGGCGGTGGTGTGGGAGTTCCGCCGCAAGATAATGGAAATCATCACGGGCTTGCCCACCCAGCGCAACGCTCAGCGTTTCACCCTCAACCTGTTCATCGCCTTTTTGCCGGCGGTCTTCCTCGGGGTGATTTTCGCCGACCTGATCCATGAGTACCTGTTCAACCCCATCACGGTGGCGGTGGCGCTGGTGCTGGGCGGGTTTGTGATGCTCTGGGCCGAGAAGCGTCAGCACCAGGTGCGCGTCGATCAGGTCGACGACATGCACTGGACCGATGCGCTCAAGGTCGGCTGTGCCCAATGCCTGGCCATGATCCCGGGTACTTCGCGCTCCGGCTCGACCATCATTGGCGGCTTGCTGTTCGGCCTGTCGCGCAAGGCGGCCACGGAGTTTTCGTTCTTCCTGGCCATGCCGACCATGGTGGGTGCGGCGGTGTACTCCGGCTTCAAGTATCGGCATCTGTTCCGCGCCGATGACCTGCCAGTGTTCGCCATCGGTTTTGTCGTGGCGTTCATCTTCGCGATGATCGCGGTGCGCGCGCTGCTCAAGTTCATCGCCAACCACAGTTATGCGGTGTTCGCCTGGTATCGCATTGCCTTTGGCATCTTGATTCTGATGACGTGGAAGTTCGGCTGGATCGACTGGTCCAGCGCCGCAGCCTGACCGCCGATCAGAGCTTGAGGCCGATCTGCCGCCGTTTGGGCAGGCGCTCCACCACCAACTGGTGCGAGCGCCTGAGCGAATCCACCAGCTCTTCGGCACCCATGGCATAGGGCGCACTCAGGCTGATCCAGTGGGCGCGGGCCAGATACGGGGCAGGGCGCACGCCCGGGCGATCCACGTATCCGAGGAACAGCTCGCTGGCGACCTTGAACGCGAGGTCGTCGGCGCGCAGCCCGATCACCGCGAACATGCGTGTCTCGGCAATCGAGAACACCCGCACGCCGCCCCATTTGTAATCTTCGCGGGCGCCCGGCAAAGCCAGGCAGAAGGCCGCGATCTCTTCGATCGTCATCATATGAAGCGCTTCGGGCAACTCTTGAAAGTGTGTTCCAGGTGTTCGAGCCAGGCCTTGACCGCCGGCAGCATGCCGCGCCGATGCGGGTATACCGCCTGGAGCCAGCCACCGGGCATCGACCACTCCGGGAGCAGGCGGACCAGTGTGCCATCGTTGAGTTCATCCTCACAATTGAGCATGGGCAACACCGTAACGCCCAGGCCGGCCAAGGTCGCCGCCTTGCGAACGGTAAAATCTTCGACACCCAGACGCGCTTCCAGCGCCAGATCGCGCTTGTTGCCTTGGGCATCCACCATGCGCAGATGTACCTTGCGGTCCGGCTCGAGCGCGCCGAGTACCGGGACATTGCTCAGGTCCTCCGGGCTGGCGATAGGGTAGTGCTCCAGGAACGCAGGCGTAGCCACCAGGATGGTCCGGGCTTCACGCAGGCGGCGGCTGATCAGGTGCGGGTCTTCGTCTCCTGACTCACGGACACGCAGGGCCACATCGAAACCCTCGGCAATCACATCGACACGCCGATTGACCAGCACCAGGTCGAGTTGCACCCGTGGGTGCGCCGCCAGGAAATCGCTCACCACTGGCGGCAAAAATTGATGCGCGAGGGCCACCGGGCACGACACCCGCAGGCGCCCGCGTGGCTCGCTGGACACACTGGCGACCACCTCGTCGGCCATCTCGGCCTCGACCAGCATGGCTTGGCAATGGTGCAGATACCGCTCGCCGACACTGGTGAGCTGCAAATGCCGGGTGGTGCGCTGCAGCAGCCGCGCGTCGAGCCGTTCTTCGAGTTCGGCGATGCGCCGAGACAAGCGCGATTTGGGCACGCCGAGCAAGCGTCCAGCGGCCGCGAAGCCGCCGGCTTCCACCACCTTGGCGAAGTAATAAAGATCGTTGAGGTCTTGCATAAGATGGCTCACTGTCCTGTCAGTGGGACAATCTAACGTATTTTCGCTGACTATTCACATATTCCCAGTTTCCGTAGGATGGCCAACATTCTGATCGCCACAGGGCGCGATCCTTCTACAAGGAGCATGACCATGAAACTTCTGCACACCGATTCCAGCATCCTCGGCGACAACTCCGCGTCCCGCCAGCTGACCCTGGCTGTGGTCGAAGCTATCAAGGCCGTCACCCCTGGCGCCCAGGTCACCTCCCGCGATCTGGCCACCGATGCACTGAGCCACTTCAGCGCTGCCACTCTGCTGGCTGTTGGCACCCCAGAGGAAAAACGTGACGCCGACCAGCAGCACGAAGCCAAGCTCAACGCCGCTGCCCTGACCGAATTCCTCGCCGCCGACACCGTGGTCATCGGCGCACCGATGTATAACTTCACCATCCCGACCCAGCTCAAGGCCTGGATCGACCGCATCTGCGTCGCCGGTCAGACCTTCCGCTACACCGAAGCCGGCCCTGAAGGCCTGTGCGCCGGCAAGAAAGTCATCGTGGTGTCCACCGCTGGCGGCATCCACGCCGGTCAAGCCAGCGGCGCTGCCCACGAAGATTACTTGAAGCTGCTGTTCGGCTTCATCGGCGTCACCGACATCCACTTCATCCGTGCCGAAGGCCTGGCCTATGGTGATGACGCGCGGAGCAAGGCGATGGCCGGCGCTCAGGCGCAGATTGCCAAGGAATTCGCTGCGGCGTAAGACTGCCCAGGTGATGTCGTAAGAAAGCCCGTCGGTGATGCCGACGGGTTTTTTTTTGAAAAAAAGATGAGTTCTGTTTACCTGCTACGGCTGTAGTTCAGCACTGGCAACACCAATCCTGCCTGACGCACAACCGCCGGTCGGCATTTGTCACTTCAAAAGAAAATAATCCTTCATCTAAAGCAACTGGCCCACCTTGTGCTTTGTCATACACTCAAGGCGTCTGAACCGCACACCGAAATCGCTAAGCATCCTATCAATCGGGGTGCTGGCGGTTTTGGGTCTGGCAAGGGAAGGGTGGATGTGATGCGTGTTTGTGCATATGTGATGGTCGTGGCGTTGTTGAGCCTTGTTTCGGTGCAGGCCGAAGCCGTGCCTGCCCAGAAAATGAACTGGAGCGTCGGTTATCACCGGCTGACCTTTACCGATCCTGTCGATCAGCAGCCGATGCACGCGTTCGCCTTCTATCCCTCGACCGCCCTCGCGCGCAGCAGCAAGCTGGACGGCTTCCAGGTCGACGCCAGCGAGGACACTACCTTTGCGATCGGTCGCTTCCCGTTGCTGGTGTTGTCCCACGGCAATACGGGCACACCGCTGGCCCTGCATGACTTGATCACCGCCATGGTCCGCAAGGGCTTTGTGGTGGTGGCGGTGGTGCATCCGGGCGACAACAACCTTGACCATAGTCGCCTCGGCGCGCTGAGCAATCTGTACGGTCGGCCGATGCAGATCTCTGAAGCCATCACCGAAGCCCTCAAGGACCCGATGCTGTCGCCTTATATCAACTCTCAGGAAGTGGGCGTCATCGGTTACTCCGCGGGCGGTGAGACGGCGTTGATCCTCTCCGGGGCGCGGCCAGAGCTGGATCGCTTGCGCAAGTACTGTGTGGAGAAGCCCGACGATGCCGACGCCTGCAAGACCCGAGGCGAACTAGTGGTTGATCGCGATGACCTGGCGCCCCACGCCGACTCGCGTGTTCACGCCTTGTTGCTGATGGCGCCGCTGAGCCTGATGTTCGGCCGTCAGACGCTGGCGACGATCACCGTACCGACGCTGATTTATGCCGGCGACAACGACAAGCTGGTGGCTTTCGACAAAAACGCCGGAGCGCTGGCGCGCAAGCTCACCAACAATCCGGATTACCGCTTGCTGCCCGGTGCCGGCCATTTCGTGTTCATGGCGCCGTGCAGCGATGAGCAGAAGGCCTCGGCACCTGGCCTGTGCAACGACGCAGACGGAGTGGATCGAGTCGGTATCCACCACGATCTGATCGACCAGGCCGGGCACTTCTTCGCTGAGGCCCTGAGCCAACCGTCCCGTGCTGGTTTGCAGACTGCCGATCAGTAAGCGCCGCTATTCATCACCGGCGCGTCGCTTGTAAAGCTGCGTGAGGCCCAGGCCGACCAACGCCAGCAGCGCTGCGGCGAAGTAGATCCAGGCGTAGCCGAGGCTGGCAGCGAGCCCGCCCATCAACGGACCGGCGATGGCCAGCGACAGGTCGAAGAATACCGCGAACGCTCCCAGGCCGGCCCCCCGACTGGCGGGTGGCACTTGGTGAATCGCCACCACGCCCAACGCCGGGTACACCAGCGACAGACCAAAACCCGTCAGGCTTGCGCCAATCAGCGCGAACACCGGATTGGGCGCCAGCCACAGACACACCAGGCCGACGATCTCCACGCTCATGCAGATGATCGAGACGGTAAAGCCACCCAGGTGGTTGATGGCGTTGATGAAAACCATGCGCGCGATCACGAAGCTGATGCCGAACGCCGTCAGGCAATATGCGGCCCCCACCCAGTGCTGTTCCACGTAATAAAGGGTGATGAACGTGGTCAGCGTGCCATAGCCGATGGACGCCAGCGCCAGCATCGCGCCGTAGGGGGCAACCCGAGCGAACGCGGACCAGAAGGGCATGCGCTCGCCGCCGCGTACCACGGACAGCGAAGGCTTGTTGCGGATCAGCCACAGCGCCACGCCCGCGAGGACCATCAGCACTACACCCAACGCGTTGAAGCTCAAGGCGCCGACAAGCACTACGCCCAGCGGCGCGCCAAGAGCAATGGCGCCGTAGGAGGCGATGCCGCTCCAGGAGATTACCCGCGCCGAGTGCTCGGCGCCGACCTGATTGATGCCCCAACTGGTGGTGCCAACGCCGATAAGCCCTTGGGAGGTGCCGAGGATGACCCTGCCAATCAGCAGGATGCCCAGGCTCACATCAGGTATCGACTGCACCAACGTGGAAATCAGCGTCAGCAGCCCCGCAATACCGATACCAATGAGCCCGTATACGATAGTGCGTTTGGTGCCCAGGCTGTCGGCCAGATGGCCGGCGAGCGGGCGGCTGAGCAGGGTGGCCAGGTACTGGATGCCGATGACCAGCCCGGCGACCACCGCGCTGAAGCCCAGTTGGTCGTGGACATAGCCGGGCAGCACCGCGATCGGCAGGCCGATGCAGAAGAAGGCGATGAAGGTATAGAAGACGATGGAGACGATCTGCAGAGTGATCGTACGGGTGTCGGCGGCAGGGTTTGGGGCGGCAGGCATGGGCTCGATCGCGGTCAGCGGTAAGAGAGCCCCATCATGGCGTTGTCCGACAAGAAAGAAAAGCACCTAAACGGAATGTGACGAGGGGGCTTGCCCCCGATTCGATTTGTCAGTCACGCAAGGGTGGCTGGACTGAGGAATCGGGGGCAAGCCCCCTCGCTACTGGAGGTGCAGAGGTTAGAAAGCTACACCTTGGCTACGCAGATAGTCATCGTACGTGCCGCTGAAGTCGGTCACGCCGCTTGGGCTCAGCTCGATGATGCGCGTGGCCAGCGACGACACGAATTCACGGTCGTGGCTGACGAAGATCAGCGTGCCGGGGTAGTTTTCCAGCGCCAGGTTGAGCGCCTCGATGGATTCCATGTCCAGGTGGTTGGTCGGTTCGTCCATGATCAACACGTTCGGCTTTTGCAGGATCAGCTTGCCAAACAGCATCCGGCCTTGCTCACCACCGGAAATCACTTTCACCGACTTGAGGATCTCGTCGTTGGAGAACAGCATGCGGCCCAACGTCCCGCGAATCATTTGTTCGCCCTGGGTCCACTGACCCATCCAGTCGAACAGCGTGACGTCGTCCTCGAAGTCGTGGGCGTGATCCTGGGCGTAATAGCCCAGTTCGGCGGCGTCGGTCCACTTGATGCTGCCGGCGTCCGGGGTCAGCTCGTCGACCAGGGTACGCAGCAGGGTGGTCTTGCCGATGCCGTTCGGGCCGATGATGGCTACGCGCTCGCCTGCTTCGACCTGGAAGCTGAAGTCCTTGAACAGCGGCTTGCCGTCGAAGCCTTTGGCCATGCGCTCGACGATGACCGCCTGACGATGGAGCTTCTTGTTCTGTTCGAAACGAATGAACGGGCTGACCCGGCTCGAAGGCTTGACTTCGGCTAGCTGAATCTTGTCGATTGCCTTGGCGCGCGAAGTTGCCTGCTTGGCTTTCGAAGCGTTGGCCGAGAAGCGGCTGACGAAGGATTGCAGTTCCGAAATCTGCGCTTTCTTCTTGGCGTTGTCCGACAGCAATTGCTCGCGGGACTGGGTCGCCACGGTCATGTATTCGTCATAGTTGCCCGGGAACAGGCGCAGCTCGCCATAGTCCAGGTCAGCCATGTGGGTGCACACACTGTTCAGGAAGTGACGGTCGTGGGAGATGATGATCATCAAGCTGGAGCGCTGGGTCAGAATGTTTTCCAGCCAACGGATGGTGTTGATGTCCAGGTGGTTGGTCGGCTCGTCGAGCAGCAGCACTTCAGGATCAGAAAACAGTGCCTGGGCCAGCAATACGCGCAGCTTCCAGCCGGGCGACACTTCGGTCATCGGGCCAAAGTGCTGCTCCAGGGGGATACCCAGGCCCAGCAGTAGCTCACCGGCACGGGATTCGGCGGTGTAGCCGTCCATTTCGGCGAACTCGGTTTCGAGTTCTGCGACGGCCATGCCGTCTTCCTCGCTCATTTCCGGCAGCGAGTAGATGCGGTCACGCTCGGCCTTGACCTTCCACAGCTCTTCATGGCCCATGATCACGGTATCGATCACGCTGAATTCTTCGTAGGCGAACTGATCCTGGCGCAGTTTACCCAGGCGCACGTTCGGCTCCAGCATCACTTGGCCGCCGGACGGGTCGAGGTCGCCGCCGAGGATTTTCATGAAGGTCGACTTGCCGCAACCGTTGGCGCCGATCAGACCATAACGGTTGCCGTTGTTGAACTTGACCGAGACGTTCTCGAACAGCGGCTTGGCGCCGAACTGCATGGTGATGTTAGCTGTGGAGATCAATGGGCTTACCTATCAATAACTTACGGAGTACTTGTTGCTGCAGATACCGATTGGATACCCATCTGCAGTGTGTCCAGTTCGTTCCAGTCGGAGCGTGTGCCCATTCAACGCACAAAAGCCCACCGCAGCTGTATCTGCCGTGAGCTTTTTTATAGGTGCGCGGGGTTGAAACCGGACATTTCGGCTATTGTCGCACAGCTGAGGCGACAGGGGTATGGCAGTGCGGTACAGGGCGATTTGTGTACTGCTACCCCAGCACCTCAAACGCCAGACAAAGAAAAGCCCGCGATGGGGCGCGGGCTGAAGGGATCACACAAAGGAGTGACTTGAAGATGCGCCCGCAGGCGTGAACAGGACGTGAAATGGATGTCGACGATTCGGAAATATCCCCTATTGACAAATTTCAGACAAAGAAAAGCCCGCGATGGGGCGCGGGCTAAAGGGATCACACAAAGGAGTGACTTAAAGATGCGCCTCGGGGCGTGAACGTGGCGTGAAATGGATGTGGACAAATCGCAACACGTGACCATTCGTCGCTTACCAGGAGATCCGCACGCCTAACGTGCCTTGTAGCGATTCTTCGGCGACGCTGTCCAGATTGCGGCTGTAGCCCGCACTCAGGTAGAGCTGGGTGCTGTTGTTCAGGCGCGCCGCAACACCGCCGCCCACATCCAGGGTGGTGCTGCGCTGGCGGGTGTGCAGTGTCTCGGCGTGGTCATAGGTAACCCCGTCGTCGCGGCCCGAGGTGCGCCACAGGTCGGTACGTACATAAGGCTGCAGCGGTACGCCGCGGATCTGATAGTCGCCCAGCAACCGCGCACCGAGGCGGCCGCGCCACGTGGTCGGGTTGTCGAAGGTCACCTTGGCGACCGCGTCATGGCTGTCGTCAAGGTCGACGCGTTGCGCGACCAGCTGCGCTTGCGGCTCGACCCGCCAGTGATCGCTGACGCGCAGGGGATAGCCGACTTCGGCGGACGCACTCACCCCTTGGCCGTCGAGATCCAGGGTCAGGCCGCGCTCGGAATGGCTGCGACCGTCATAGCGAGTGCCCATCAGCACCAGGTCCAGATATTGCTCCTGGGGGCCGATCAAGCTCCAGTAGGCCCCGAGGCTGTCGCCATCCAGACGCAACCGCCCGGCGTGCGTGTTATCGAAGCCCAAGGCAAAGCCTTTGACGTCGCCGCTCATGTGCGCATGGCTGACGAATACCCCGGCGCGCTGCCAATAGCCATCGTCATTCAAATGGGCATACAGGTCGTGGCCCACCTGATAGCCATCGATGCTGGCGTTCAGGCTCGGCGCCGCATCGCCGGCCCAGGTCTGACGCAGGCTGTTGCCGAACACCCGGGCCCAGCCGGCAGGTACCCAGCCCGCCTCGTGCAACAGAGCCTGGGTGCCTTGGCGCTCGTGGAAGGTACCCAGGCTGGTTTGTGCCAGCAGTGCGGCAGCAGGGGGGATCACGCTGTACAGCGGTACCTCGACGCGGTAGAGGGCGATGCTTTGCCCGGCAGCGGCCACCGGCAAGGCGGGGGTGCCGACCGCCGCGATCGGTGCACTTTGCGCCGCTGGCTCGATCGGTGTCGAGGGATCTGCCGGGGTGACCGGCGTTGTTGGCGTGCTCGGCATGCCTTGGGTTGCCGGCGTGGCCGCCAGCGGCAGGGCCACTACGCTGGAGCGCAGGTACCAGCTGTTCTCGCTGCCGGCCGTGACGCCGCCCTTGAACAGATAGTATTGATAGGCGCCGGCGGACACCGCGCTGGCCAGGGAAAAGGCACCGCTGCTGCTGGTTGCACCGTTATTGGCCTCGACCACCTGGATGCCGTTGGCGGTAGTCAGGGCGCCACTGCCATTGAGGTTGACCACGCTGATCGCCGTGCTACCGCTCAGCGTCCCCTGGGACACTACCAATCGGTCGGACGCGGCGCCGTCGCCCTGCAGCACGCTTTGCACCCGTAGCTGGCCGTTGTCGCCGGTGTAGTTGCCCACGATGGTCAGGCGATCATTGGCGGCGCTACCGCTGCTGGTCAGGTCGATCAGGCCGGCGTTATTGACGCTCACGTTCTGACCCGCAGTAAAAGGACCGACGCTGCCTTGGGTCGAGCTCAACACGCTGGCGCTGTCGATCTCAAGGTTGCCGGTGCCAGTCCCGGTGTCGCCCAGCACCAGTCGGTCATCCAGGTCCAGGGTCGAGCCGTTGGTGAGGTTGACCTGCTCGAAATTGCTGTAGCGCGCACCGCTGCGGCTGGTGGTGCGATCAAAGGTCAGGGTGTCGATGCCCGTGCTGCCGTCGATCCCCGCGCTGCCAGCCAGCAGGCTCTCTGTGAGGCCGCTGAGCAACACGCTGTCCGTGCCGTCGCCCATTTGAATGGTGCCGGCAATGGTGCCGCCGTCGCGCCAGGTGAAGCGGTCGTCGCCAAAGCTCATGAGGATGTTGCCGCCCACGCTGCCGCCGCTCACGGTGACCACGTCATTCCCACCGCTGACGCTGATGTTGCCGCCAATACTGCCGCCGGTGACGGTGATGGTATCGAGCCCGAAACCGGTCACCAGGTTGCCGTTGATACGACCCCCGGACAGATCGAAGATGTTGTTGTCGAGCTTCATGTCGACCCGGCCGATGGTGCCACCGCTCATGGCGGCCACATCGCCATCTTCGAAGGCGCCGACGATGGTCCCGCCGGTCATGCGGAAGGTGTCGCGGCCGTCGCCTTGGGCCAGCGACGCGATCCGCCCGCCGCTCATGACGAAGTCATCGATGCCGGCGCCCTGACTGACGGCGCCACCGATGGTCCCGGAGGCGATGGTGATCTGGTCGGCACCGGCGCCGAAGGTCACGGGCCCGGTGATGGTCCCGCTGCCACCGGCGGGCAGGGTCAGCCGGTTGTTGCCCTGCAGGTCGGTGAGGCTCGACGCTGTGCCACTGTCGCAGACGTAAGCATCATCGCCGAGCGTGGGAGAGAAGCTGCAGGCCCCGTAGGCTACTTGGGCAAATACGACCCATGAGGTGAGGGTTGCCAAACCTGAAAATTTTAATACACGCATCCGCTCGCCTTCCTTGTCTAGAGGCGGGAGCGGTTCACTGCGAATAGACCGGTAGCTCCATACCTGAGTGCTTGTAGCCCTCAGGTATAGACGTGCGTCAGGTCAGATACAAACTAGCAGTTCTGCTAGCTTGACTCAGGAGGCTTTCTTTGTTCTTCGGCTCGCAGGTTTGGCCGCCGACGCGGCTTTGGTCGCTCGCTTGCGCGGTGCGGCGGATTTTGCCGGTGCTTTTTCCTTGGCCGCCTTGTTGGCGGGTTTTCCGCCAAGGCTGCGCTTGAGCAACTCGGTGAGGTCGATGACATCCGCAGTTTGACGCGCGTCCTCGGATTCGCCGGTCTCCACGTCCTCGATCTTGCCGTCGCGAGCCTTCTTGTCGACCAGGGCCATGATCTTTTCTTCGAATTGATCGACGTAGTCGGCCGGTTGCCAATCGCCACTCATGTCGTCCACCAGCCTTTGCGCCATGTCCAGCTCGCGCTTGCTGAGCTCGGCTTTCTTCACCGCGTCACCTAGCTCCAGCACCGCCAGCTCGCGCACTTCGGCGGGCCAGCGCAATTTCACCAATACCAGCGCGTCATCCAGTGGCATGACTGCCGCCAGGTATTGCCGGGTGTGCAGCACCACTTGGGCAAGTGCAACTTTGTCACTGCGCACGAGGGTTTCGCGCAGCAGGGCATAGACTTTCTCGCCACGCTTGTCGGGCGCCAGGAAGTAGGGCGTGTCGATGTTCTGCAGGGGGATCTGATCGCTGGCGACGAAGGAAAAGATCTCGATGGTCTGGGTCGAGACCGGGTGCGCCGAGCGAATTTCCTCCTCACTGAGCACCACGTAGCGGCCTTTTTCGTATTGCACGCCCTTGACGATATCGTCCTTGTCCATCTCTTCGCCGGTGACCTTGTTGATGCGCTTGTAGCCGACCGGGTCCATGCTGCGCTTATCGAGCCAGTCGAAGTCGACGCCTTTGGAAGCGGTGGCCGAGACCAGCGCCACAGGGATGTGCACCAGCCCGAAACTGATCGCGCCTTTCCAGATTGCCCGTGCCATTGCCAGTACCTTTCGCAAGTGTGGAGGTGATGAACAGGGGACATTCAGGTGCGGCTACAAGTTGCAGACGCTTCGCTTTGGGGCGCGCAGCCATGCAAAATGCGGGGACGATTTTTGGTCATCGTGCAATGCGCATGCTGGCTTTTTAGTGATATCTCAACTATGCGACGTAAACTATTGATTTATATAGTGTGGACGAACGGTATTAGCGCAGGCATGGAACCTGCTGTTATATAAGTAGAGTCCACGGACCCGTTCATGTCGAACGGGCGCGGGTTGCAGCTAGGCCGCTATTTGCCGCCCCTGCGCCCTGCAGTTCCTTCTGCCAAGAATCAGGGACTCTAAATTCACAAGGAGATGTCGTTATGCTGTCCACTTTAGAACTTCGCAACATTATCGAGAGCAGCTTTCTGCCTATGCGCTGCCAATGCACCCAGGCTCAGGATAAATCCCTGACGGTACGGGTGTTCGATCAAAAGACCCAACACATCGACTTGACTGTCACGGGCATCAACACCCAGTCCCTGACCAGCAGCCGCGCCATTTCCAATCTGGTAGCGGGTCTGCGCAGCGATCTGGCGCTGAATCATCAGAAGGGCCGCCTCCAACAAGCCAAGCTGGCCAGCGCTAGCCTCTGACCGACTACCCGACACCGGGCCGACTTCAGACGAGCCGCCGACACCCTCTGGTGTCGGCGGCTTTTTACTGTTCACGGCTTTGTTGTCGCGCCCGAGCGGCTCAATCCCGGTAGAACACCTGCACCAGGTGATAGCCGAATTTGCTCTTGACCGGCCCATGCACAACGCGCAAAGGCTTCTTGAAGATGATCTGGTCGATGGCGCCGATCATCTGCCCTGGCCGTATTTCACCCAGGTCGCCACCACGCTTGGCCGAAGGGCAGATAGAGAATTTTTTCGCCAATACGTCGAAGGCTTCGCCTTTGGCGATGCGCTGCTTGAGTTGTTCGGCCTCGTCGCTGGTCTTGACGAGGATGTGCCGGGCTTGTGCTTTCATGGGCGTGCTTGCTTTTTTTCTTTATAGAGGAAGATAGAGGGCTATCACGGCGCGCAGCGGGCTACGCGTTGATCATGTCGCGAATCTTGTTTGCCAATACGTCAATGGTAAAGGGTTTGGCGACCATGTCCGTAGCGTCGTCGAGAAAATGTTGTTTCTCGGCGGCCTTTTCCGCGTAACCGGTCATGAACAGCACCTTGAGCCCCGGGCGATGCTGGCGGGCGATTTCTGCCAACTGTCGGCCATTGAGGCCCGGCAGCCCCACATCGGTGACCAGCAGGTCGATACGCAACGAGGATTCCAGCAGCGGGATGGCCGTGCGCGCATCAGCCGCTGGGTGGCCGCGGTAGCCCAGTTCGTCCAGCACGTTGAGTACCAGCATACGCACCGCCTGATCGTCCTCGACCACCAATACACTTTCGCCTTGCTGGGCACGGGGGATGTTCTCTGGGGTCTGCAGCACGTTTTCCACCTGTACCGCATCGGCATGGCGGGGCAGATAGAGGTGCACCTGGGTGCCTTCGCCCACTGTGCTTTGCAGGGTCACGTGGCCCCCTGATTGCTGGGCGAACCCATAGATCATCGACAACCCGAGGCCGGTGCCCTGGCCAGTGGGCTTGGTGGTGAAGAACGGGTCGAAGGCTTTGGCCAACACCGATGGCGACATCCCCGAGCCGCTGTCGGTCACGCTGATCATCACGTAATCGCCAGGGTTCACCCCCTCCATGCCCAATTGGCGCAGGCTGCCATCGAGCACGCAGTTGGCGGTCTCGACGCGCAGCACACCGCCATCGGGCATGGCGTCGCGGGCATTGATGACCAGATTGAGCAGGGCGTTTTCCAGTTGATTGGCATCGGTGTCGACGGGCCAGATGTCGGCGCCGTAGTGAATGCGCAACTCGATGTGTTCGCCCTTGGTGCGGCTGAGCAGTTCCTCGAGCGAGTGCACCAGCTGATTCGGATCAATGCGCTGACGATCCAGCGACTGGCGGCGCGAAAACGCCAACAGTCGGTGAGTCAGGGCGGCAGCCCGTTGTGCCGAGGTGACTGCCGCTTCGGCGAAGCGGGCGATTTCGGCACTGCGGCCATTGGCGATATAGCGCTGCATCAAGTCCAGGCTGCCGATGATGCCTGTCAGCATGTTGTTGAAGTCGTGGGCGATGCCGCCGGTCAACTGGCCTACGGCCTCCATCTTCTGGGCATGGCGCAGGGCGTCTTCAGCCCGTTCGCGCTCTTGCATTTCCTCCTGCAGACGCTGGTGCATCTCGCTGCTGGCATGGGAACGACGCTGCAGTTCAGCCTGTACTTCAAGGCGCGCATTGGCGTCGATAGCGGTGACCAGAATGCCGCTGATCTGGCCACTCTCGTCGCGCACCGGGCTGTAGGTGAGGTCAAGCCACACCTGGGCTTCATGGTCGCCGCGTGGCAGGGAAAAGCCTTGCTCGACATAACTGCGCACTTCGCCGCCGAGCACCGCCTGGTAGATCGGATCGCTGAACGGCCGCAGTTCCGGCCAGATCAGGTCGACCGGCTGTCCGAAGGCGCGGGGATGCTTGCTGCCGGCCAGCAGTGCGAAGCTATCGTTATACAGCTGGCACAACTGTGGCCCCCACAGCAGCATCATCGGCATGGGGGAGTGGATGATCATGTCCACCGCGGTACGCAGGCTCTGCGGCCACTGCTCCGGTGCCGGCAGCGGACTGGCGCTGTCCTGTAGTCTCGAAATGAGCGTGGCTGCCATGCCGCCCTCGGACAATCCTTTCATTGCATTACCCTTTATTTGCACGTTGGCCTGAAAAACCGCCAAGCTATAGCTTACTTCCTAACGACTGCCCCGCGGACTTTGCCCATGGATATCCAGGCCCTGTTGAAAACCCTCGTCAGCCAGGACGGCTCCGACCTTTATCTGTCCACAGGTGCGCCGCCTTGCGCCAAGTTCAACGGCGTACTCAAGCCGTTGAGCAGCGAATCGCTCAAACCTGGCGAGATCGCCGCCATTGCCATGGACATCATGGACGCCGAACAGCGCACAGAGTTCGAACGTGATCTGGAAATGAACCTCGCGATGTCGATACACGGCGTCGGGCGCTTCCGGATCAATATCTTCAAGCAGCGCAACGAAGTGTCCATCGTCGCCCGCAACATCAAACTTGATATCCCCAAGTTCGAAGACCTCAAGCTGCCGCCGATCCTGCTCGACGTGATCATGCGCAAGCGCGGGCTGGTGCTGTTCGTGGGCGCCACCGGGTCGGGCAAGTCGACGTCGCTGGCAGCGCTGATCGACTATCGCAATCGCAGCAGCAGCGGCCACATCATCACCATCGAAGACCCGGTGGAGTATATCCACCGGCACAAGAAGTCGATCATCAATCAGCGCGAAGTCGGCGTCGATACCCGCAGTTTCCAGGCCGCGCTCAAGAACACCCTGCGCCAGGCGCCGGACGTGATCCTGATCGGCGAGATCCGCGACCGCGAGACCATGGAGCACGCGCTGGCCTTCGCCGACACCGGCCATCTGGCGATCTCGACCTTGCACGCCAACAACGCCAACCAGGCGCTGGACCGGATTATCAACTTTTTCCCGGAAGACCGCCGCCCGCAATTGCTCAATGACCTGGGCAACAACCTGCAGGCGTTCGTGTCCCAGCGGCTGGTCAAGACCGTCGACAACAAGCGCCGGGCGGCGGTAGAGGTGATGCTTGGCTCGTCGACCATTCGCGACCTGATTCACCGTGGCGAATTCAGCGATCTCAAGGGCATCATGGAAAAGGCCGGTAACCAGGGCATGCAGACGTTCGACATCGCGCTGTTTGATCTGGTCGTCGAAGGCGCTATCGACGAGGAAGAAGCGCTGAAGAACGCCGACTCGCAGAACAACCTGCGCCTGCGCCTCAAGTTGCACAGCGATGGTGGCGCCACCCATACCTCGGCCCCGGCGGCGCCTACGCCGGTGCAAGAGCTGCCCAAGGGTGACTGGGGATTGGTCAACGACGAAGAGCAGGTCTGATTCGCGAACTGGGTTGATGCATCCGGCCTCTTCGCGAGCAAGCTTTGCTCCCACAGTGGCAACAGTTCCAGAGTCATACACCTGTGTGAGCGAGGTTGCGCGTTCGGCGGCGAAAGGGCCAGCGTGGCCGGCAGAAGTCAGCGCGCCAGCCAGCCCCCATCGATATTCCAGGCTGCGCCGCGGACCTGGCTGCCGGCTTCGCTGCACAGGAAAAGCACCAGTTCACCCAGGTGGTTGGGGGTGACGAACTCCAGTGAGGGCTGCTTCTCGGCCAGCAATTCGCGCTGCGCCTGCTCGGTGTCGACGCCTTTGGCAATGCGTGCATCGATCTGCTGTTGCACCAAGGGCGTCAGCACAAAGCCGGGGCAGATGGCGTTACAGGTGATCTGGGTGGTGGCGGTTTCGAGGCCGATGACCTTGGTCAGGCCGATCACCCCGTGCTTGGCGGCGACATAGGCCACCTTGCCGATCGAGCCGACCTGGCCGTGCACCGAAGCGATGTTGATGATGCGCCCCCAGCCACGCTCGCGCATGCCGGGCAGACTCAGGCGGCTGGCATGAAACACCGAGGACAGGTTGATCGCGAGAATGGCGTCCCATTTTTCGACCGGAAAATCTTCGACTGTGTCGACGTGCTGAATACCCGCGTTGTTGACCAGAATATCAATGCCGGCGAACTCGTCGCGGGCGTAGTCGATCATCGCGGCGATCTGCTGCGGATCGCTGACATCCGCCGGGTGGTGTCCGACCTGCGTGCCGTGGGCGGCTACTTGCGCGAGGGCCGTGCCGGCATCGCCAAAGCCATTGAGGATGACGTTGGCGCCGGCCTTGGCCAGACACAGCGCGATACCCAGGCCGATGCCGCTGGTGGATCCGGTGACCAGGGCGGTCTTGCCTTTCAGAGTCATTGCCTATCTCCCGTTGTTGTTATCTTTTTGACTGCTGTGTTTGTAGCCGCTGCGGGGAAATCTGCGCCGTTCGCCGATCAGCGTTTACTGCTCGGCGAACACCAGGGCCTTGAGCCCTGCCTCGGGGTCGATATCGACGAACTCCGGCGGATTTTCCAGGCGTTGCTGGAAACGCAACTGCGGTGTCTCGGTGGCCATGCAGTCGATCAGGAAGTCCGCGCCCACCTGTGGGTCGTTGAGGCAGGCCAGCACCTGACCGCCCGTGTTGAGCACTTCGGGCAGGCGGCGCAGCACCTTGCGGTAATCCTGGGTGAGCACAAAGCTGCCTTTCTGGAACGACGGCGGGTCGATGATCACCAGGTCGTAAGGGCCGGCCTTGATCACCTTGCCCCAGGATTTGAACAGATCGTGGCCCATGAAGCTGACCTTGCTCAGGTCGTGATCGTTGAGGCGGTGGTTGTCGCGCCCGCGGCTCAAGGCAGCCTTGGCCATGTCGAGGTTGACCACGCTCGAGGCACCGCCAGCGATGGCCGCGACCGAGAAACCACAGGTGTAGGCAAACAGATTGAGCACCCGCTTGCCCTGAGCATTGGCCTTTACCCATTGACGGCCGTAGCGCATGTCGAGGAACAGCCCGGTGTTCTGCGAGCGCCCCAGGTCGAGCTGATAGCGCAGGCCGTTTTCCTCGATCACCCATGGCGAGACGATTTCGCCGAGCAGGCATTCGGTCGGGCTGGCGGGCAGGTAGCGGTGTTGCAGCAGCAGGGCCTTGCCGCCTGCGGTGATCCAGGCCTGTCGAGCCGCCCAGTGCAACAGCAAGGTCTTCAGCGCCTCCAGTTGCGCGGGCTCCGGCTCGCGAAACAACGACACCAATACCATGCCTTGCAGCCAGTCGACCGTCACCTGCTCCAGCCCCGGCCAGCGCTGCCCGCGACCGTGCAGCAGGCGCCGCGCCTCGCCGGTGGGCTGGGCAAGGGCGAGGTCCAGGTGTTGCTGCAGCACGGTCAGGGCGTCGGGTGTCATGGGGATAGCGTTCACAGGCCAAAACAGGGGCGCGCATTCTATCGGGTTTCACGCGAATCTGTAGCGGACCGTGTAGCGAGGGGGCGGGGCCCTTCGCTACATTCGTTTTCCATGGCATTCAACTGTGGAAGTCATCTTCGAAATATTCCTGATCGCGGCGCACGTCAGCCTCGCGTACCCGCGCCTCGAGCAAGCGCAATTCCACTCGGCGGATCTTGCCGGAGATGGTTTTGGGCAGTTCGGTGACGAACTCCAGGCGCCGCACGCGCTTGTAGGGGGCGAGCTTCTCGCGGGCGAACACGAACAGCAGGCGTGCCAGGTGCGCGTCAGCCGCGACGCCCTCGGCCAGAATCAGAAACGCCTTGGGTACTGCCAGTCGCTGCGGATCCGGGCTGGGCACCACGGCCACTTCGACCACCGCCGGGTGCTCGATCAGCAGGCTTTCCAGTTCGAACGGGCTGATGCGGTAGTCCGACACCTTGAACACGTCATCGGCGCGACCGACGAAGGTGATATAGCCGTCGCTGTCGATGGCGGCGGTATCGCCCGTGCGGTACATACCGCCGCGCATCGCGTCGGCGGTCTTGTCGGGGGCATCGGCGTAGCCCAGCATCAGTCCCAGCGGTGCGCTGGCCAAGGGCAAGGCGACCTCGCCTTCCTTGGCGGGCAGGCCATCAGGGTCGAGCAACGTCACCTGATAACCCGGCAGTGGCCGGCCCATGGACCCCGGCTTGAGCACTTGGCCAGGGCTGTTGCCTACCAGCGCGGTGGTCTCGGACTGGCCGAAGCCGTCGCGCAGGTTCAAGCCCCAGGCGGCCTTGATATGTTCGATGATTTCCGGGTTCAGCGGCTCGCCGGCACCGACCAGCTCGCGCAACTGTCCCTGGCGGCCCTTGAGGTCCAGCTGGATCAGCATCCGCCACACCGTCGGCGGCGCACACAGGCTGGTAATGCCGTATTGCGCGATGATCTCCAGCAAGGCTGTCGGGTTGAAACGCGGGGTGTTATGAATGAACACGCAGGCCCCGGCGTTCCACGGGGCGAACACGCAGCTCCAGGCATGCTTGGCCCAGCCCGGGGAGGAGATGTTGAGGTGCACATCCCCCGGTTGCAGGCCGATCCAGTACAGCGTCGACAAATGCCCGACCGGGTAGCTTTGCTGGCTGTGCAGGACCATCTTCGGCTTTGAGGTGGTGCCCGAGGTGAAATACAGCAGCGCCGGATCAGTGGCCAGGGTAGCGCCGCTGGGGACGAAGCTGAGCGGATAGTGACGAGCGTCTTCGTGATCGATCCAGCCGTCCACTCGGGCGCCGACGCTAAGGCGCGTGTAATCGCCGGCCAGGTCTGCAAACTTGTCGACCCACTCGCTACCCGCCACGACATGCCGGACCTGACCGCGATCAAGGCGATCGCGCAGGTCTTCGGTGGTCAGCAAGGTGGTTGCGGGGATCACGATCGCGCCTAGCTTGAAGGCCGCCAGCAGGGTTTCCCAGAGCGCCACATGATTGCCGAGCATCACCAGCAACCGATCGCCCCGGTTCACGCCCAGCCAGCGCAGGTGATTGGCGACCTGATTGGAACGCTGCGACAGTTGCTCGAAGCTGTAGCGGCTGGATTGGCCATCGTGTTCGACGATCCACAGCGCCGTAGCACTATTGCCGCTGGCCATCTCGTCGAAATAGTCGAGGGCCCAATTGAAATGGGTCAATTGCGGCCACCGGAAATCCCGGGCGGCGGTGGCGTAGTCGGTACGGTGGGCAAGCAGGAAGTCTCGAGCGGCGAGGAACTCGGGGCAGGGCATGGCGATGTCCTTTTTTTATTCTTATAACCGGAAGGCAAGTTGCAAGTTGCAAGCTTCAAGCTAGTTCAGATTAGGCCAGCGATACGTTGTTCAAACAGGTAAATCTGCCGATTGGATATGCAAAATAGCCTTGAGGCTTGCAGCTTGCTCCTAGCAGCTCCCTGCGAAGCAGGGAACGTCAGGCTCGGCATGAGCTCCAATGTGCTAACGCCCCGGTCACTCAAGGAACCACCATGTTGGACACTTATAGCGCAGATCAACCCGACCGCACCGACGTCAACGCCCTTAAAGGCCCGGTGGTGATCGAGTTCGGCACGAACTGGTGTGACCACTGCCAGGCTGCGCAGCCGCTGCTTGCGCAAGTGCTCGCCGATTTCCCGCAAGTGCAGCATCTCAAGGTCGAGGACGCCAGCGGTCGGCCGCTGGGACGCTCGTTCAGGGTCAAACTGTGGCCGACGCTGATCTTTCTTCAGGACGGCCAGGAAGTGTCTCGCCTGGTGCGCCCCACGCGGATCAGCGACATCGAGGAAGCCTTCGAGCAACTGACCCACGAGGCTTGATGGCTTGCGGCTAGGATCAGGCCCATCTTGGTATAGATCTGATTTTGGCCGGTGATCGAACTTCAGCTCTGTGGTGAGGGGCTTGCCTCCAGGCTGATCACTCAGCTCGACATGGCGCAGTTACCGGTCGACGAACGTCTGGCGCTGGCTCTGGGCGCTACGGCTCAGTGGCTGGCCCGGTGCAGGCCTGCGTCCGGGTGGTCTGCCGTCGGGACCAACAGTGATATCCTGCTGGCCTTGAACCCCCGACGCCGGCGATCTCGATACCATGGCCCTCGCTGCACCCCCAGACTTGAGCGACCCTACCGTCCCGGTACTGCCCCTGGCGCGCACCTATGCGCGTGGGCACTTCACCGAGCCGCATTCCCATGAATGGGGGCAGGTGCTGTATGCCGTGTCCGGGGTGATGTGGGTCGAAACCCCACGCGAGGCCATCGCGGTGCCGCCGCAACGGGCGGTCTGGCTGCCGCCCGGCGTGCCCCATGGGATCCGCGTGGTGTCGGACTTGCAGATGCGCAATATCTATTTGCGTCCTGCATTGGCGGCGACGCTGGATGCACGCGTGCGGGTGCTCGAGGTCAACGGTCTGCTGCGCGAACTGATCGTCGGGCTGGTAGCGCAGGCCTATGATCCTTTGGGCACGGCCAGCAGGGGCGAGCCTGATTACTACGAAGCACTGGTCGGCCTGGCCTTGCTGGAGCTCAAGCGCGCTCAGCATCGCGGGGCGAGTATTCCCATGCCCGAGCACAGCGATCGGCGCCTGCGCAGCCTGTGTCAGGCCGTCATTGACTCGCCCTCGTTGGACATCTCCTTCGAACAGCATGCCGAACAGGTCGGTGCGAGTGTGCGCACCCTGGCCCGGCTGTTTCAGGTCGGCATAGGCACAGGTTTCGCCCAATGGCGGCGCCAGGTGCAGTTGGCCACGGCGACTGCGCAGTTGCTGCAAGGGTTGCCGGTCAGCCGCGTCGCGCATGCGCTGGGCTATTCACCCAGCAGCTTCAGCGACATGTTTCGCCGCGAGCGCGGCATGTCGCCCTCGGCCTTTGTGCTGGAAGCTGGCCGATAAACCGAAGCCCTTGGCCGATCCCCCCTGTGAAGCCGCCATACACTGGCGGCACAGTCAATCGACACCAAGGAGCAGTCTCCATGCAAGCCCTGCAATTTTCCCGCACCGGCGACCTTGCCGCTTTGCAATGCGTAGAAATACCCGTCCCCGTTGCCGCACCTGGGCAGTTGCTGGTCCAGGTCAAGGCCGCTGGCCTGAACCCCAGCGATGTCAAGAATGTGCTCGGACGATTTCCCTACACCACCTTGCCGCGCGTTCCGGGTCGCGACTTTGCCGGGGTGGTGGTCGAAGGCCCGCAGGAATGGGTCGGCCAGGAAGTCTGGGGCACGGGCAGCGATCTGGGCTTTTTCAATGATGGCTCCCACGCCGCCTATCTGACCGTGCCCATCGGTGGGGTGGCGCGCAAGCCGCAATCCTTGAGCTTCGCGCAGGCCGCCAGCCTCGGTGTGCCCTATACCACCGCCTGGGACGCCCTTGAGCGCAGCGCCGTGACTGCCGGCACGCGGGTGCTGGTGATTGGTGGTAACGGTGCGGTTGGCAGCGCGGCACTGGCCTTCGCGAGGATTCGCGGCGCCCAGGTGCTGGCGGCGGTGCGCAGGCCGGAGCAGGCACAGGCCTTGCGCGCGAAGGGCTATGAAACCCTGGTGCTGGAACAGCCCGAAGGTCTTGCCTCCCAGGTACAAGCGGTGTTCGAGGGCGGTGCCGAGGTGATTTTCGATACCACCGGCTTCTGGTTGCCGGCGGCGGTGGGGGCCCTGGCCAAGTTCGGCCGTATCGCCATCATCGCCGCCCCGGTGGATGGCCACGTGCAGCTGCCGGCGCTGGGACTGTACCGCAAGGGTGGCTCGGTGGTGGGGATCAACTCGCTGCTATACGACTGCGTTGCTTGTGCGCGGATGCTCGAGCACTTTGGTGGCTACTTCGATGAAGGCTTGCTGGCGCTGCCTGAAGGCCTGCTCGAAGTGCCATTGAGTGAGGGGCCGCAACGCTTCGCTGAGGTCAATGCGGGGAGCAGCGACAAGGTGATTCTGATTCCGTGACTTGAGGGCGAGCGTAGGTGTACCGCTTGAGGCCGGCCGGGGCGGTTGAGATCCAATGGCCTGGCCAGTGAAGGAACGTTGGCAAGCCGCTGCTGCCTGAGGTCTACTACGCGTATGCCTACAGGCTCGTCGACAAGGTCACCGGATGGATCGCTACGCCCCTCACCAATGGCAACCCCACGAACGGCCGAGCATGCCCGGTTCGCCTTCAACGCCGCTGCATTCCACGCCTAAACGCTATGCCTTTGCCGCCGTCGGCTTGCTGGTCGGGATTACCGGCGGCCTGGGCAATGCGCTGGTCACCGCCAATCTGGTCTATCTGCAAGGCGCGCTCGGCGCTACCACGGCGGAAATGGCCTGGCTGCCGGCAGCCTATGTCATGACCAACGTCTCGATGAACCTGCTGCTGGTGAAGTTCCGGCAGCAGTTCGGCCTGCGCGCGTTCACCGAGGTTTTTCTGGCGCTGTACGCGCTGGTGACCTTTGCCCACTTGTTCGTCAACGACCTGGAGTCGGCCATCGCGGTGAGGGCCGCTCACGGGATGGTCGGCGCAGCCCTTAGCTCGTTGGGTTTGTATTACATGATCCAGGCGTTCCCGGCCAAGTGGCGGCTCAAGGCGCTGGTATTGGGGTTGGGCACAGCGCAGCTGGCGATACCCCTGGCTCGGCTGTTTTCCGAGGACTTGCTGCAGATCGCTGAATGGCGCGGCCTGTATCTGTTCGAACTGGGCCTGGCACTGTCGGCCCTGGGCTGCGTGTTGTTGCTCAAGCTGCCACCCGGGGATCGCTTCAAGACCTTCGAGAACCTCGATTTTCTCACCTTCGCCTTGCTGTCCACCGGCGTTGGCCTGCTGGTCCTGGTGCTGTCGCTGGGGCGTATCGACTGGTGGCTGGAGGCGCCCTGGATCGGCTGGGCCTCAGCGGCGTCCATCGCCTTGATCCTGGCCGGACTGTGCATCGAGCACAACCGCACCAACCCTCTGCTGATGACCCGCTGGCTGGGCAGCGGGCCGATCTTTCGCTTGTTTTTGGCGGTGTTGTTGATTCGCATGGTCACGTCGGAGCAGTCCACCGGCGCCGTGGGTTTCATGCAGTATCTGGGCATGAGCAGCCAGCAGTTGCACAGTCTTTACGTGGTAATGCTGATCGGTGCGGTGGCCGGGTTGGTGACCAGCGCCCTGACCATCCACGCCGATCACCTGTTCATGCCGCTGCTGGTGTCGCTGGGCATGATGGCCATTGGCGGGGCGCTGGACAGTTTTTCCAATAACCTCACGCGCCCCACCAATATGTACCTGAGCCAGTTCCTGCTGGCGTTCGGCAGCACGTTTTTCCTTGGGCCGACCATGGCTCTGGGGGTGCGCAATGTGGTCACCAATCCGCGCAATCTGGTGAGCTTTTCGGTGATGTTCGGCATCAGCCAGAACCTCGGCAGCCTGGCGGGTGCGGCGTTGCTGGGCACTTATCAGATCGTGCGGGAGAAGTACCATTCCAGCTACATCGTCGAGCGTCTGGTGCTGGATAACCCGCTGGTGGCCGCGCGGGTGCAGAGCGGCGCCAACAGTTACCTGTCGAGCATCCCCAATGCTGCAGCGCGCAACCTGCAAGGCACCAGTTCACTGGCCAGTGCAGCTACCCGTGAAGCCAATATCATGGGCTACAACGACGTATTCGCCTTGATCGCGGTCATTGCCACCCTCACCCTGGTGTGGCTGAGCATCCGTATCCTCTGGCTTAAAAGCACCACTCGCAGAGCCGCCGCAGCGGCCAACTCGACCCCGAACCCTGGCGCCCGTACTTCATGACCGAACCGACCACTACGACCACCACCGCCATCGCCGCCACCCCGGAAGGCCAGACCCCACCGTCGGCCGCCGCTGCCGACGAGCCGCGCTCGCGCCGTACCCGTTTGCTGTCTGCGATGCTGTTCGGCAGCGTCGCCCTCGCCGGCGTGCTGATCGTGCTCTACGCCTGGCAACTGCCGCCGTTCAGCAGCAAGATCGAGTCCACCGAGAACGCCATGGTAAAGGGCCAGGTGACGACCATCAGCCCGGAAACCTCGGGCTACGTCTATGAAGTGGCGGTGCAGGACTTCCAGTTCGTCAAGGCGGGCGACCTGCTGGTACGCATCGACGACCGCACCTACACCCAGCAACTGGATCAGTCCCTGGCCCAGGTGCAAGTGCAAAAAGCCGCGCTGGACAACAACACCCAGCAGCAGCGCAGTGCCGAGGCCACCATCGCCTTGCGCCAGGCCGCCATTGCCGACGCCCAGGCGCAGGCCGACAAGAGCGCTGCCGACTTGCGACGCAATCAGGCCCTGATCAGTGATGGTTCGGTGTCCCGCAGTCAGCTCGACGTGACCCGTGCCGCCAATGCCCAGGCGGTGGCGGGGGTGACTCAGGCCAAGGCGAATCTGGAGATCGCCCGCCAGGACCTGCGCACCGCGGTGGTCAACCGCGGTTCGCTGCAGGCTTCGGTCGCCAATGCCGAGGCGGCCGTGCAACTGGCACGTATCAACCTGTCCAACACTCGAGTGACAGCCCCGCGCGACGGCCAGCTGGGGCAGATTGGCGTGCGCCTGGGCGCTTATGTGAGCGCCGGTACGCAGTTGATGGCGTTGGTGCCCGACACCTTGTGGGTGATCGCTAACCTCAAGGAAACCCAGATGAATCACGTGCAGATCGGGCAGCCGGTGACCTTTACGGTCGATGCGTTGGATCACCAGAAGCTGCGCGGCCATGTACAACGCATCGCGCCCGCGACCGGTGCGGAGTTCAGCCTGTTGCAGGCTGATAACGCCACCGGCAACTTCGTCAAGATCGCCCAGCGGGTACCGGTGCGCATCAGCGTCGATGCCGATCAACCCCAGGCGCAGCGCTTGCGTCCGGGGTTGTCGGTGGTGGTAAGTATCGATACGGGTTTTGTGGTGGAAAGCGATCGGGGTGAGACGCCGTCACCTTGAGGGCTGCCGACGTCCTCAAGTGCCGGGGTTCACGCCAGATAGCGCGTGAACCAGGCAATCGTGCGATTCCACGCCAATTCCGCGGCGGCCTTGTCGTAGCGCGGTGTCGAGTCGTTGTGAAAGCCGTGGTTGCAGCCCGGATAGATAAACGCCTCGTACGTCTTGCCATCGGCCTTGAGGGCTTTTTCGTAGGCAGGCCAGCCTTCGTTGATGCGGGTGTCGAGCTCGCCGTAGTGCAGCAGCAGGGGTGCCTTGATGCGGACCACGTCCTTGGCGTCTGGCTGGCGGCCGTAAAAGGGCACCGCAGCCGCCAGTTCCGGGTAGGCCACCGCTGCCGCATTGGCCACGCCACCGCCATAGCAGAAGCCGGTAATGCCGACTTTGCCGGTGCTGGCCTCATGCTGCATCAGCCACTCGACGGCCGCGAAGAAATCGTTCATCAGTTTGGTCGGGTCGACCTTTTCCTGCAGCTCGCGGCCCTTGTCGTCGTTACCCGGATAGCCACCCACCGAGGTCAGCCCGTCGGGCGCCAAGGCGATGAAGCCGGCCTTGGCCACGCGCCGGGCGACGTCTTCGATATAAGGATTCAGACCGCGATTCTCGTGTACCACCACCACACCGCCGACCTTGCCGCTGGGCTTGGCCGGCCGCACCAGATAGCCGCGCACCTGGCCGTTGCCTTTGGGCGAGGGGTAGGTGATGTACTCGGCGACGATGTCCGGATCGGTAAAGGCTACCTGCTCGGCCAGTGCGTAGTCGGGACTGAGCGATGCCAACAGAGCGCTGGCACTCATGCCGGCGACGGTAAAGGCTGCCGCGCGATCGAGGAATTGCCGACGGTTGATCCTGCCATGGGCGTAGTAGTCGTACAGCTCCAGCAGTTCAGGGGCGAAGTCTTTGGCGGTGAGACGTTCCATGCAGCACTCCGTAAGCGAGGGTGGGCGAGCCTTCAACTATGGTCGGGATTTGCGGATTGGGCCAGGAGGAGTATCGGGCGCGGCGGCCTTGACGGCCTATGGCATCGTGCCGTTCTGCATCGGCATGGCGCTCGCAGCCGTGCTGCTGTAGAGCATGGGCATGTTCAGCCACGGCCGATGCTGCCCATCAGCTACTGCGCCCCCATCATCGCCGTCCAGTAGATCCCGGCATCGCTTTTCGGGTCTGTCGCATAGCCGGCGCCCAGCTCGTTGACCCGCGGATTCATCAGGTTGGCGCAGTGCCCCGGGCTGGCCAGCCAGGCGTCGACCACCTTGCGGGCGCTGTCCTGGCCGGCGGCGATGTTCTCGCCGATCTCCTTCGCCACGTAGCCCGCCAGTTCGGCGCGGTCGCCGGGCATGTAGCCGTCGCGATCCTTGTGATCGAAGTAGTTCTGGTTGGCCATGTCGCGGCTGTGGCCGTCGGCGGCGCTGGCCAGTTGGGCGTTCCAGGTCAGCGGGCCGGTGGCATTGAACGATTGCGCGCCACACTGATGGGGCTGGGCGCGGGCGCTGTTGACCAGGCTCAGCAGCTGTTGGCCTTCGCTGGCCGAATCCCCCAGCCGCGCGCTGAGCAGCGGCCGCGCGAGGACAATGCGCCAGTCACGGTCCTGTCGGCTGACGCCGATGTCGACGAATTGCGGATCGAGCACCACTTTGCAGAAGGTCTGCTGTATGGCAGTCATGGCCGACGCGGCATCGCGCGGCCCGGAAAGGCTGATGGCTTGCACATTGACCATCGGATAAGCGGCCTTGGTCATGGCCTGTTGCAAATCGCCGACACCGTTGGCCGGCAGCACCAGCCGCGGGTCCGCAGACAGCGGGGGCAATTCCGGCGAGGCGCTATCGCCACAGCGCTGCGGCTGGCTGCGATAGGCATTGATGGACTCGACCAGTTGCGACTCATCGCCGGCCAGCGCATTGCCCGCCAGCGCCACTCCGATCGACAGCCCGACGCACCGCACAGCCAATGACAGGGCACCCATGAAAGTCTCCTCCGGTTGAATGGCTGCCTATCTTACAAAACGCCACGCAGTCGCGCAGCCACATCGCTGGCCTGTAGCGCATCCGCGACATTGGTAAAGCCCATCAGCAGTCCGGGGCCGGGCGGTGCTTGCCGATACCAGGTCGACAACGGCTCCATGGACAGCCCCCTCTTGCGTGCCGTCGCCACGATGGCCTGATCGTCACTGCCTGCCGGCAAGCGTACGAGCAGGTGCATGCCGCCAGCCTGGGCGTCGATCTGCAACTGTTCACCGAACTCGCGCTGCAAGGCGTCGCTCAGCCCTTGTCGACGTTGCGCATAAAGGCTGCGAGTCTTGTTCAGATGGCGGGCGAAGTGGCCTTCTTTCATAAAACTCGCCACGGTCGCCTGCAGCAGTTGCGGGCAGTGATTGTGCAGGGCGTCGGCGACTTGGGAAAAGCGCTCCACCTGCGCTGGCGGCACGACCAGATAGGCCAGGCGCAGGCCCGGCATCAAGACCTTGCTGAAGGTCCCGCAATAGAGCACCCGTCCCTCGCGATCGAGACTCTTGAGCGCTGGCAGTGGGCGGCCGTGGTAGCGGTATTCGCTGTCGTAGTCATCTTCGATGATCCAGCTGCCCTGGCGGTTGGCCCAGTCCAGCAGGGCCTGGCGCCGCGGCAGTGACAGCGACACGCCCAAGGGGCTCTGGTGCGTGGGCGTGACCAATGCGCAGCGTGCCTGGGGGGCCGCCTGCAGACCCGCGTCGATGTCCAGGCCCTGAGCGTCGACGGGAACCGGTATCAGCTCGATGTCGGCGGCTTCGAGCACTCGACGCGCCATGAAATACCCCGGATCTTCGAACCAGCAATGATCGCCACGTTGCAGCACGGCGGTGCAGATCAACTGCAGGCAGGCGCGGTAGCCGGCGCCGATGAACACCTGCTCGGGTGCACAGACGATCCCGCGGGATATCCCCAGGTAGCTGGCCACCGCCGTGCGCAAGGCCGGCAGCCCGCGGGCATCGGGATACACCAGGCCATCGATGCCGCTGCGGCGCAGCTCGCGGCTGGCCAAGCGGTTCCAGGTCTTGCGCGGGAACAGATCCAAGGCCGGCAAGCCCATTTGCAAGGCCAGAGGCGCGCCACCGCCATGCATCAGCGCCGGCATCGCTGGTGGGGGCAGGGGGGGCGCCAGGGTTTGCGCACTGGTCTGCAACTGCGGGGACACTACAGTGCCTGCAGGCCCGCGCGCCAGCAGATAGCCCTCGCCGATCAACAACTGGTAGGCGCTGTCCACCGTGCCGCGCGCCAGGTTCAACTCGGCGGCCAGGGCGCGTACCGAGGGCACCCGGTCGCCAGGACGCAGGCGGCCTTCGGCGATGGATTGGCGAAAGCGCAGATAGAGTTGGCGGTAGACCGGCAGGTCAGTGGAAATGGGCATGGGACTATGGCCTAGTCGTTACGACGATTCTTGGCTCTACAGGATAGGCCATCGCGGCCCTAGAGTGAGCACACTTTCTTGCCACCGGAGTTTTACCATGAGCCAACTGCGCGTGCCGTTCTCGACCCTTTCGCCTGCTGCCTACCAAGGCCTGCTAGACACCAGCCAAGCCTTGACCGACAGCCCGCTCGGCCTGCCCCTGGTGGAGCTTGTGTATCTGCGGGTATCGCAGATCAACGGCTGTGCATTCTGCCTGGAGATGCACGCCAAAGCCTTGCGCGACAGCGGCATGGCCCAGCGCAAGCTCGATTGCCTGGCGGGCTGGCGGATCAGCACGCTGTTCGACCCGCGCGAGCGGGCGGCGCTGGCCTGGGCCGAAGTGCTGACTCACGTGTCGGCGCAGGGTGCGCCGGATGAACTGTATGAACCGCTGAAGGCGTTGTTCACCGATGCAGAAATTTCCGACCTGACCTTTGCCGTGTCGTTGATGAACGCCTTCAACCGGTTGGCAGTGGGGATGCGTTTGTAACAGTTGTCGTGCAGCGAGGAGGTTGCCCCCGACATTTCAGTTGTCAGTATTCATGTGCCTGACGCGTTATTTTCGGGGGCACGCCGACTTGCTGCAGCGCCTCTTCAAGCGCCTTGCATCTGCTCGATATGCGCCCACAAGCGTGGATCGTTGTAGTCATCGATCACCAGATCCGCGCCGGCGGCCTGGAGCGCGGCATGGCTCTGGGTCGTCGCCAGTGCCACGGTAAAGATGCCAGCGGCCTTGGCGGCTGTCAGGCCGGGGATCGAATCTTCGAACGCCAGGCCCACATGGGCTTCGGCTTTGAGCCTTTCGAGGCCGGTGAGGTAGGGCAGCGGATGAGGCTTGGCATGGGACAGCTCCTCGGCCACTACCACGCGTGCCAGACGTTCGCTGAAGCCCAGAGCGGCGAGCATGTGATCGGCGTTGGCCCGTGGCGCATTGGTGACCACGACCATGCCGATGCCGTGCTGCTCGGCGTAATCGAGCAAGCGGGTGGCGCCGGGGATGGGCTCCAAATGGGTCGCCAACTGGCGAAACCGCGCTTCCTTGCGATCGGCAAACGCTTGGTGTTCGGCGATGCTGCCTTGCGGAAACAGATTCATGCACATCTGTGCATTGGCTCGGCCAGCGCAATGCTGTTCGAATTCGTGCTCGGTGAACGCGCGGCCTTCCTCTTCCAGCAGCAATTGCTGAATAGCCACCAGGTGCAGGGTATCGGAGTTGGTCAGAGTGCCATCGAGGTCGAACAGCAACGCAGAAAGCATGGGCGCGGATCCGTCATGGAAAACAAGGGACGGTTATCCTAACAGAGCGCGGCCATGTCTGTAGCGCGTGGGCAGATCACACCTTGAACGTATTGACCATCTGGCTCAGGTCCAGCGCCAGGCGGGACAGCTCCTGGCTGGCAGCGCTGGTCTGGTGGGCACCGGCCGAACTTTGCATGGACAGATCACGGATGTTCACCAGGTTGCGGTCGACTTCTCGGGCTACCTGAGCCTGCTCTTCGGCCGCGCTGGCGATCACCAGGTTGCGCTCGGAAATCTCGCTGATGCTGCGTGTAATCTCTTGCAGGGCATCGCCGGCGCCGCGAGCGGTTTCGAGCGTGCTCTGCGCCTTGTTGCTGCTGTTTTCCATGGCCGCCACCGCCTGGGTGCTGCCTTGCTGGATGCCGCTGACCATGGTTTCGATTTCCTGGGTCGACTGCTGGGTGCGATGCGCCAGGGCCCGTACCTCGTCGGCCACCACCGCGAAGCCGCGCCCGGCTTCACCGGCACGGGCGGCTTCGATCGCGGCGTTGAGGGCCAGCAGGTTGGTCTGCTCGGCGATGGCGCGAATCACTTCCAGTACCTTGCCGATATCGCGGGTCTGTCCGGCCAGTTTGCGCACCTGCTCGGAAGTGGCTTCGACGTCCTGGTTCATCTGCGAGATGGCGCTGACAGTGGCGCTGACCCGCTGCTGACCTTGCAGGGCGGCGGCCGAAGATTGCTGAGAGGCCTCGGAGGTGGTCACGGCGTTGCTGGCGACTTCTTCCACGGCTGCGGTCATTTCGTTCACCGCAGTGGCGGCCATGTCGATTTCGTTGTTCTGCTGTTGCAGGCCGCGCGAGCCTTCTTCGGTCACGGCGTTGAGCTCTTCAGCGGCGGAGGCCAGCTGTGTGGCGGAGCCCGAGATACGCTGGATGGTGTTGCGCAGGTTGCCTTGCATGGTGCTCAAGGCTTGTTGCAAACGCGACACCTCGTCGTCGCCATTGACCTCGACGTTCTTGCTCAGGTCGCTGTTGGCCACGTCTTCGGCGACTTTGACCGCCAGATTCAAGGGGCCGACGATGCTGCGGGTCAGCAGGATGGCGAGCAGGATGGTCAAGGCGGCAACCAGCACCAGCACCCCGATCACCAGGTTCCTGGCACTGCCGTAGTCGGTTTGCGAGTCGATCACTGCGGCGTCGGCGCCTTCTCGGTTGAGCTGGATCAGCTTGACCAGCACCGGCGACATCTGGTCGGAGTAGGTTTTCAGGTCGCCGTTGATCATGCCGGGGATCACGTCCTCCTGCTTGGCCTTGGACGCCGCACGCAGGCGGTCCTGTGCGCCGATGTAGCTGTTCAGGGCCTTGCTCAAATCATCGTAAAGGCCTTGCTCGGCGGGGCTGCTGATGGTTGGCTGGTAGGCCGCCATCAAGCCGCGCACTTGTTGGGTGAGGGTCTCGATGCGGGCGTCGGCCTTGTCGATATCCGCCTGGCTGCGGTTGACCTGGATGAAGTAGCTCATGGTCCTGAAACGCGTGGTGGTGTCGGCCAGCTCGCCAAGGATTCGCGTGGATTTCAGCCAGTTCTGCGCGATGTCGATGGCGTTTTTATTGAGCTCCGACATCTGTCGCAGGCTCATGATGCCCAGAAAGAGCACGAGCACGGCGATGATGCCGAAACCTAGAGTAGCGCGTGTAGCGATGCCCATACTGCGCAGTGACATGGGGTTGAGCCTCGATCCGGGAGTGGTGGTCATTAGCCGGGGTATCGGCCGATAAACCCCCTGCGATAGGGGCTTAACCCTGTATTTACGACTGAAACGATACCGCTCGCAGGCTGATGCCCCTGATCGTTACTGTCACCTACTCGGGGAGGGCGATCGCAACGATGACACCGTTAATACCGGCTCAACCCAGCATGCTCAGCTGAGCATCGCTCATCAATTGGGCTTTTTGTAACGAGTGACCAAAGGCGCTGGTCAAGCAAATCGCAAAAGAGTACAAATGTACTCCATGACTACTTTATCCCAGCGCCGCAACGCCGTTCTCGAATTCATCCGCCAACGCCTGAACGATCAGGGGCAGTCGCCTAGCCTGGCAGAAATCGCCGAGGCCTTTGGTTTTGCCTCCCGCAGCGTGGCCCGCAAGCACGTCGTGGCGCTGACCGAGGCCGGCTATATCGAAGTACTGGCCGGCCAGGCACGGGGTATACGCCTGCTTGATCGACCACCGCGCAACGCGTTGCTGGAGATCCCCTTGCTGGGGCGGGTGGCGGCCGGGCGACCGATCGAGCCGGATGTCCAGGTCCATGATCATTTATTGTTCGATCCCCGCATGTTCGCCCGCGCCCCGGATTTCCTGCTGCGGGTCGAGGGTGACTCGATGATCGAAGACGGCATCCTCGATGGCGACCTGGTAGGCGTGCAGCGCCAGGCCGAGGCGCGCAATGGCCAGATCGTGGTGGCGCGGCTCGAAGGCGAGGTCACCATCAAGCGCTTCGAGCGCAGCGCCGTGGGCATCCGCCTGTTGCCACGCAATCCGGCCTACGCGCCTATCGAGGTGGGCTCAGGGCAGGATTTCATCATTGAAGGTATTTTTTGCGGATTGGTGCGGCGATGATCGGCGCCTTGGCAGACAACGCTGTCAGCAACTCGGCTGTGCCTATCGCCGGTGCCGTCACCAGCCTCGAAGGGTTGCTCGATCAACGTCGGCTGTGGAAAGGCCGCGTCGCCCCCAAAGTCAGTGGCCAGCAGCCCACCGGCCATGCGGCCCTCGATGCGGTGTTGCCCAGTGCCGGTTGGCCGGCCTCGGCACTCAGCGAAATTCTGGTGCCCGCCCATGGTTGTGGCGAATTGCAGTTGCTCTGGCCATCCCTGGCCCGGCTCACTGCCAGCGGCGAACGCGTGGTACTGGTAGCACCGCCCCATGTGCCTTATGCCCCGGCATGGCAGGCGGCGGGCGTCGAATTGCGACAATTGTCGGTGATCGCTGCCGAGGGCAAGGATGCCTTGTGGGCCGCCGAACAATGCTTGCGCTCCGGGAGTTGCGGCGCCGTGCTGTGCTGGCCGGTGCACGCCGATGACAAGGCCTTGCGCCGGTTGCAGGTGGCGGCCGAAAGTGGCCAGACCCTGGCGTTCGCCTGCCGGCCGCAAGCGGCAGCCGTCAATGCGTCACCGGCGGCCTTGCGCCTGATCATCGAGATGCAACCTCCGCAATGGCGAGTGCTCAAGTGCCGGGGCGGCGTCGCACCGGCGGCGCCCATTGCCTGCGATCGGGCGGGGTGAGGCGCGCATGCTCTGGGCCTGTATTCTCCTGCCACAGTTGGCGCTGGATGACGCGTCGCGCCGCCACGAAGACCCAACCCAGCCGCTGGTTCTGCTGAGTGGGCCGGCGCAACGGCGCGTGCTGCAGGCCGTCAATGCGCCTGCCAAGGCATTGGGGCTGCGGGCAGGGCAGTTGCTGAGCACGGCTCAGGCCTTGGCCAAAGGTTTTGCCTGCGCTGAGCACGACCCGGCGCGTATCGATCACTGCCAGCAGTTACTGGCAGCCTGGGGCTATGGTTTCAGTTCCCAGGTCAGCCTGCATTTCCCCCGCGCCCTGCTGTTGGAGGTGCAGTCGGGCTTCAACCTGTTCGGGCCCTGGCCGCACTTCGAGGCTCGTTTACGTCAAGAGTTGCTGGGGCTTGGCTTCAGTCACCGGGTCGTGCTGGCAACCAACCCCATGGCCGCGCGAATGCTGGCCAATGTCTACGATGGTCTGGCGGTCGTGGATGAGGCCATGCTGCAAGCGCATATCGGGCAGATGCCCATTGATCGCGTAGGGCTGGCGACCGAGGTGTCCACCGCCTTTGTGCGCATGGGGCTGCACTCTGTCGAGCAGGTCCTGGCCTTGCCCCGTGACACCCTGGCCCGACGCTTCGCCAAGGATGTACTGGTGCACCTCGATACCTTGCTGGGGCGACGGCCCATGGCGCTGGAATGCTATGTGCCACCGGACCGCTTCGATACCCGACTGGAACTCAACTTCGATGTCGAGTCTCACCAGGCCTTGCTGTTTCCGTTGCGCCGCCTGATTGGTGACCTTGGCGCTTTCCTGACCGGTCGCGATGGCGGTGTGCAGCGTTTCAACCTGCACCTGGAGCATGCTGAACAGCCCGATACCCTCATTCCGGTGGGCCTGCTGGCCGCCGAGCGCGATCCGGCCCTGTTGTTCGAGTTGGCCCGTGGGCGCCTCGAGCATGTTCAGGTACCGTGCCCCGTGCGCAGCGTGCGGCTGGTGGCCGAGCAGTTGCCCAGCTTCGTGCCGACCCGCCGCCAACTCTTCGATGAGCGGACCCAGCAGTCTCAGCCTTGGGAGCAGTTGCGCGAACGCTTGCGCGCCAGGTTGGGCGACGCCGCCGTGCAGGGGCTGTGCGCGCAGGCTGATCACCGTCCGGAGTGTGCCTGGTTGTTGGCCGAACAGGGGCAGGGCTATCCGCAGGCATTGCCCACCCCGCGGCCTGGCTGGTTGCTGCGCGAACCTCAGGCATTGAGTGAATATGCCGGGCAGTTGCTGGGTGGTCCTGAGCGCATCGAGACCGGCTGGTGGGACGGCGCCGATGTGCGTCGCGATTATTACCGCCTGCAAACCCCCGAGGGGCAGTGCGCCTGGGTCTATCGGCAAGTGGCCGCACCGCAGCAGTGGTGGTTGCAAGGGTGGTTCGGATGAACGTCGTTCCGCTGCATGGCCGTGGGCGTGCATCGCAAACCTCTGCGCCCATCGAGCCCCCGGCTGTGGTGCCTCCCCCGGCCTATGCCGAGCTGCATTGCCTGTCCAACTTCAGTTTTCAGCGCGGCGCTTCCAGTGCCCGTGAATTGTTCGAGCGCGCCAAGGCGCAAGGCTACAGTGCCCTGGCGATTACCGACGAATGTACCTTGGCGGGGATCGTGCGGGCCTGGCAGGCGGCCCAGGCGGTGGAGTTGATGCTGATCATCGGCAGTGAAATCCAGCTGCATGAAGGGCCAAAGATCCTCTTGCTGGTGGAGAACCTGCAAGGCTATCAAGCACTGTGCCGGTTGATCACCTTGGCGCGCCGGCGAGCTCCCAAGGGTGAATATCGCGCCTTGCGGGAAGATTTCGCGGCCACGGACCTGTCCGGTCTGCTGGCGCTGTGGTTGCCGACCGCCGATGCAGATGACAGCCACGGCCTGTGGTTGCAGACGCTGTTCGATGATCGCCTGTGGCTGGGCATCGGCCTGCACCGTGGCGCCGAGGACGGCGAGCGCCTGCAATCCTGGCTGGCTCAGGCGTTGCGCCTGGGGATGCCGGCCGTGGCCACCGGCGATGTTCACATGCATGCCCGCGGGCGCCGGGCGTTGCAGGACACGCTCACGGCCATCCGTCATCACACTCGGGTCGCTGAAGCCGGTCACCGGCTGTTCGCCAACGGTGAGCGTCACCTGCGGTCATTGGCAGCGCTGGCCGAGTTGTATCCGCAACCGTTGCTTGAGCAGACCCAAGCGATTGCTCGGCGTTGCCGCTTCGATCTTGGCCAGTTGCGCTATGAATACCCCCGGGAACTGGTGCCCGAGGGCCAGACTGCCAGTTCCTGGCTGCGCGAACTGACCGTACGTGGGGCAAGGGAACGCTGGCCGCAAGGGATGTCGGACAAGGTGCGCGACCAGATCGAAACAGAGCTTGAGACCATCACCGACCTGCATTACGAGAGTTATTTCCTGACCGTGCACGACATCGTGCGCTTCGCCAGGGAGCGCAGCATTCTCTGCCAGGGCCGTGGCTCGGCGGCCAACTCGGTGGTCTGCTATGCCTTGCGCATCACGGCCATCGATCCGGTCCGTCAAAACATGCTGTTCGAGCGCTTTATCTCTCGCGAGCGCAACGAGCCGCCGGACATCGACGTCGATTTCGAGCACGAGCGTCGCGAAGAAGTCCTGCAGTACGTGTTCCAGCGTTACGGCCGGGGGCGTGCAGCGCTGACGGCCGTGGCGAGCAGCTATCGCGGGGCTGGCGCGGTGCGTGATGTTGCCCGAGTGCTTGGGCTGCCGCCCGATCAGGTCAACGCACTCGCCGATTGTGTGGGTCGCTACAGCGATGACATTCCCCCGGTAGAGCGCCTGAGGGAGGCCGGTTTCGATCCCGAGAGCCCGCTGCTGCGCCGAGTCCTGACACTGACCGGTGAGTTGATCGGCTTCCCCCGGCACCTGTCACAGCATCCGGGTGGCTTCGTGATCTCCGAGCATCCGCTGGACACTCTGGTACCGGTAGAGAACGCCGCCATGGCCGACCGTACCGTCATCCAATGGGACAAGGATGACCTGGATGCCGTGGGCTTGCTCAAGGTCGACATCCTCGCGTTGGGCATGCTCAGTGCCCTGCGGCGCAGCTTCGATCTGCTGCACGCCTATCGCGGCCGCAGGCTGGACCTGGCCAGCGTGCCTCAGGAGTGTGCCCAGACCTACGAAATGATCAGCCGCGCCGACACGGTCGGGGTGTTCCAGATCGAGTCGCGGGCGCAGATGGCCATGCTGCCGCGCCTCAGGCCCAGGACCTTCTACGACCTGGTGATCGAAGTGGCCATCGTTCGTCCGGGGCCGATCCAGGGCGACATGGTTCATCCGTACCTGCGCCGGCGCAACAACGAAGAGGCTGTTGACTATCCGTCCCCGGAACTGGAAAAAGTCTTCAAGCGCACCCTGGGTATCCCGCTATTCCAGGAACAGGTCATGGAAATGGCTATCGTCGCCGCCGGCTATAGCCCCGGCGAGGCCGACCAGTTGCGCCGCTCCATGGCCGCCTGGAAGCGTCACGGCGGGCTTGAACCGCACCGGCTGCGGCTTACCGAAGGCATGCTCGCCCGTGGTTACACCGAGGCCTTCGCGGCGCGCATCTTCGAGCAGATCAAGGGCTTTGGCAGCTATGGTTTTCCCGAGTCCCACGCTGCCAGTTTCGCCTTGCTCACCTATGCCAGTTGCTGGCTCAAATGCCATGAACCGGCGATATTCGCCTGCGCCCTGATCAACAGCTGGCCCATGGGCTTCTACAGCCCGGACCAGGTGTTGCAGGATGCTCGCAGGCATAGCATTCAGACACGCCCCGTGGACGTCATGCACAGTGACTGGGATTGTTCGCTGGAGGATCACGGCGAAGCGCAGCCGGCGATACGCCTGGGCTTGCGGATGATCAAGGGCTTCAGGGAGGACGACGGCCAGCGGATCGCCCATGCGAGGGCGCAACGGCCATTCACAGACGTCAATGACCTTGCCTCCAGGGCGCGCCTGGAGGCGGCGGCCCTCGAGCGCCTGGCCGATGCCAGCGCCTTGCGCGCTCTGGCTGGGCATCGGCATCAGGCACGCTGGGAGGTGGCCAGTGTCGAGGTGCAATTGCCGCTGTTCGCCGACGTGCCCGCCGTGCAAGAGGCCAGCGTCGCCTTGCCCGTGCCGAGCACAGGGCAAAACCTGCACGCCGACTACGCCAGCGTCGGCACTACCCTGGGCCCGCACCCGTTGGCGATGTTGCGTGCTCGCCTGGAGCGACTGCGCTGTCGCAGTTCCCAGGGGTTGGCCCAGGTCGAACATGGCCGGCCAGTCATCGTGACCGGGCTGGTGATCGGTCGCCAGCGACCCGGCACCGTCAGTGGGGTGACCTTCGTGACCCTTGAGGACGAGTTCGGCATGATCAACGTCGTGGTCTGGCGCGATTTGGCCGAGCGCCACCGCCGCGTGCTGGTGGGGTCGCAGTTGCTTCAGGTGCGCGGCCGGCTGGAGCGCGTGGGCGAGGTGTGCCACGTGATCGCCGGCCATCTGCAGGACATGACGCCGTTGCTGCATGGCCTCGATGTGCGCAGTCGGGATTTCCGTTGATCAGCAACGCTCAGCGCTGGATCAGCTCGGCGCCGGCAGCGCCAATGTCCCAGGATAATACTGAGCGAAATGCACCTTGTCGGTTTGATCCACGGCTTTCTTCAAGCGCTCGTTGAAAGAGCGGCTGACACCGTACTGGCCGCCGGAAATTGTGCGGAACTGCGCGGTGAGGGTGATGCCACTCAGGTCCATCTTGTCGACTCCAAACACCTGCAGCGGCCCTTGCAGATTGTTCTTGAGCAGCAAGTCGTCGCTGATCTGCTGGCCGACGTCGCGAATGATCTGCAGGGCTGCGTCGATATCGCTGTCGTAGCTGACCTGCACCGAGAAGAACGCATAGGCGAACTGCCGCGACTGGTTGGTGACGGCCTTGATCTGCCCGAACGGTACAGAATGCACGAAACCTTTGCCGTCGCGCAGGCGCAGGGTGCGGATGGTCAGGCTTTCGACGGTACCGGCATGACCGGAGTCGAGCACGACCCAGTCACCGATGGCGATGGTGTCTTCGATCAGGATGAACAGCCCGGTGATCACGTCTTGCACCAGTTGTTGGGAGCCGAAGCCGATGGCCAGGCCGACCACGCCGGCACCGGCCAGCAGCGGTGCGACGTTGATGCCCAGATTGGCCATGGTGGTGATGGTGCAGATCACCACCAGTACGATCTTCACCGCGTTGCGCATCATGGGCAGGATGGTCTTGACCCGCGTGCTGGGCTGGCGCGTGCTGCGCTTGCCGATGGCGGGCTTGAGGGCTTCCTGGATGGCCGTGTCGATCACCACCCAGAGCAGCCAGGTCACCAGCAGGATCAGGCCGATGCTGCTCAGCGAGTTGCTGATCGCGCGGCCGAAGCTGTTGTTGGCGGCGAAGGCCAGCACCGACACGCCCCAGATGCGCCCGAGTATTTCGATGAACGCCACGGCGATGGCGATCCGCGAGAGCGCGTGCAACAGGCTGCGCAACAATTCGCGGTAAGGGCGGATCTGCTCGGCGGGGGCCTGTTCATGGGGCCTGAATACATGATGCATCAGCGTGCTGGCAAACACCGCGCTCACCAGCAGCGCCGTGGTCATGAGTGCGCGCTGCAAGGTGGCCTGGCTGTTCTCTTGGGCGCCGATCAAATGCACCAGCGAAACCAGGATCATCAGCAGGATAGGCCAGTACCACAGGCCGGAAAAGATCCGCAGGGTTTCCTGGATGGCGCGGTGCTCGTGGCGCTGTTTGAAAGGGCGGTTGCGAATCAGATGGGCCACGGGTCGGCGCACATGGATCACCAGGGCGGCGAACATCAAGGTCGCGATCAGCCCGGTGAAGACCGCCAGGCTGCTGGCCAGGTTGCCGCCAAACTGACGGGCGATCTGCGGGCTGTCGAATGCGTCGCTCAATGCCGCGAGAAAGCCGATGGCGAACAAGCGCAGGGGCGCGTAATTGCGCAAAATCCGCACGGCGCGATGTTTGTGGCCGACATCGAAGAGGGTGATGACGCAGAGGATCAGGGTGGTGGAGAAGATCCCGCTGGTGGTGGAGTAGGCCAGGCACAAGGCCAGGGCACGGGTTACGGACAGGTCCAACTGATGGCTCACCGCCAGAGTTACCGGCAAGCTGGCCATGGCCGGCAAGGTCCACGCCAGCAGATAGCCCAGCAGCCCCAACAGGCGGGCTCGAGTGCGGAAAAACTTCAAGGCGTCGGCACGCTTGCGCAACCAGCGGCCAATGGTGGCAAGGACTGCGAACGTGGCAAGCCAGCTCAAGGTCAAGATCAAGAAGTCCGCGAGCAAGCGGGTGAACGGGCGATTTGAATGTTTGCTGATCAGGTTGTCGACTTCGTCGGCGGCACGATCGGTGCGCAACCGCCAGGCATCCAGCACGTTGTCGTCGACCGCCAGTTGGTCCTGAACGGTGTCTAGGCCGGTGGAGATGGCGCCTAGCAGGCCGCCCTGGACCAGAGCTGACTTGTCATCTTCAGCTGGATCACTTTTGTCTGCGGCTGTTGTCGCCGTGGACGGGGCGGCGGCGGGGGCAACCGGGGCGGCGGCCAGTAAATGGGTGCTGAAAAGGAGCATTGCCAACAGGGCGATGTGACGTTTGAGACTGAACACGGGGAGGGCCTTTGTGGTCGTTACCTCAGTGACAGATCGTCGTGGGCCGCGCAAGTTCGGCCACTGTTCATGAACAACGCGATAAAACCCCGCGTGCTTATCGGGTTCTTTTGCACGACAGGAAGGTCGTCATCCGCCGTAATCGGGCTGTGCGTTGGGTACCGGATTGCGTGGGGCAGGCCCTTAGGTCGGTGATGGAAGTATCCGGTCGGGGGCATGCCTCCTCGCTACAGGTTCTGGCTACAGGCTAATGTGGCATCCTGCATTTTTTCCAGCGTGGCGCTGTAGAGCGTCACTGTTATCAAGGCTGACCCATGTCCTCTACCACCTCCCTGTCAGGGCCTTTGCCCGGCAAGTCCGAACAGTTTTCGACCCGTGTGGCGTTTTTTATCACCGGTTTTGCCATGTCCAGTTGGGCGCCACTGGTGCCCTTGGCCAAGCAGCGCGTGGGCCTCGACGATGGCACCCTGGGGCTGGTGCTGCTGTGCCTGGGTGGCGGCTCGATAATGGCCATGCCCTTGGCCGGCTACCTGACGGCGCGGCTGGGTTGCCGCCGGGTGATCAGCGTCGCCGGGTTGTTGGTCTGCCTGGTGCTGCCGCTGCTGGCCAGCGTTTCGAGCTTGCCAGCACTGGTGGCAGCGGTGCTGGTGTTTGGCGCTGCCATGGGGTTGCTCGACTGCGCGATCAATATCCAGGCGATCATCGTCGAGAAGGCCAGCGACCGGGCGATGATGTCGGGATTTCATGGCTTGTTCAGCCTCGGCGGGATCATCGGAGCAGCGGGCGTGACGGGGTTGCTCAGCGCAGGCCTGACGCCGCTGATCGCCACTTTGGCAGTGGTCGCCGTGTTGCTGGTGGCGCTGTATCGAGCGGCTCCGCATCTGCTTCCCTTTGGCAGTGAATGCGACGGGCCGTTGTTTGCTGTGCCTCACGGCATCGTGCTGTTCCTCAGTGTGCTGTGCTTTATCGTGTTCCTGACCGAGGGCGCGATGCTCGACTGGAGCGCGGTGTTTCTGGTATCCGAGCGGCAGATGGACGCCAGCTATGCAGGCCTGGGCTACGCCGCCTTTGCTGCGACCATGACCGTGGGCCGGCTGACCGGCGATGCCATCGTCAACCGCTTGGGCGGTGCGCGGGTGACCATCATCGGGGGCACCTGTGCCGCCGCCGGTATCGCGATTTCGTTGTGGGTTCCGGCCTGGCCGGCGGCATTGCTGGGCTATGCACTGGTGGGGGCAGGGTGCTCGAACATCGTACCGGTGCTGTACACCGCGGTCGGTCGGCAGACCAGCATGCCGCAGAGCGCGGCTATCCCGGCAATGACCTCGCTGGGCTATGCCGGAATTCTCATGGGGCCGGCGGCGATCGGCTTGATTTCCCACCTCAGCAGCTTGTCACTGGCCATCGGGGTGCTGATCCCGCTGCTGTTGGTGGTTGCCTGCAGTGGGCGCTATCTGCGTCAGTAGCAGGCTAGATGCGAGGAAACCGTCAGCGCAGTGTGGGTGTCTATCCTCAACACTCATCGATCGGGAGCCTCACCATGCACTTGGAAGGATCTTGCCATTGCGCCGCCGTCACCTTCAGCCTCGACAGCGCCCATCCGTATCCGTATCAACGCTGCTACTGCTCTATTTGCCGCAAGACCCAAGGCGGTGGCGGCTACGCCATCAATTTGGGCGGCGATGCGACGACACTGAAAGTCCAGGGCCGCAAGAACATCAGTATCTACCACGCGAAAATGCGCGAGAAAGGCGAGCAACGCAGCCACGCCAGCAGTGCCGAGCGGCATTTCTGCCATCTTTGCGGCAGTGCGTTGTGGCTGTTCAGCCCCGAATGGCCGGAGCTCATTCACCCCTTTGCCAGCGCCATTGATACGCCGCTACCCGTGCCGCCCGAGCATACCCATCTGCTGCTCGACTCCAAGGCGCCTTGGGTCGAGGTCCAGGCCGGGCCCAAGGACCAGCAGTTCGAGAAATATCCCAAGGAGTCGATCGCCGATTGGCATCAGCGGTTGGGGTTGGAGAAATAGAGGGTGTTCTTGCGGGCCTGTTCGTGGGCAGAGCCCGTTCCCACGGATTGGCCCATGCCCTTTGTGGGAGCGGGATATGCCCGCGAACAGGCCGCAGGCGTCACCGCTGGTCTCAGATCTTCCACCGCCGTGCGGTGCGGGCGAGTTTGCCTTGCAGGGCATCCAGCGTGTGCGACAGCTGCACCGTCATCATCTGATAACCCACCCATTCGGCGGGCACGGCAAGCAGTGGCGGTGCGTCGATCTGGCGCTCCAGTCGATCGATGGCACCGGCCTGAAGAGCGCGCGCCATGGCGATGAACTGGTGACGAATCTTGCGGTGCTCGCCCAGCAAGTTGTCACGCAACACCGCCATGGCCCCTTCGTCGTTGACATTGGGGCGCAAGTTGCCGAGCAATTCGAGGCTGCTCAGGCACATGCGGAACAGGCGTTGGATTTCGTCCAACTGAGTCATGGACACTTTGACTTCCTTGGACACCGACGGCATCAGCGAGCGCAGTTGCAGCATGGTCGCGTTGAGGCGGTTCATCAGCTTGACCAGCTCGTCGCTGCTCACCGACTCGCCATTGATGAGCCGCGCGTGCACCTGGGCGCAATCACGCAAGCCGCTGGCCAGGTTGTAGCGCCACGAGTACACCGCGTACAGCGGCAACGCGAAGGAGAACGCCAGCGCCAAGGCGATACCGATCAGAATATCGACCGTTCGCCACAAACCGTCGGACATCGGGTTGTCGCCATGACCGGCCACGATGAACAAGGTGATCGCCGACAGCAGCGCGGTGTAGCCGCCCTTGCCGATGGCGTGATAGGCAAAAAAACCGCAGGCCAGGCACATTAGCACATAGGTCAGCAGCGGCAGGCCCAGATAGTTCTGTTGCGCCACCATCGCCAGGCCCAGAGCGGCACCGATCAAGGTGCCCCAGGCCCGCTCGATGGATTTCTTGCCGATGTTGCCGTGATGTTGCAAGCCACCGATGACGATCAGCAGCGTCACCGAGGCCCACTCGCCATGGGGCAGGTTCAGGCCGGTAGTCAGCAGAATGCTGGCGAGCAGGCTGACGACGATGCGGCCGGCATGGATCAACCGCGCATGTCGATAACGCCGATAAGGGTCCAGCAGCGGGCGCAATAGGCGCCGCAACCAGAAAGGCAAGGGAAAAGTTTTCTGTAATTTCATGGGTTAACTGACCATCATTGGGCTGATTATATCCTGACACAACTTTATAACTGCGAGGCTCATCGTCGCATGCCAGTGCTCCAACGCTTCAGTGGTTTCTTTGTTCAGGCGGCGCGGGCCATGGGCCTCGTGTGGCAGACATCGCGCGGGCTGTTCATCGGCCTGATCATTGCCACCCTCGTGGCCGGGATGTTGCCAGCGCTGGCGGCCTGGGTCGGGCAGCGTATCGTCGACGCGGTGGTGCACTCCATGGCCTTGCCGCGAACCGAGTCTGGCCCGGCCCTGTGGCCAGTGCTGCGCTACGTGTTGCTGGAGGCCGGTGTGCTGGCCTTGCTGGCGGCGGCGCAGCGGGGGCTGTCGGTGCAGCAGTCCTTGCTGCGTGCGCAGTTGGGGCAGAAGGTCAATCTGCTGATCCTCGAAAAGGCCCAGACGTTGTCGCTGCTGCAGTTCGAGAACTCCGAGTTCTACGACAAGCTGGTGCGGGTCCGTCGTGAAGCTTCGACGCGGCCTTTGGCGTTGGTGACCAAGTCTCTGGGCCTGGTGCAGAACCTCATCCAGCTGATCAGCTTCGCCGTGTTGCTGGTGCACTTCTCGCCTTGGGCGCTGGCGATATTGCTGATCGGCGCACTGCCGGTGTTTTTTGCCGAGGCGCATTTCTCCGGGGATGCGTTCCGCCTGTTCACCCGCCGCGCGCCGGAAAGCCGTCGGCAAAGCTACATCGAGGCGCTGCTCTCCCAGGAGGCGCACATCAAGGAGGTCAAGCTGTTCGGCTTCGCGCCGCTGCTGTTGCAACGCTATCGCGATACCTACCGGCGCCTGTACTCCGAGGACCAGCGGCTGACGTTGCGCCGTGACAGTTGGGGTTTCGGGTTGGGGCTGCTAGGCACCGCCGCGTTTTACCTGGCCTATGCCTGGGTGGTGATCGACACCGTGGGTGGGCATATCAGCCTGGGGCAGATGACCATGTACCTGGTGCTGTTCAAGCAGGGGCAAGGCGCGGTGAGCAGCAGCCTGAGTGCGATCAGCGGCTTGTATGAAGATGGTTTGTACCTGGCGGATCTGCACGAGTATCTGGCGCAGCCGGTCACCACCGTTGGAGGCAGCTTGACTGAGGGCGTCAAGCCTGGCGACGGCCTGCGTCTCGAAGGCGTGGGGTTTCGCTATCCTGGTGCCGACCGCATGACGCTTGAAGGTATCGACCTGCACCTGGCACCGGGGCGCAGCGTGGCACTGGTAGGCGAAAACGGGTCGGGCAAGACCACCCTCATCAAGCTCATCACTCGCCTTTATCAGCCCGAGCAGGGCCGTATCCTGCTGGATGGCAGCGACCTGCAAAGCTGGAACGAAGCCGCACTGCGCGAACGCATCGGGGTGATCTTCCAGGATTACATTCGTTATCAGTTTTCGGTCGGCGAAAACCTCGGTGTCGGCGATGTGCGCGCATTCGACGATCGCCAGCGCTGGCAGGAAGCCGCAGAGCAGGGCATGGCCGCGCCGTTCATCGAAGGGCTGGCGCAGGGCTATGGCACGCAGTTGGGCCGTTGGTTCGCCGGGGGGCAGGAGCTGTCGGGCGGGCAATGGCAGAAGATCGCCCTGTCACGGGCCTACATGCGCCGCGAGGCCGACATTCTCATTCTGGACGAGCCCACGGCGGCACTCGACGCCAGTGCCGAAGCAGCGGTGTTCGAGCACTTTCGCGAGTACGCGCGCGGGCGCATGACGCTGCTGATCAGCCACCGCTTTTCGAGCGTGCGCAATGCCGAGCATATTGTCGTGCTGGACCAAGGCAGGGTGCTGGAGCGCGGCGACCACGCCAGCCTGATGGCGGCTGGCGGGCGCTATGCGCAGTTGTTCGATCTGCAAGCCCGGGGCTACAGGTAAGCTTTGGTTTTTCAGGGAAGCTGCCGGCGAACAGGCCGCCCCAGCCAACACAACTCTACTTGCCCTCGAACGGTCCCATTGCCGCGAACGCGCCGCCTTGATAGATACGCTGTGGATCGTCGGCCGGCAGTGGTGGCAGCGCTTCGACCTTCTCCCGGAACGGCTCGGAGCTGTCCTTGGGGGCATAGCCCAGGTGCGCGGCATAGCGGTTGTCCCACCATTTGGCTTTGTTGTCCGAGACCCCGTAAACCACGGTGTGCCCCACGTCGCTGGCGTACAGCGAACACTCCATCAACTGCACCAGGTCGTCATAGCTGAACCAGGTGGCCAGCATCCGGACGTTCTGCGGTTCCGGAAAAGACGAGCCAATACGCACGCTGACGGTCTCGATGCCATAGCGATCGAAATAGAAACTTGCCAGGTCCTCGCCATACGACTTCGACAGGCCGTAGTAGCTGTCCGGGCGCCTCAGGCAATGGGCGTCCAGGGTTTCGGTCTGCTGATGAAAGCCGATCACGTGGTTGGAGCTGGCGAAGATCACCCGCTTGACCCCGTGCCGCCGGGCCGCCTCATAGAGGTGGAAGGTGCCGCAGATGTTGGCGCCGAGGATGGTTTCGAACGAATGCTCGGTGGACACCCCGCCAAAGTGCAGGATTGCATCGACACCCTCGACCAGTTGGTCGACGGCTTGCTTGTCGGCCAGGTCGCAGCGCACGACTTCTTCGTGCTCCGAAGTCGCCGCCGGCATCTCGGCAATGTCGGACAGTCGCAGGATTCGGGCGTAAGGCTTGAGGCGCTCGCGCAGGACCTTGCCCAGGCCACCAGCGGCACCGGTCAGCAAAAGGCGATTGAAAGGGGTAGGGCTGCTGCTCATGAAGAAAATCCCGATTGTTATTGGAGGTGATCAACCTGTAGCGAGGAGGGCTTGCTCCCGATGGCGGTGTGTCAGGGAGATTACCATCGCGGGGAAGCCCCCCTCGCTACAAGTGCGGCGTACAAAAGCGTAGCTCAGATTGGGGTTATTCTGTCAGCTGTTATGTTGTCGTACAAGATGGGCTGGAAGGGAATTCCCGGTTCACGAACGGTGTCGGCGATTAGGTCTCCTTGTTCAGTTATAGCTAGGCGATATCGTCAATATGGGTCATTTCAGAACTGCACAGTCATCCTGACAGGTTCAACATTTCGTTTGACATATCCTGAAACAACTAGCTATAAATAGCGCAGTGGTACGACGACTTGTCTTCCCGACGGCGTCGCCATATAACAATAAAACCCGAGTAGACCGCCATGATGAACCTCCCTCGTCGGCAGTGCTGTTTCAGCATTCGCGAAACCCGATCGTCCGCCCAGGTGTTCGGCCACCCTTCATTTCTGCTTGCACCCGTCGGCTGAGCACAGCCGTCATCGGGGAGGGCGACGCCTGTCGTACCGGCCCTTGCGTTCACATTCCAACAACAAATTCAGGTGAAACGATGAAAATCAAAGGCATCCGCTGGTGGATGGTCGGGTTGGTCACGGCCGGCCTGGTGGTCAACTATCTGGCCCGCAATACGCTGTCGGTGGCGGCACCGACCTTGATGACCGATTTGAGCATTTCTACCGCGCAATACGCCCAGATCGTGGTCGCCTGGCAGGTTTGTTACGCGCTGATGCAACCGGTGGCGGGCTACATCATCGATGCCATCGGCACCAAGATGGGCTTTGCCATTTTCGCGCTCGCCTGGTCGGTGGCCTGTGCTGGCGCGGCCATGGCCACGGGCTGGCAGAGCCTGGCGTTCCTGCGTGGGCTGTTGGGCTTGACCGAGGCGGCGGGCTTGCCGGCAGGTGTCAAGGCCACCACTGAATGGTTCCCGGCCAAGGAACGCTCGGTGGCGATTGGCTGGTTCAATATCGGCTCCTCGTTCGGTGCACTGCTGGCGCCGCCGTTGGTGGTGTGGGCGATTCTGCACAGCGGCTGGGAGTTGGCGTTTCTGGTGGTAGGCGGACTGGGCATCGTCTGGACCGGCCTGTGGGCACTGTTGTACAAGCATCCCAAGGATCAGAAAGCCCTCAGCGACAATGAGCGCGAGTACATCCTCTCCGGCCAGGAGGCACATTTCAAAGACGTGCCCCAGCAAAAAGGCAGCTGGAAGAAGATCATTTCCTCGCGCAACTTCTACGCTATCGCCTCGGCGCGAATCCTGTCGGAGCCGGCCTGGCAGACGTTCAACGCCTGGATCCCGCTGTACCTCATGACCGAGCGGCACATGAACATCAAGGAAATCGCCATGTTCGCCTGGCTGCCGTTCCTGGCTGCCGACGTCGGCTGCGTGCTGGGTGGCTACCTGAGCCCGTTTTTCCACCGCTACCTTAAGGTTTCGCTATTCACGTCACGCAAACTGGTGATGCTGTTCGGTTGCCTGTGCATGATCGGCCCAGCCTGCATCGGCCTGGTGGACAGCCCGTATACGGCCATCGCCTTGCTGTGCATCGGTGGCTTTGCGCACCAGACGTTGTCCGGGGCGCTGTACTCCATCACCTCTGATTCGTTCGGCAAGAACGAAGTGGCGACGGCCACCGGCATGGGCGGGATGTTCGGCTATCTCGGGGCTGCGGCGTTCACCATGGTGTTCGGCGTGCTGGTCACCAAGGTCGGCTACAGCCCGCTGTTCGTGGTGCTGGCAGCGTTCGACCTGGTTGCCGCGGTGGTGGTGTTGAGCGTGGCTCGCGAGTTGGTCAAGCCACCGGAGCCCCGTGTTTCGCC
>CAJCIO010000073.1 GCA_903970465.1 Gammaproteobacteria bacterium
CACCTTTTTCACCGCTTTCGAAGCGTTCATTTAAGAACCCATCGAAACCCTAACTCGCTATCCTGAACCTTCAACTCATTGATTAACAAGGAGTTTCAAGTTCCGACTGCGCCGGAAGTGGGGCGAATTATAGACAGATCCAAACCCTCGTCAACCCCTTTCTTCGAAAAGTTCAAAGCAGCAAGCTCCAAGCCACAAGAAAGGCCCAAAGCGCACGGCCCCCGCCTTTGCTTGTAGCTTGAAGCTGCTCCTCAAAGGCTGGGAAACGCGAACTGGGACGCCTCGTGGTTAGCCCGTTGCGGCCAGCGCTGGGTGATCGCCTTGCGACGCGTATAGAAGCGCACCCCGTCCGGGCCATAAGCATGCAGATCGCCGAACAGCGAACGCTTCCAACCGCCGAAGCTGTGATAGGCCACCGGCACCGGCAGCGGTACGTTGACGCCGACCATGCCGACCTCTATCTCGTCACAGAACAGCCGCGCCGCTTCGCCATCACGAGTAAATATGCAAGTGCCGTTGCCGTATTCGTGATCATTGATTAACTGCATGGCCGCTTCCAGGCTGTTGACACGCACGATGCACAACACCGGTCCGAAGATCTCTTCTTTATAGATGCGCATTTCAGGGGTGACCCGATCGAACAGGCAACCGCCCAGGAAGAAGCCTTCCTCATGCCCCGGCACCGAGAAGCCGCGACCATCCACCACCAACTCGGCACCCGCCTTTACGCCGTCATCTACATAGCCCGTCACCTTGTCGCGATGCTGGCCCGTCACCAGTGGCCCCATGTCCAGACCACAGGACGTACCGGCACCGATCTTCAGCGCCTTTATCTGCGGCACGAGCTTGGCCACCAGCGCATCCGCCACCTGGTCCCCTACGCAAACAGCCACCGAAATCGCCATGCAGCGCTCGCCACACGAACCATAGGCCGCGCCCATGAGGGCGTTGACGGCGTTGTCCAGGTCGGCATCGGGCATCAGCACCGCATGGTTCTTCGCGCCACCCAACGCCTGGACGCGCTTGCCACGTGCCGTCGCTTCCTTATAGATGTACTCGGCGATCGGTGTCGAACCCACAAAGCTCAGAGCCTTGACCTCCGGCGCCTCGATCAGCGCATCCACCGCCACCTTGTCACCATGCACCACGTTCAGCACACCTGCCGGCAGACCGGCTTCGAGCATCAGTTGGGCAATCAGCAGCGTCGAGCTGGGGTCGCGCTCCGATGGCTTGAGGATGAAGCAGTTGCCGCAGGCAATCGCCAAGGGGTACATCCACAATGGCACCATCGCCGGGAAGTTGAACGGAGTGATACCCGCCACGACGCCCAGCGGCTGGAAATTGGACCAGGCATCGATGTTCGGCCCGACGTTACGACTGTACTCCCCCTTGAGAATCTCCGGTGCGGCAGCGGCGTACTCGACGTTTTCGATACCGCGCTTGAGCTCGCCTGCAGCGTCTTCCAGAGTCTTGCCGTGCTCTTCACTGATCAGCTGGGCGATTTTCGCTTCGTTGTCCTGCAGCAACTGCTTGAAACGAAACATCACCTGGGCGCGCTTGGCCGCCGGCGTATTGCGCCAGGCCGGGAAGGCGGCCTTGGCGGCATCAATCGCCTGCTGCACGGTTTCGCGCGAGGCCAGCGGCACCTTGTGAATGGCGGCACCGGTCGACGGATTGAAAACATCGGCAAAACGCTCGCCGCCAGAAACCAGATCGCCATTGATCAGGTGTTGGATAGTGCTCATGTAAAACTCCCTGGGTAATCAGTCGATCTGGTTGAGTGCGACGCCCACGGCATCGAACAAGCGATCAAGATCCTGCGGCTTGGCGTTGAAGGTCGGGCCGAACTGCAAGGTGTCGCCGCCGTAACGGACATAGAAGCCGGCTTGCCAGAGCTTCATCGAGGCCTCATAGGGGCGCACGATGGCGTCGCCGTCGCGCGGTGCCAACTGAATAGCGCCCGCCAGTCCATAGTTGCGGATATCGACGATATTGTTCGCACCCTTTATGCCGTGCAGGACTTTCTCGAAATGCGGCGCCAACTCGGCCGAACTCTGCACCAGGCTTTCCCTTTGCAGCAGGTCCAGCGCCGCCAAACCCGCGGCACAGGCCACCGGGTGAGCCGAGTAGGTGTAGCCATGAGCGAACTCGACAGCGTAGTCAGGCGTGGCCTGGCTCATGAAGGTCTGATAGATCTCGCTACTGGCGACGACCGCGCCCATCGGAATGGCGCCGTTAGTGACCTGCTTGGCAATGCACATCAAGTCCGGCGTAACGCCGAAGCTCTCGGCCCCGAACATCGCGCCGGTGCGACCGAACCCGGTAATCACTTCGTCGAAGATCAGCAGGATGTTGTGCTGGTCGCAGATCTCGCGCAGGCGCGTCAGATAGCCCTTGGGCGGTGGCAACACACCGGCGGACCCGGCCATCGGCTCGACGATCACGGCCGCGATGTTGGACGCATCGTGCAGCTCGATCAGCTTGAGCATTTCATTGGCCAGCGCGATGCCGCCCAGTTCTGGCTCACCCTTGGAGAAAGCGTTCTCCGGCAGCACGGTATGCGGCAAGTGATCGACATCCAGCAGCGGCCCGAACATCTTGCGGTTGCCGTTGACACCACCCAGGCTGGTGCCCGCGATGTTAACGCCGTGATAACCGCGAGCGCGGCCAATCATCTTGGTCTTGGTGGCTTGACCTTTGAGGCGCCAGTAAGCACGGACCATTTTAACTGCGGTGTCGGCGCACTCCGAACCGGAGTTGGTATAGAAGACGTGATTGAGGGTGCCCGGTGTCAGCTCGGTAATTTTCTCGGCAAGCTGGAACGACAGGGGATGCCCGTACTGGAACGCCGGCGAGTAATCGAGGACGCCCAGTTGCCTGGCGACCGCTTCCTGAATCTCCTTGCGGGTGTGACCCGCACCGCAGGTCCACAGACCCGACAGGCTGTCATAGATCTTGCGCCCCTTGTCGTCGGTCAACCAGCTGCCTTCGGCGGCAACGATGATCCGCGGATCACGCTGAAAACTGCGGTTGGCCGTGTACGGCATCCAGTGCGCAGCCAGCTTGAGCTGGCTGGTAATGCCGACAGGGGCATTCTCGGGCAAGTTCATGATCAACACCTCTTCAATGAAAGTGATAGGTAACAAGCGTGGATGCCGCTTCAGTCTTGCCCCTACATTGTCACGGGGATAAAGTCTGAAAAACCCTGCTTTTCAGATCTTCAGTCAGGCACTTACTAAACTATGACCACCAGCCGTCGTCCCGCTCCCCTCGCGCAAGTCAGCGATTTCGATATCCGCTTGTTGAAGATTTACCGCAGTGTGGTCGAGTGCGGTGGGTTCTCCGCCGCCGAGAACGTGCTTGGCATTGGCCGCTCGGCCATCAGCCAGCAGATGAGCGACCTCGAACAGCGCCTGGGCTTGCGCCTGTGCCAGCGCGGCCGCGCCGGCTTTTCGCTGACCGAAGAAGGCCGCGAGGTTTACCAGTCGGCGTTGCAGTTGCTCGGCGCTCTCGAAAGCTTCCGCACCGAGGTCAATGGCCTGCACCAACACCTGCGGGGCGAACTCAATATTGGCCTGACCGACAACCTGGTGACCCTGCCACACATGCGTATCACCCACGCCTTGGGACAATTGAAGGACCGCGGGCCGGACGTGCGCATCCAGATCCGCATGATCGCCCCCAACGAAGTCGAGCAAGGCGTGCTCGACGGCAGCCTGCACGTTGGTGTGGTGCCGCAGGCCAGCCCGCTGTCAGGGCTGGAATACCAACCGTTGTACAGCGAGCGCTCGCTGTTGTATTGCGCGGTAGGCCATCCACTCTTCTATGCGGCCGACGACACACTGGACGATGAGCGTCTCAACCAGCAGGAAGCGATCGCCCCGACCTTTCGCCTGCCCGCCGACATCCAGGCCCACTATCAGGCCCTGCGCTGCACCGCCAGCGCGTCGGATCGGGAAGGCATGGCATTCCTGATCCTCACCGGTCGCTATATTGGCTATCTGCCGGATCACTACGCTGGCTTCTGGGTGCAACAAGGGCGACTGCGCGCGTTGAAACCCAGCGAGCGTTTTTATGATTTGAGCCTGTCGTGGGTCACGCGCAAGGGCCGTCGCCCCCATTTGGTGCTTGAAAGCTTTCTGGAGAGTCTGATCGCCACGCGATAGGGGAATACAAAAACTCTTTTAAATATTTATATGACTGATAAATAACGATTAAAAACCTATAAGAAAGATCATTCCTGAACACTTGGACAGCTTTTTGCACAGGCATCGAAACACTACGCCACACACTCGTGCCGAGAATCCAACATGCCACCAGAAGCACCCATCAACCAAGACCTGATCTACGGCCTCAATGATCGTCCGAAACCCGTGCCTGCGTTTCTGGCCGCATTGCAACATGTGCTGGCCAGCTTCGTGGGCATCATCACGCCGCCGCTGATCATCGGCTCGACGCTGGGCCTGGGCGCCCACATGCCCTACCTGATCAGCATGGCGCTGATGGTGTCAGGGGTCGGCACCTTTATCCAAGCGCGCCGGCCGTTCGGCATCGGTGCCGGGATGATCTGCCTGCAGGGCACCAGCTTCGCCTTCCTGGGTGCCGTGCTGTCGGCCGGTTTCATGGTCAAGCAACGCGGTGGCAGCCCGGAAGACATCATGGCGATGATCTTCGGCGTGTGCTTTTTTGGCGCCGTGGTACAGATCGTCCTCAGCCGCTTCATCGGCCAGTTGCGTCGAGTGATTACTCCGCTGGTCACCGGCATCGTCATTACCTTGATCGGTATCAGCCTGATCAAAGTCGGCATCACCGACTTGGGTGGCGGCTTCAATGCGCCGGACTTTGGCGCCCCTGGCAACCTGGCCCTAGGCGGCCTGGTGCTGGTGGTGATCATTCTGCTCAACCGCTCCAACACGCCCTGGATACGTCTGTCGTCGATCATCATCGGCCTGGTGGTGGGCAGTATCGCCGCGTGGTGTTCCGGCAAACTGGTGCCCCACGCCCTGCCTGACCTGCCGCTGATCAGCGTGCCGGTGCCGTTCAAGTTCGGCTTCGCCTTCGACTGGACGGCGTTCTTCCCGATCGCCCTGATCTACCTCATCAGCAGTATCGAAACCGTCGGCGACCTGACCGCCAACTGCATGCTGTCGCGCCAGCCCATCACCGGCCCGAGCTACATCCAACGCCTCAAGGGCGGGGTCCTGGGCGACGGTGCCAGTTGCATGATAGCCGCCACCTTCAGCGCTTTCCCCAACACTACCTTCGCCCAGAACAACGGGGTGATCCAGCTGACTGGCGTGGCCAGCCGTTATGTGGGGCTGTACATCGGTGGGGTGCTGTTCCTGCTCGGCCTGGTGCCCAGCATCGGCGCGGTGCTGCAACAGATCCCCAAGCCGGTGCTCGGCGGTGCGACCCTGGTGATGTTCGGCAGCGTCGCTGCGGCGGGCGTCCGCATCCTCGCGCAGTCGGCGCTGGACCGGCGCAACATGCTGATCATCGCCACCTCGTTCGGCGTCGGCCTGGGCATCGCGGCCGTGCCGGACCTGCTGCACCTGATGCCCAAACTGGTGCAGAATCTGTTCGATTCGGCCATTACCAGCGGCGGCATCACGGCCCTGGTGCTGTGCCTGGTACTGCCCGAGCCCAAGGCGCAGAACAGCGCCGCTGCCGTCGCGCTGGAACTCGACGAACACGGAATTGAAACAAAGGTTTGAGAGTTTTATCAAACGGCGCTTGTCTTGATATGTGTGGGTGCGCTATCAACGCATCAGCCGCACCCAAACGACTTGTTCGGAACCGTCCATGACCCTTGAAGTTCCTGCGCACAGCGCCCACAGCAACGGTAAACCCGCCAGCCGCATCCGGCAGAAAAACGAAGAAGCGATCCTCATCGCTGCCGAAGACGAGTTCGCTCGCCATGGTTTCAAAGGCACCAGCATGAACACCATCGCGCTGAACGCCGGCTTGCCCAAGGCCAACTTGCATTACTACTTCAACAACAAGCTCGGCCTGTATATTGCCGTGCTGAGCAACATCATCGAACTCTGGGACAGCACCTTCAACAATCTGACCGTCGATGACGACCCGGCCCTGGCACTGACCAGCTATATCCGCGCCAAGATGGAGTTCTCCCGCCGCCACCCGCAAGCGTCACGCATCTTCGCCATGGAAATCATCAGCGGCGGCGAGTGCCTGAGCGAATATTTCAGCCACGACTACCGCGCCTGGTTCCAGGGCCGTGCCGATGTGTTCAGGCATTGGGTCGCAGCCGGCAAGATGGACCCCGTCGATCCGGTTCACTTGATCTTCCTGCTGTGGGGCAGCACTCAGCACTACGCCGACTTCGCCACGCAGATCTGTCGCGTCAGCGGCAAGACGCGTCTGACCAAGCAAGACTTCACCGAAGCGAGCGATAATCTGATCCGCATCATTCTCAAGGGCTGTGGCCTCACGCCCCCGATCGACTGACCTGCCGCGGATTCCTGCAATGCCTTCAACCCTGCTTGGCGCTTGCGAATATCGTGAAGATATTCGCAAGAGCCGCTTCATCGCCCTCGCCGCTCCCATCGACAGCGCCGTTCAGGCCCAGGCCTTTATCGACCAGTTCAGCGATCTGGCGGCCTCGCACAACTGCTGGGCCTGGAAACTGGGCGATCAATACCGATCCAGCGACGACGGCGAACCCGGAGGCACCGCCGGTCGCCCGATCCTCGCGGCTATCGAGGCGCAGGATTGCGATCGCGTCGTGGTGCTGTTGATTCGCTGGTATGGCGGCATTCAACTGGGCACCGGCGGCTTGGCGCGGGCCTACGGTGGTTGCGCCAACAAGTGCCTGCAGCAGGCGGAGAAGAAACTGCTGGTCAGCCGGGCTCTCTATGCCTGCGAGTGCAGCTTCAGCGAGCTGGCGCTGGTGAAGTTGCGCATCGCCGAAGCGGATGGGTTGATCGACAGCGAAAACTACATGGCCAGTGGCGTCGAACTGCAGCTGGCGCTGGTGCCGGAATCGATAGCGGCACTCACTCGGCAACTGGCCGATATCAGCCGTGGGCGAATGGTGTTGAGCTTACGGTGATACCAAGCGCAATTGCCCACATCTGCTGTGCACCTGCTTGTGGATAAGCTCTTGGCAACCGCCTCCAGGCCAGATGGCGCGGGGCTTTCAGAGGCATGATCACTTTTTGATCAATCGCTGATTCTGTATCGATCAATTTACGTATATTCATAGGCTTAGCAGAGATTCGCCGTTGTTATAGCGATAACAGCGCCCGTTATGCACAGCGTCGGGCGTTGCGCACAGATCCTGTGGATCAGCCTGTGGATAAACCGTGCAAAGCTGCGTCAGGTGCAGGCTGGAAGTCGCTTGCGAGGGATTGGTCGTTTTTTGATCAGCTCGATTCAGGTCGCTTATGCCCAACGCGCACCCATTCGGTGCCCTGCAGCGAGGGGGCATGCCCCCACAAAGTTCGTTCAGTCAATGATGGGATGTCAAACACACCGCAATCGGGGGCAGGCCACCTCGCCACAGGTAATCCTGACTACATGGCCAGCTTTTTGCTTTAGTCGAGCGGTCCTCATTCGAGTCGAGCAGGTCATGTCCAACCCAGCCACTGTCCCACG
>CAJCIO010000074.1 GCA_903970465.1 Gammaproteobacteria bacterium
GTGATGGATGAGACCAGCGCGAAGGCGGCCATGGAGAGCAGCAGAGTCATGCGGGGATTGCCAGGTAGCCAGAGGAGGGCTGACCTTAACGAAGCGGGCAGAGGGGGTATTGAAGGAAATTGACCTGAGCGTCGATGTAGCAAGGGGCTTGCACCCGAAAAATCTCCGTCACTCTGCCATGTCCCGGTGAGGCGGAAATCTTTCGGGGCAAGCCCCTCACTACGGATACAGGGGCGGTTGGACTAACCGCCGTCTGTATCGATATCGGCATCCTGGGCTACACCTGGCTTACTCTTGTCCGGGTCAGGCTCAGGGGCAAAATCCGGGCTGAAGGCATTGTCCTTGGCCTTGTCATCGCCGGCGCCGCTGGTGGTCTCACTGCCTTCGGGCAACTTGCCGTCCGGGTCGATCGCCGGATCATTGCGTCCAGCCGCCGGATCGGAGGGCGTGCGTGGGGTGTCTTCATTCGGGGCTGGCGTTTGAGTGCTCATGCTGTTCTCCCGTACGGTTATTTGGCGTCGTCATCGTCGTCGTCATCATCGCCGGCGCTGTTGGCCTTGTTCGTCTGGTCGCCCATCGAACTGCCCTCCGGATTGCCGGATTTTTGCGGGGTGATGTTGGCGCCGCTGCTGCCGGCCGAACCGGTAGTGGCCGAGCCATCGGTGTTGCCGTTGGGCATGCCCTTGCTGGTACCGGCAGGCACACCGACAGTGGAGGGGTTGGTACCTTTGGGCGCGGGATTGGTCGGGCCGGTGCTGTCGTCGGCTTGCGCGCCGATGCTGCACCCTGCCATCACCAGGGCAAAGGTCAAGGCAGTGAACGAAGTGCGTATCATGGTCGATCTCCGTTATCAGGGGCTCTTGTATCGCGGTCTCTTGCAGTTGGGCTGCCACCGTGCGTCGCAGGTGCCATTGAGGCGACGAGTGGTTGACGATTGCCCACGCCGCAGGTTAGTTTCCCTGCCATGAACCTGAACACGCCGATGTTTGCCGCCAACATTATTATTACCGCCATTCCTCACTTGGCGGGCTAGCGCTCATCTGCACCCAACCCGCCCAAGAGGCGGGTTTTTTCTCTGTCTCTGGGCGTACCGAAACCCGGAGACCTGCATGTCCAGTACCCTTGCCAGCCGCACTGACGCCACCCAGACGCCCCCCCAGCCGCTTTGTCGCCCGGCGCTGTTGCCGCCCGCGGCACTGGCACCGCTGCTCGCCGAGTACGTGAAAAAAATCCTTGCCGCGCCGGTCTACGACGTTGCCGTGCAAACGCCACTGCACGCCGCCCCGGCGCTGTCCGAACGCCTGGGCAATCAGGTGCTGCTCAAGCGCGAAGACCTGCAACCGACGTTCTCCTTCAAGATTCGCGGCGCCTACAACAAGCTTGCGCAATTGACCGCCGAACAGCGCGCGCGGGGCGTAGTCACCGCGTCGGCGGGTAACCATGCCCAGGGTGTGGCACTGGCGGCACGGGAGCTGGGCATCGAGGCGATCATCGTCATGCCCACCACCACCCCGTCGCTGAAGATCGAAGGCGTGCGTTCACGCGGTGGTCAAGTGGTGCTCGAAGGCGATGCCTTCCCCCAGGCACTGGCGCACGCGCTCGAACTCGCGGAGCAGGGCTACACCTTCGTTGCGCCTTTCGATGACGCTGACGTGATCGCCGGGCAGGGCACCGTGGCCATGGAGATCCTGCGCCAGCAGCCCGGTACGCTGGACGCGATCTTCGTGCCGGTGGGCGGCGGCGGGTTGATCGCAGGCATCGCCGCGTACGTCAAATACCTGCGCCCGGAGGTCAAGGTGATCGGCGTCGAGCCCCACGATTCCAATTGCCTGCAGATGGCCATGGCCGCAGGGGAGCGGGTGGTGTTGCCCCAGGTCGGCAGCTTTGCCGACGGTGTGGCGGTGGCGCAGATCGGCGAGCATCCATTTGCGCTGTGTCGACATTTGGTAGATGAGGTGATCACGGTCAGCAGCGATGAACTCTGTGCGGCCATCAAGGACATTTATGACGATACTCGCTCGATCACTGAGCCCTCGGGCGCTCTGGGCGTTGCAGGCATCAAGCGTTATGTGGCGCGCTACGGGGTCACCGGCCAGACGCTGGTGGCCATTGATTCCGGCGCCAACGTCAATTTCGATCGCCTGCGTCATGTGGCCGAACGGGCCGAAGTGGGCGAGCAGCGTGAAGCGATCATCGCCGTGACCATCCCGGAGCGCCCCGGCAGCTTCCAGCGCTTCTGCCAGGCCCTCGGCAAACGCCAGATCACCGAGTTCAACTACCGCTATCACAGTGACCGCGCAGCGCATCTGTTCGTTGGCGTGCAGACCCATCCAGAGCATGATCCCCGCGCGCAGTTGCTCAAGAGCCTGGGCCAACAGGGCTTTGCGGTGCTGGACATGACCGACGACGAGTTGGCCAAGGCGCACCTGCGCCACACCGTCGGCGGCCATGCCATGCACCCTGGCGAGGAGTGTCTGCTGCGCTTCGAATTCGCCGAGCGCCCGGGGGCGTTGCTCACGTTCTTGCAGGCATTGGGCGAGCGCTGGAATATCAGCCTGTTCCACTATCGAAATCATGGTTCGGCAGATGCGCGGGTGTTGGTGGCGTTGCAGGTGGCGCACGGCGCGCGGGGGGAGTTGCTGGTGTCGTTGGGCCAACTCGGTTATCGCTATTGGGACGAGAGCGATAACCCGGCGTACCGGATGTTCCTGAGTTGACCTGAATGCCGAGGGCTGACTTTGTGGCGAGGGAGCAAGCCCCTCGCCACAGAATTGGTTGTGGCGTCTGGGTCAGACCACCAGCGACAACAGCATGATCAAGATGATGCCGACCACCGAGAGGATGGTCTCCATCATGCTCCAGGTCTTGAACGTCTCGGCCACGGTCATGTTGAAGTACTGCTTCACCAGCCAGAAGCCTGCATCGTTGACGTGGGAGAGGATGACCGAACCGGCACCGGTGGCCAGTACCAGCAGTTCACGGTTGACGCCCGGGATCATGCCGACCACCGGAGCGACGATGCCCGCGCCGGTGATGGTCGCCACGGTCGCCGAACCCGTCGCCACGCGAATCACCGCAGCCACCAGCCACGCCAGCAGGATCGGCGAAATCTCGGCTTGCACGGCCAGGTGGCCGATGATGTTGCCGACCCCGGTGTCCACCAGCATCTGCTTGAAACCGCCGCCCGCACCGACGATCAGCACAATGGCCGCAGTAGGCGCCAGGCTTTGGTCGAGCATCTTCATGATCGCCTGACGGCTGAAGCCGCGCGCCGAGCCGAAGGTGTAGAACGCCAGCAGCAAGGCTGCCAACAGCGCGGTGATCGGGTGACCGAGGAAGTCCATCCACTGACGGAAGATGTGATCGGCCGGCAGGATGATGTCCGCGAAGGTCTTGAGCAGCATCAGGAACACCGGCAGCAGAATGGTGATCAGGGTGATGCTGAAGCTTGGCAGGTTTTCGTGGGTCGATTCCTTGGCGATCTGGTCCATCAGTTCGGTGGACGGGTTGCCCGGGATGCGCTTGGAAATCCAGTTGCCGTAGATCGGGCCTGCGACGATGGCCGTTGGCAGGGCGACGATCAGACCGTAGAGGATGGTCTTGCCGATGTCGGCACCGAACACGCCGATGGCCAGCAGCGGGCCCGGGTGCGGCGGCACCAGGCCGTGGACCACGGAAAGGCCGGCGAGCAGCGGAATGCCGATCTTCACCAGTGACACGCCTGAACGGCGCGCGACGATGAACACCAGCGGGATTAGCAGCACGAAGCCGATTTCGAAGAACAGCGGGATGCCCACCAGGAACGCCGAAAACATCATCGCCCAATGAATGTTCTGCTTGCCGAACTTGCGGATCAGGGTTTGCGCGATCTGGTCCGCGCCGCCCGAGTCGGCCATCAGTTTGCCGAGCATGGTGCCCAACGCCAGCACGATACCGACAAAGCCCAGTACCCCGCCGAAGCCGTCCTGAAAGGATTTCATCACCTTGGCCACCGGCATGCCGGAGGTCAGCCCCAGAAAGCCGGCGGCAATGGTCAGCGCCACGAAGGGGTGAACCTTGGCCCAGGTGATCAGCAGGATCAGGCCGATAATAGTGACCAGTGCATCCAGCAGCAGGTAGGTGTCGTTCGCTAATCCAAACATGGACTCAATGCCTCATCTTGTTTGTGGTTTTATTCAAGGCCGATCGACGTGGGGTAGCGCTGTCTTTGCAACCCCACGAATGCGCGTTTCAAGCCGTGCGGGTAAGGGTCGGTGCACCGAGGTCGTCGATCCAGTGGTCAACCTGTATGGCGATTTCGGGGATAGGCACTGAAGCGTCGACCGTCAGGGTCAGGGGTTCACCGGTTGGCGATTCGAGCGTGGCGAACTGGCTGTCGATCAGGCTGGCGGGCATGAAGTGGCCCGGGCGGTGCGACACGCGGTAAGCGGCGTCGGCGCGGGTCAGCTCGAGGAACACGAAGCCCAGGTTGGGCACTGCGTCGCGTAGCGTCTTGCGGTAAGTCTTCTTGAGCGCCGAGCAGGTCAGGATCGGGCGTTCGCCGGCCTTGACGCAGCGTGCGAGCTCTTCGCCCAGCTTGCTGAGCCAGCCGGCACGGTCAGTGTCGTCCAGCGGGTGGCCAGCGCTCATTTTTTCGATATTGGCAGCAGGGTGGAAGCTGTCACCTTCGATCAGCTGACCGCCGCTGAGCTTGGCAATTTCGGCGCCGACGCTGCTTTTACCGCAACCTGACACGCCCATGACCACGATCGCGGAAAGAGGGGAAACCATCGGTACCTCCAGGGGGGTCATGGCTGTCGTCGATCACCGCTATTGGCGTCGAAAAGTGTCATGCCCTTGATTTTATTTATGTTGTTTGTGCAGCGTGGTTACATCCATTTATCAGCAAGATGTAGCAGCGGGGCACAAAGCAATATTGCCACTACGCTGAGACAGCGCTACCTTAGTGCCCGTTCCCTGTCCTTGCAAGTCGAAAAAAACAAAAATCATGACCCGAATCGGCACCCGTACCACCGGTCGTCCTACGCTCAGCGAGGTGGCCAAGCTCTCTGGCGTTTCTCCCATCACCGCTTCGCGCGCCTTGCGTGGCGTGGCGACTGTTGCGCCCGAGTTGGTGGCCAAGGTCCAGGAGGCCGCAGCCAGCCTGGGCTATGTGGCCAATACCGCCGCTCGCGCGCTGGCCAGCGCCCAGAGCCAATCCATCGTGGTGTTGATCCCGTCGCTGTCCAACCAGCTGTTCATCGATACCCTCGAAGCCATTCACCAGGTCATGCATGGCCGAGGCTTCGAAGTGCTGATCGGCAATTTCCATTACGACGTCGGCGCCGAGGAAAACCTCATCCGCAATTACCTGGCGTATCAGCCTCGCGGTTTTCTGCTGACTGGTTTCGATCGCACCGAGGCGTCGCAACGCATGCTGGCGGCCAGCGGTGTGCCCTGTGTACATATGATGGAGTTGCAGGCGCAGAGCAAGGCGCCGTGCGTGGGATTCTCCCAGCAACAGGCCGGGCAGGTGGCGGCCCGCTATCTGCTCGAGCGCGGGCGTCGGCATATCGGCTATGTCGCGGCGCAACTGGACCCGCGGGTGATGCAACGTGCCGAAGGTTTCCGTCAGACGCTGCGCGAAGCCGGTTGCTACGACCCGGCGCTGGAGTTCATGTCGCCGTTGCCATCGTCCATCGGCCTGGGCGGCGAGATGTTCGCCCGGGTGCTGCGCGATCACCCACAGGTCGACGGTTTGTTCTTCTGCAACGATGACCTGGCACACGGCGCGATCTATGAAGCCTCCCGCCAAGGCATTGCGGTGCCGCAGCAGGTGGCGATGATCGGCTTCAACGATCTGCCGGCCTCGGCCCACGTGGTGCCGCGGCTCACCTCGATTCGTACGCCGCGCGCCGCCATTGGCCGCCAGGCGGCCCAGAAGCTGCTGGATCTGCTCGATCAAAAGCCCGGCGGGCCACAGGTGCAGGACCTGGGGTTCGAGTTGATCGTGCGCGAGAGTTGAAACTTGTAGCGCCTGCGAAGGGGTCGGTGCCAGGGGCAGAATTCTAGGCGGTTTGCCGCCACTGCCGCGGGCTCACCCCGAACCAGCGCTTGAACGCCCGTGAAAACGCGCTGGTTTCCGAATAGCCTAATAAGGGCGCCAGCTGCGAAATGCTCAACTGCCCATCCCGCAGATGCTGACGTGCCATGGCCTGACGGGTCTGGTCCACCATCTGCGTAAAGCTCAGCCCATGCTCACGCAGGCGCCGTTGGAGGATCGTCGGGCTCAGTTGCAGGTGTTCGGCGATCAACTCCAGTACCGGTTCGCCCTGATGCAGCGTGGCCCGCAACAGCTGGCGAATCTGCTCTGGCAGTTGCGGCCCGCTGGCCCGTTCGCCGAGTTGGCGAATGGCGTCCTTGACCACCATCAGCAGCATCGGGTCGTGGCCCGGCATGGCGTGCCCGATCAGCGGCTGCTTGGGGATCAGCATCCAATTGCCACCCTGGCCGAAGCGCACTGGGGCACCGAATGCGTCGCGGTGCTCGCGCCAGTCCTGCGGCCGCGCGTGTTCGAAGCCCACTTCACGCGGGGTCCAGCCGTCGCCCAGTACATGGCGAACCAGGTTGGCGGCCATGCCCATGGTCAGTTCCGCGTCCTGGCGACGCTCGACGATGGCGTCATGGCGCACTTGATAGTCGAAGCGATAGCACTCGCCTTGGTCCACCAAGCGGATCAAGGTGCTGTGCTGGTGATAGGGGAACGCGGCGGCAAAGTTGATCAGTGCCTGCTCGAGGTTTTCCGAGCACAGCCCCACATAACCCAGCAGCCCCAGTGCTTGAGGCTTGAACTGTTGGCCGTAGCGCAGGCCGAAGTTGTCGCAGCCGGTTTGTCGGGCCGCTTCCTCGAGGACCTGACAGTAGTTGGGCAACGCCAGGCTCAGGGTCGGGTGTTGCAGCTGTTCGGGGTCGATGCCGGCGCGGCCGAACACCCGGTCCAGGTCACCGCCGTGGTGGCTGATAAAGCCGTCCAGGCCATTGGCTGCTGCCGACAGCACGCCTTGGTTGCTGGGGCGCGCGGCACTGGCGGCGGGTGCGAGGAAGGGCTGGAGCATGATCAATCGTTACCCTTGAGTATCTGTATGAAAATGTTTCATGCAAAGTCCATTCCGGCTGATGGCCGGTATGCCCCTGCAGCGAGAAGGCTTACCCAGAATTACGCGTTATCAGGCACATTATTTGTAGAGGGTTAATCGCAATCGGGGGCAAGCCCTCTCGCTACAGGCGTTAATGCCGTAGATGTGTGCGTTTCTGGGGCGTCCCGCCCCGCTTTGGCGCGACGATCGTAAAAATTGACCGCACAGCGCAAATGCGCGTTTTCGCGGTCAAGTCTTGGCCCTTAGCCTATGGTTATGCTGGCCTTACGCAATCTTGCCGCTGGATTTCCGAGGTGTGATCAATGACCGTCAATACACTCAAGCCCACGTTGGGCACACTGCACTTGTGGGGCATCGCCGTCGGGCTGGTGATTTCCGGTGAATACTTCGGCTGGAGCTACGGCTGGGGCACCGCCGGTACCCTTGGCTTTCTGGTCACGACGCTGATGGTCGCGGTGATGTACACCTGCTTCATCTTCAGCTTTACCGAGCTGACCACCGCCATTCCTAACGCTGGCGGCCCGTTTGCCTACAGCCTGCGGGCCTTTGGTGTCGGCGGCGGGATGATCGCCGGGCTGGCGACGCTGATCGAGTTCGTCTTCGCGCCACCGGCCATCGCCATGGCCATCGGTGCCTACCTCAACGTGCAGTTCCCGGGGCTGGACCCGCGCTGGGCCGCCGTCGGCGCCTATGTGGTGTTCATGAGCCTCAACATCGTCGGGGTCAATATCGCCGCGACCTTCGAACTGGTTGTGACCATCCTCGCCGTCATCGAACTGCTGGTGTTCATGGGCGTGGTCGCGCCAGGCTTCAGCTTCAGCAATTTCGTGCTCGGCGGCTGGTCGGGTGAGAACACCTTCAGCAGTGGCTCCATCGCCGGTATCTTCGCGGCGATACCCTTCGCCATCTGGTTCTTCCTGGCTATCGAAGGCGCCGCCATGGCCGCCGAAGAAGCCAAAGACCCGAAACGCACCATCCCCCGCGCCTACATTGGCGGCATTCTGACCCTGGTGGTGCTGGCTATCGGCACCATGATCTTCGCCGGGGGCGTGGGTGACTGGCGCGCACTGTCGAACATCAACGACCCGTTGCCACAAGCGATGAAAACCGTGGTCGGCGGTAACTCCAACTGGATGCACATGCTGGTGTGGATCGGTCTGTTCGGTCTGGTGGCGAGCTTTCACGGCATCATCCTCGGCTACTCGCGCCAGTTCTTCGCCCTGGCGCGAGCCGGCTTCCTGCCCAAAGGCCTGGCCAAGCTGTCGCGCTTCCAGACCCCGCACCGTGCCATCCTCGCTGGCGGCGTGGTGGGCATCGCGGCAATCTTCAGCGACAGTCTGGTCAACCTGCAAGGCATGACCCTGACGGCCGCGATGATCACCATGTCGGTATTTGGCGCCATCGTGATGTACATCATCAGCATGCTCAGCCTGTTCAAGCTGCGCACCAGCGAGCCGAATCTCGAGCGTAGTTTTCGCGCCCCGGGCTATCCGATCGTGCCGGGCATCGCCTTGGTGCTGGCGGTGGTGTGTCTGATCGCGATGATCTGGTTCAATACCCTGATCTTCGGTGTCTTCCTCGCCTTGATGGTAGTGGGCGCGCTGTTCTGCGCCGCCGTGCGCAGCCGTGGTGTAGCCACTGCGCCTTTGACCACAGGAGCCTGAGCAATGAGCGGTTTCGTACACACAGTGGGTGGCCAGACCTGGCGCTTCGACAGTCTCAAGTCGTTGTTGGCCAAGGCCAGCCCGGCACGTTCAGGGGATTACCTGGCAGGCGTCGCCGCTGCCAGCGATGCCGAACGCGCGGCCGCCCAAATGGCCCTGGCGGACGTGCCGCTCAAGCAGTTTCTGACCGAGGTGGTGATCCCCTATGAAGCCGATGAAGTCACCCGGCTGATCATCGACAGCCATGACGCCGAAGCCTTTGCCGTGGTCAGCCACCTGACCGTCGGTGGCTTGCGTGACTGGCTGCTCGGGGATGACGCCGATGAGCACAGCCTGCGTGCCTTGGCACCTGGGCTGACACCGGAAATGGCCGCTGCGGTGTCGAAGATCATGCGCATCCAGGACCTGGTGCTGGTGGCGCAGAAGATTCGCGTGGTCACCCGGTTTCGCAACACTGTCGGGCTGCGTGGGCGGATGTCCACGCGCCTGCAGCCCAACCATCCGACCGATGACCCGGCCGGAATCGCCGCCAGCACGCTGGACGGCCTGTTGTACGGCAACGGTGATGCCATGATCGGCATCAATCCGGCCACTGACAGCCTCAGCGCCATCACCGAGCTGTTGAAGATGCTCGATGGCGTGATCAACCATTACCAGATCCCCACCCAGGCATGCGTGCTGACCCACGTCACCTCATCGATCGCCGCCATCGAGCGCGGCGTGCCTCTGGACCTGGTGTTCCAGTCCATCGCCGGTACCCAGGCGGCCAACGAGAGTTTCGGGATCAGCTTGCAACTGTTGCAGGAAGGCTACGAAGCGGGGCTGAGCCTCAAGCGTGGCACCGTCGGCAACAACCTCATGTATTTCGAGACCGGGCAGGGCAGTGCGCTGTCGGCCAACGCCCACCATGGCGTCGACCAGCAGACTTGCGAGGCCCGCGCCTATGGCGTGGCTCGGCATTTCAAGCCGTTTCTGGTCAATACCGTGGTGGGTTTCATCGGCCCCGAGTACCTGTACAACGGCAAGCAGATTATCCGCGCCGGGCTTGAAGATCATTTCTGCGGCAAGTTACTGGGCGTGCCCATGGGGTGCGACATCTGCTATACCAACCACGCCGAAGCCGATCAGGATGACATGGACATGCTGCTGACCCTGTTGGGGGTAGCGGGGATCAATTTCATCATGGGGATTCCGGGTTCCGACGACATCATGCTCAACTACCAGACCACTTCGTTCCACGATGCGCTGTATGCGCGCAAGACGCTGGGGCTAAAACCGGCGCCGGAATATGAAGAGTGGCTGGCGCGCATGGGTATCCTGCATCAACGCGATGGCGAGTTGCGCCTGGGTAACGGTTTGCCGCCGGCGTTCCGGCAGGCATTGGCGCAGCTTACCTGATGTACTTGTGCAAACCGGGCCGGCCCCTCCGCGGGCAAGCCTGGCTCCCACAGTGCAAGCTGGACCTGAGTCGTACACCTGTGGGAGCAAGGCTGCGCGTCAGGCGGCGAAGAGGCCATCAGCAGCACGCGAATCCAGCGACCTGCATAGAAAACCGAGGTACCTCGTGAAACTGCCCCCCGATGACACCCCGCCCTCCACCAGCCCCGCCCAGGCCGACCCCTGGCAGCAACTGCGCAATCTGACCGCAGCGCGTATCGCCCTGGGTCGCGCCGGCACCAGTTTGCCCACCAGCGCCCAGCTGGACTTTCAATTCGCCCACGCCCAAGCCCGTGATGCCGTGCACCTGCCGTTCGACGGCGGGGCGCTGGCCACCAGACTGAGCGAACGCGGCCGTGAATGTCTGAGCCTGCACAGCGCCGCCGCCGATCGTCATGTATACCTGCAGCGGCCTGACCTGGGGCGCCGACTCGATGACCAATCGGCTGCGCAGCTCGATGCCCATGCTCAAGCCAACCCACAGGGTTACGACGTTGCGGTGGTGATCGCCGACGGCCTGTCCGCGCTGGCAGTCGATCGCCACAGCCTGCCGATGTTGCAGCGTATCGACGAGCAGGCCGCCGCCGAGGGCTGGAGCCTGGCGCCGGTGACCCTGGTCAGCCAGGGCCGTGTGGCGGTGGCGGACGAAGTGGCGCAGCGGCTCAAGGCGCGCATGGTCGTGATCCTGATCGGCGAGCGGCCCGGGCTCAGCTCCCCGGACAGCCTAGGCCTGTATTTCACCTACGCGCCCCGAGTCGGGCTGACGGATGCGGCACGTAACTGCATTTCCAACGTGCGCCTTGAAGGCATGAGCTACGGCATGGCCGCGCACAAGTTGCTGTACCTGATGCGCGAGGCCTGTGTGCGGCAGTTATCAGGGGTAAGCCTCAAAGACGAGGCCCAAGTGCCGTTGCTGGAGGCGGGCGAGGGTGAGCGGCCGGGTAATTTCCTGCTGGCGGGTACGCAGAAGCAGGACTAGGCGTCACGCAGCAAGTCGTTGGCGTTGAGCAAGTCGAAGGCGATTTCCGGGCGCTTCTCGAGGCTGCGACGAATGGCGGCGGGGATCGCCTGACGGGTCTTGCGGCACATGCCCGGCAGGTCATCGAGCTCGATACGGATGCCGCGCATGGTGCGCACTTCATTGGCGCCGGGGCCCACGTGCACGCGCAATCCCAGTTGTTCGAACATGCGTTGCTTGACGCGCTCCAGGTCAGCCAGGCTGTCGAGGTTTTCGAGGCGATCGAGCAAGCGCTTTTCTTCCGGGCGGGTCAGCAGCAGGATCCGCAGGTCTGCGTCCGGCAATGCCTGCAGCCGCTCGCGCTCGCAAATGCAAGCGCCGGGCGGGCAGGGTTGGCGCAGCGGGGGAGGCGGGTTCATGGGCTCAGATCATAGCCTCGGCCAGTGATCTTGCCTACTGAAGCGCTGCGCCTGCACTGCCGGGCCAGGCAAAACACCCGTTCAGCGCACACAGATGAAACCTCACGCCACCTGAGGTAATCTTGTCGGCCATCTGTATCTCGCCGTATTGAAGGCCCTTTGCCGTTGAGTTCACATTCCGATCCATACGCCGAGCGCGATGAACACATGCTGGAGTGGTCGCGCCAGTGGCTGCTCGAAGGCGACATCGTGCGCTGTCCCTATTGCCATAATTATCAGCCGTTGAGCCGCGGGCACCGGGTGTTCGTCCATCAGGAGCAATGCAAGGGCGCCAGCTTCGTCGAACAGTACCCCTGGCGCTGGCTGGCGTGGAATCTGCGCTCATTGTGAATCTTGCGGCGCAACCTTTCGCGAACCCTTGAACCCTCCGCCTCCGAGCGCGGTCTATGGCAAGTGGCTATCTGTGGGCAAATTGCCGAGCCGGTCTCCACAGTGTGAAGTCGCAGTTGATTGACGCCATAATGACGCCACTCGCCTGCGTTTGATTTATAGTGTCGCGCGCCCCGAGCCGGCATTTATTCAACCCGACGATCAAACTGCCCCATGACCGAACCCTGCCCCTGGATCATTTGTGAACACTGCGACGCGGTCTACGCGCCGGTGCCGCTGCTCAGCGGGCAAAAATCCTTGTGCCAACGCTGTGGCGGCGTACTGGAGCGGGGGCAAGGGCTGAGCATCCAGCAACTGTTCGCGCTGTCGGTCACCGCGCTGATCCTGTTTCTGTTCGCCAATATCTTCCCGGTCATCTCCATCAGCCTCAAGGGCCTGGCCAACGCTGCGACGCTGTGGCAGTCGGTAGAGGCGCTGGCCCAAGGGCAGATCAGCCTGATCGCGGCGGTGGCCGGCCTGTGCATCATTCTCGCTCCGGGCCTGCAGATCCTGCTGCTGTGCTGGCTGCTCAGCTACGCCAACGTCGGCCTGCGCGCACCGGGCTTCAAGGCCTGTATGCGTACCCTCGAACAACTGCGCCCATGGAGCATGCTCGAGGTGTGCTTGCTGGGCATTCTGGTGGCCATCGTCAAGCTCGGTGGCATGCTCAGCGTGCATCCCGGACTGGGCCTGTGGGCGCTGGCGATGCTCACCGTGTTGATCATCCTGATATCCGGCAAAAGCATTCGACGCCTATGGACAGAGCTCGAGGACAGCGATCAATGAGTCAGCCGCCTATCGCCGCCGACCTCGGCCTGACCCTTTGCCATACCTGCGGTCTGGCCTGCGCCGAGGGGACCCATCGCTGCCCGCGCTGTGATGCCAGCGTGCACCCGCGCAAGCCCAACAGCCTCACGCGCACCTGGGCACTGCTGCTGGCCGGCATGATTTTCTATATTCCCGCCAACCTGCTGCCGGTGATGTACACCGATCTGTTCGGCAGTGGCGCCGAGAACACCATCATGAGCGGCGTGATCGAATTCTGGCATGGCGGGTCCTGGGACATCGCCGTATTGATTTTCGTCGCCAGCGTGGCCGTGCCCTGCATCAAGTTCATGGTCCTCGGTACCCTGCTGGTAACCGTTCAACGGCGTAGCCAGTGGGCGATGCGCGAGCGCTCGCGGTTGTACCGTTTCATCGAGCTGATCGGCTACTGGTCGATGCTCGACGTGCTGGTGGTGGCGTTGGTGGCGGCGCTGGTGCAGTTCCGCTCGCTGAGCACCATCGAGCCGCGCCTGGGTATTCTGTTTTTTGGTTTCGTCGTTGTGCTGACCATGTTGGCAGCCATGAGTTTTGATCCCAGGCTGATCTGGGACGCAGAGGTTGAAGATGTCTGAACCCATTGCTGATCCTTCCCGCACGCCGGGCAATCCCGACGTTCGTCGGCGTCGCTTCAACGTTTCCCTGGTGTGGCTGGTGCCCATCGTGGCGGCCGTGATCGGCCTGTCGATGGTGGTGCACAACTCGCTGTCGGCCGGCCCCAGGATCACCGTCAGTTTCGAGACGGCCGAAGGGCTCGAAGCCAACAAGACTCAGGTCAAGTACAAGAACGTGGTCATCGGCCAGGTGACGGCCATCGCCCTCAGCGAGGATCGCAACCGCGTGGTCGCGACCATCGAGCTCAAGGATTCGGCCAAGTCCTTTACCACCGAGGACTCGCGCTTCTGGGTAGTGCGCCCGCGCATCGGTGCCCAGGGGATTTCGGGCGTCGACACCTTGCTGTCGGGGGCTTTTATCAGCGCCGACCCTGGCGCCTCGAAAGAGACGCGCGGCGATTTCCGCGGCCTGGAAATTCCGCCACCCATCACCTATGGCCAGCGCGGCAAGCGCTTCAGCCTGCACGCCGACGACCTTGGTTCGCTGGACATCGGCTCGCCGGTCTACTACCGGCGCATTCAGGTCGGCCAGGTGGTACAGGTGGGTTTGAGCCAGGACGGCAAGGGCGTCGATATCGAAGTGTTCGTCAATTCGCCCAATGACGAATTCGTCACCACCAATACCCGCTTCTGGAACGCCAGCGGCGTGGATATCAGCCTTGGCGCCGATGGCCTTAAGGTCAACACCCAGTCGGTGTCCTCGATCGTGTCCGGCGGCGTGGCGTTCGTTGAGCCCAAGTACAACCCCGACCAGAAGCAAGCAGCGGAGATGACCAAGTTCGATCTGTTCGCCGACCAGCAAAGCGCACTGGCGCCCCCGGACGGTACGCCGCGCTATATCCGCATGCGCTTCGACCAGTCGCTGCGAGGCCTGACGGTCGGTTCGCAAGTTGAATTCCTGGGGGTCAACCTGGGGCGCGTGGTATCCATCGACCTCGATTACGATGCCAAGACCCAGACCTTCCCGACCATGGTCGGCGCGGTGATCTTCCCGGATCGGCTCGGCAAAGCCAACGACAAGCTGGCGGAGATTGCCGGCAAGGGCAACGAAGATGCGCAGGCCGCCAAGATGCTCTCGGAGTTCGTCAAGCATGGCTTGCGGGCTCAGGCGCGCACCGGCAACCTGCTGACCGGGCAGTTGTATATCTCCCTGGCGTTCCTGCCCAAGGTAGCGCCGGTGAACTTCGATATGTCTGCGCGACCCTTGGAAATCCCCACCGCGCCGGGCAGCTTCGACAAGTTGCAGGAACAATTGCAGGCGATGGTCGACAAGATCAGCAAACTGCCGATCGAGCAGATAGCCGATAACCTCAACGGCAGCCTCGGCGAAATGCGCAAGACCCTCAACCGTTTCAACGGCCAGGTGCTGCCGGAGCTGGCGGACACCATGGCGCAAACGCGCAAGACCATGGCCGCCGCCGCCGATACGCTGGGTGAAGATTCGCCGCAGCGTCAGCAGATCGGCCAGGCCATGGACGAAGTACAACGCACCGTGCGTTCGGTACGGGTGCTCACCGATTACCTCGGCCGCCATCCGGAATCGCTGATTCGCGGACGGGTGAGTGAAGGCTCGCCGGACGCCTATCGCTCCAGTGGCTCGTCTTCTCGTGATATTCAGTCGGAAACCAAACCATGATGCTGCGCTCTCTGCTGCTGGGCACCACATTGGGATTGGCGGCCTGTACGTCGCCAGCCACTCATTACTACACGCTGCTTCCGACGAGTGAGTCGGCGCCAAAGGTCGGGGCGCCTGCCGACTTTCAGTTCGAGCTGCTGACCGTGCGCATGCCGGTGCAGGTTGACCAGCCGCAACTGGTGGTGCGCCAGGATCAGGGCCGGTTGGCCATCCTTGATAACGAACGCTGGGGCGCGCCGTTGGCGGACGAGTTCCACGATGCTCTGGCGGCACAGATGGAGCGCCAACTGGGCGTTCGTGACCTGGCAGGCTTGCCGAAAAATGCCGGGCAGCCGGTGGTGTCGTTGCAGGCTGATGTGCGCCGTTTCGATAGCGTGCCGGGGCAGTACGCCTTGGTGGACGTGGTGTGGAGCCTGAGCCGCCGCGGTAATGACGATAGCAAGCGCACGACCCTTACCTGCGCCAGTGTGGTCAAGGAGAACGCCGGGGTCGATCTGAACAGCCTGGTGCTGGCGCATCAGAAAGCCATCGGCGGTCTGGCAGCGCGCATTGCCGGGACGGCGCGGCAGTGGGCCGATAACCCTGCCATGGGTTGCCCGCAGTAAGCGTTTTGTCAGGGGTATTCATGCAAGGCTGCTGACGTCTTCGCAGGCAAGCCTTGCTCCCACAATGCTCACAGTGCCTGAGCCGAGCACTTGTGGGAGCAAGGCTTGCCCGCGAAGAGGTCGGCCCATTCAGCCCGCTTCCGTGAGGCCCACCACCCCCTCCATATTTCCTGCACAATTCTTGCCTAATCTCCATCCTGTTCGCGGGCCTTGCTGTGTGCCTGCCTCGTATTTCAGCCTTGCAGAAGTGTACCAATGACCCAAACTCCGGCTGCCCGATCTCGCTCCCGCAAACC
>CAJCIO010000075.1 GCA_903970465.1 Gammaproteobacteria bacterium
CGTGAAAATCCACGTCCGAAACGGTCTGGAACGACCCAATCGCCTCGCGCGCGGCGGCTTTATCTCCCAGGTGGCCGTGGCCAGCGGCGAGAAAGACGTAGGCCATAAGGAATTCCGGCTGCATCCGCACCGACTGCTTCAGCGTTCACTGGGTTTGCCGGGTTTTACCCGCCTGTTCTTCCAGTCCGACCACACCGCCGTTTGAACCGATTGCAAACGCAACGACTCCATTGTCATGGGCCTGCCCCAATAACAAAAGGAGTTGCCATGAGCACCCACCCACTGTCGCCAGCCGCCAGCGATACGGACACCGCCGAAGACCGTATTTACGAAACCGATCTGCCCGCGCGCCTCGATCGACTGCCCTGGACGCGCTTTCATACCTTGCTGGTGTTCGCCTTGGGCATCACCTGGCTGCTCGACGGCCTGGAGGTGACACTGGCGGGTTCGGTCTCCGGCGCACTTAAAAGCAGCCCCGCGCTGCACATGAGCAATGCCGACATCGGCCTGGCCGGCGCGGTCTATATCGCGGGAGCAGTGCTCGGCGCGCTGTTTTTTGGCTGGCTGACCGACCGCCTGGGCCGGCGCAAACTGTTCTTCATCACACTGTTCCTGTACGTCGGCGCCACCGCGCTGACGGCGTTTTCATGGAGCTTGTGGAGTTTTTTGCTGTTCCGCTTTCTGACCGGTGCCGGCATCGGCGGTGAATACACAGCAATCAATTCGACGATTCAGGAGTTCACCCCGGCGCGTTTCCGTGGCTGGGTCGACCTGACCATCAACGGCACCTTCTGGGTGGGCGCCGCGCTCGGGGCGTTTGGCTCGATCATCCTGCTCGATCCCGCCAACGTCGGCGGCGACCTGGGCTGGCGCCTGTGTTTCGGTATCGGCGCGGTGCTGGGCCTGGTGATCATGCTGATGCGCCTGTGGGTGCCCGAGAGCCCACGCTGGCTGATCATTCACAATCAGCCTGAAGAGGCCACGCGCATCGTCGAAAACATCGAGAAGCACTACCGCGAGCGCGGCATCGAGATCCCGCCGATGACCGAAAAGCCTCTGCGTCTGCGTGCCCGTGATCACACGCCGCTCAAGGAGGTGTTCACCAGCCTGTTCGTGGTCCACCGCCAGCGCGCTCTGGTGGGCCTGACACTGCTGACCGCCCAGGCGTTTTTCTACAACGCGATTTTCTTCACCTACGCGCTGGTGCTCACCGATTTCTACAACGTGCCCTCCGAGCACATCGGCTGGTACGTGTTGCCGTTTGCCCTGGGCAATTTCTGCGGGCCGTTGCTGCTGGGCCGACTGTTCGATGTTATCGGTCGGCGGGTGATGATCAGCAGCACCTACGCGCTGTCCGGCGTGCTGTTGGCCATCAGCGGCTATCTGTTCCAGCAGGAAATACTCAACGTGACCCAGCAGACCATCGCCTGGATGGTGATCTTCTTTTTCGCCTCCGCAGCGGCCAGCTCTGCCTATCTGACCGTGGCCGAAACCTTCCCGCTGGAAATCCGCGCCCTGGCCATCGCCGTGTTCTACGCCTTCGGCACCGGCCTGGGCGGGATCGTCGGCCCCTCGTTGTTTGGTGAGCTGATCGAAAGCCACGACCGCATGAACGTATTCATCGGCTATTTGATCGGCGCGGCACTGATGATCATCGCAGGCGTGGTGCAGGGAGTATGGGGTGTGGCGGCTGAACGCAAGTCGCTCGAAGAGGTGGCCAGGCCGTTGTCGCAGGTGCAGACGGGGTGATCGATCGAGGGCCTGAAAATGGGGCGCAAATCAGTGCGTCCGCCGCTCAAGTCCCGCTCACCCATGCCGATGCAGTGATAATCCTAAAATCACAGGCTGGGCTCGGGCGATGTTCAACAAGCATTTGAAACAGGAACTGGCAGCGCTGCGCGAGGAGCTATCGTCGGTCGAGCAGGTCCGCGACAGCCTCGACAGCGAGATGCTTGCGCTGTATCTGGACCCACAGGGCCGGATCGAGTCTGCCAACGCCAATTTCGAGAAGGAAATGCTCTACTCCCCAGGCAGCCTGGTGGGCAAGCATGTCGAAGAGCTGGTGCCCGCCTACCTGAAGAATGACGATATCTACAAGCGGGTCAAAACCGCCCTGACCCGTGGCGAGCATCATAGCGGCGCGGTGCGCCTGCTGCGTGGCAACGGCAAAGAAGCCTGGCTGCGCGCGGTGGTGCAGCCGATAAAGAACAGCAGCGGCGTGGTCCGTCATTACTCGATGTATTGCAGCGACCTGACCCGCACTATCGAGCGCTCCCGCGAGGACGAAAGCCTGATCAAGGCGCTACTGCGCTCTACCGCAGTGATCGAGTTCAACCTCGACGGCGAAGTGCTCACGGCCAACGATCGCTTTCTGCAAGGCATGGGCTACTCACTCGACCAGATCAAGGGCAAGCACCACCAGCTGTTCTGCGAGCCCGAAGAATACAACTCTCAAGGTTACAAGGCATTCTGGGAGAAACTGCGCCGCGGTGAATTCATCGCCGACCGTTTCAAGCGGATCGACCGGAACGGCCATGTGGTGTGGCTCGAAGCCTCATACAACCCCGTGTTCGATGCCCACGACAAACTCTACAAAGTCGTCAAGTTCGCCACGGTGATCACCGATCAGGTCAACCGTGACATCGCGGTGGCCGAAGCGGCCAATATCGCCTTCGGCACCTCGAAGGACACCGACACCAACGCGCAGAACGGCGCCGCAGTGGTCAAGCAGACCGTCGCGGTCATGAGCCAGCTGGCGGCCTGCATGGATCAGGCCGTTGAAGGCATCGCGGCGCTGGACAACCAGTCGCAACTGATCGGCACCATCATCAAGACCATCAGCAGCATTGCCGAACAGACCAACCTGTTGGCGCTCAATGCGGCCATCGAAGCGGCTCGTGCCGGTGAGCAAGGGCGAGGTTTCGCGGTGGTGGCTGATGAGGTTCGTCAATTGGCGTCGCGTACCAGCAAGGCCACCGAAGAGATCACCGCGGTGGTCCAACAGAACCAGGCGTTGGCGGCCACTGCGGTGGGCCTGATCGACATCGGCAAGCGGCAAGCGGGCGAAGGGAAGGAATTGGCCGACCAGGCCGGTGGGCTCATCGTCGAAATTCAAGATGGGGCGCGCAAAGTGGTGGATGCCATCGGCCAGTTCGCCAATCAGCTGACTACGCACGGCTGACATAGCCGGTAGCGAGGGGGCAAGCCCTCTCGCTACCGGTCATTCACTTCTGTTGATACGGATAAAACCGCTTCTCGCGAAGCGCATGCTCGATCTCTTCCAAGCTCTTGCCCATGGTCTCGGGCACGTAGCGGTAGATGAAAATCAGCGACAGCAGCGAAATCCCGGTGTACAGCCACAACGTGTATGCGACGCCCAACCAGGTCACCAGGCTGAGGGTGGTCAGGGTCACGATCAAATCGAAGAACCAGTGGCTGAACGCCCCGACACTAGCGCCCTTGCCGCGCACGAACAGTGGATAGACTTCGGCATTGATCAGCCAGATACACACCCCGAAGCCGCCGCAATTGAGCATCAGGTAGGCCGCCAGACAAGCGACCACCACCCAGCGCTGGGTGTCAGTGGTCGGGCCTGCGCCCATGAACAAGTAGCCCATCAGCCCCAAGGCGATGATCGAGCCTGGGATCATCCACAGCAGATAACGGCGGCGGCCATATTTGTCCACCAGCCAGCTGCCTACCACTGTCATCAACACGATCAGCACGGTGCTGCTGCCGGTCGCCAGTACCGCCACCTGATCGGAAAACCCGGCTTGGGTGAGGATGGTCGGCGCGTAGTAGATCAACGCGTTGTTGCCGGTAATCTGCGAGAACATCGAGATACATGCCCCGACCAGCAGTGCCGGGCGGATCCACGGCTTCGCCAGATCGCGCCACTCGCCTTCGGGCTGCTTGAGGCTGATGGTCTTGATTTCCTCCAGTTCGTTGCTGGCCTGTTGATCGCTGCTGCGCACACTGCGCAATACTGCCAGCGCTTCCGCCTCACGGGATTTGACAAGCAACCAGCGCGGGCTTTCAGGCAGCACGGTCATGCCCAGCAGCAAAATGATCGCCGGTACCACGCCCAGGCCGAACATCCAGCGCCAGTGATCGCCCAGGCCGAAACCGGTGAAGTAGGCGACGGTAATGCCGAACACCACCATGAACTGGAACAACACCACCAGCTTGCCGCGATGCTCCGGCGGAGCGACCTCGGCGATGTACACCGGGATGATCTGCGTCGCACTGCCGGCGCTGAGGCCCAGCAGAAAGCGCGAAAGGATCAGGACCGGTACGCTGGGCGATACCGCCGACAGTAACGAACCCAGGGCGAAGACGATGCCCACCAGAATGATCGAGCGACGCCGACCGAAGTGGTCGGAGATCGGCCCGCTGCCCAGGCATCCGAACAAGGCACCAAAGATGATCCCCCCGGTGACCAGTTGCTTGAGGGTGTCGTCAAGGGCGAACTCCCTGCCCAGACCTAGTAGTGCCACGCCGATGATGCCGGTGTCATAGCCAAACAGCAGGCCGCCCAGGGCGGCGATGACGGCGATGCCGATCACCAGCCCGGGGCGGCGTTTTACTTCAGTTGCGACGTTGTTGTATGTCGTCATGGGGTCATCCCGTTGGCCCGATGTTATTGGACAGCCTGCATTAGAGCCTTCGCAGACCGCTCTGAAATTTCCTGTAACAGTTGTTAGTACGCATAAGTGGCCAATAAATTCCCTGCCCCGCGCAAGCAGCAAATCGCGTTTGCCGTTGTCATACCGGCACACCAACAGCAATCGGAGCCATCACATGACGCAAACTGCCGCGGCCTTGCCGCAACTGCCCAAGGGTCTGATCGACCGGGCGCGGATGATGATTCGCAGCGGCGGGCGGCGCTTGCTGGGGATTGCCGGTACGCCCGGCTCAGGCAAATCGACAGTGGCACAGTTGCTCGCCGAGGCGCTGGGCGAGCAAGCGGTGGTGGTGCCCATGGACGGTTTTCACCTGGCCAATCGAGAGCTCGCGCGGCTGGGACGCGCTGAGCGCAAAGGCGCACCGGATACTTTCGATGTACAGGGGTACCTGGCGTTGTTGCACCGCCTCAAGGCACAGCAGCCGGGCGAAACCGTGTATGCACCGCTGTTTGATCGGAGCATCGAGGAAAGTCTGGCCGGCGCGATCCCGGTGGCGGCCGAAGTGCCGCTGGTGATCAGCGAAGGCAATTATCTGCTCCTGTCAGAGGGTGGCTGGGCGCCTGTCGCCCAGTGCTTCGATGATCTGTGGTTCGTCGCGGTCAGCCCGGCCCAGCGCCGCGCACGATTGGTAGAGCGGCATATGCGCTT